>NZ_JBFUHO010000037.1:0-73293 GCF_056402355.1 Variovorax sp. P4_B11
CGAGCACGCCGAGCACGCCGTAGGTGAGGGCGGCGCCGGTGCTCCAGCGCAGCGTCGGCGCCACGCCGTCGAAGTAGCCGCCGCCCAGGTCGCCGCCCAGCAGCTTCAGCGCCAGCTGGGCCAGCGCGGCGCCGAGCGCGATGCCGGCGGCGCTGCCGATCACCCCGAGCAGCAGCGACTCGGCCAGCACCAGCCGCAGCCGCTCGCGCGGCGTCAGCCCCAGCACGCCGAGCAGGGCGAACTGCTGCGCCCGCTTGGCGACGCTCAATGCCAGCACCGAAAACACCAGGAAGGCGCCGGTGAACAGGGCCACCAGCGCCAGCACCGTGAGATTGACGCGGTAGGCGCGCGACAGGTTGCTGACACGTTCGGCCGCATCGCCCGGTTCGGCGATCTGGATGCCGCCCGGCCAGCCCGGCGATTGCTGCAGCGCGCGGATGAAGTCTGCGTGCCCGGTGCCCGGCGCCAGCCGCAGGTCGATGCGCGTGAGCCGGCCGCCGCGGCCGAACAGGTCCTGCGCGGCGCCGATGTCCATCACCGCCAGCGCGGCACCGCCGGCCGCGACCTGGCCGGCGATCTGCAGCGACTGCCATTGCGTGCCGACGCGCAGCTGCAGCTGCGTGGCCTCGTCGCCGATGGCCTTGCGTGCGGCGGCGTTCAGGAACACCTGGCCGGGCGCGAACAGCGACAAGCGGTCGGCGCCTTCGGCGGGCCGCGGCATCAGGGCCGGTGCGATGGTCGGCAGTGCGAGGGCGTCGACGCCGACCACCCGCAGCGGCAGCCGGCGCGCGCCGATCTGCGCGACGCTCGGCAGTTCGAGCACCGGGCTCGCCAGCGCGACCTGCGGATGCCGTGCGACCTGCGCGAACACGGCCTCGTCGAAGCTGCCCTGGGCGGCGCGCAGTTCGAGGTCGGGCTGGCCGTTGACCGAACGCACTGCGCTCGAGAATTCGTCGAGCGCGGACGCATTGATCAACTGGACCGAGAAGGCCAGCGCCACGCCCAGCATCACGGCCACGACCGCGGCCGCGTTGCGCCACGGGTGGTGGCGCAACTCCTGCCAGGAGAAGCTGAACAACAAGGCCTTCATCGCATCCCATTCTGCGCGAAGCGCGATGCACGACAGCGGCGCGCCCGGAGCCTCAGAGCCGCTCCGATGCGGCGGCCAGCCAGGTGCGCACCGCCGGGCTGGCGCTGAGGCCGGTCGCGCGGGCGTAGGCCCGGCGCGCCGCCTCCGCCTGGCCGTTGCGGCCCAGCAGGTGCGCGCGTGCGGCCCAGAAGGGCTGGTAGTCGGCGACCTCGGCCGGCGCCAGGGCGTCGAGTTCGCGCAGGCCCGAGGCCGGCCCCTCGGCATCGGCCACCGCGCAGGCCCGGCTGACCTGGGCGCCGGTGCTGGGCCGCAGCGCGATCAAGCCGTCGTAGAGCGCCACCAGCGCCTGCGCCGGAACCTGCGCGCCGAGCCGGCGAGCGCAATGGGCCGACTGGATCGCGGCCTCGATCTGGTAGGGGCCGAGCGCATTCAGCGTTGCGGCGCGCTGCAATGCCTGTTCGGCTTGCGTGCGAAGGGCGGGGTTCCAGCAGGCGGTGTCCTGTTCGTCCAGCGGCACATAGTCGCCTTCGGCGCTGCGCCGTGCCGCCGCGCGGCTTTCGCAGAACAGCATCAGCGCCAGCAGGCCCAGCGGCTCGGCTTCGGCGGGCATCAGCCCGCAGAGGATGCGGCAGAGCTCGATCGCCTCGGCCGTGAGGCCGCGCTCCGCCGCGTCGGCGCCGTCGACGTCGTCCCAGCCGGTGCCGTAGGCCGCATAGATGCCGTCGAGCACGTCCTGCAGCCGCTGCGGCAGGTCGAGGGCGCGCGGGAACTCGAAGGGAATGCCGGCAGCCCGGATCCGCGCCTTGGCCCGGACCAGGCGCTGGCCCAGCGTGGCCGGCGCCGTGAGGAAGGCGCCGGCCATGCGGGCGGCGTCGAGTCCGAGCACCGTCTGCAGCATCAGCGGCGCGCGCGCCGCGGCGTCGATGGCCGGATGGGCGCAGACGAAGAGCAGGCGCAGCCGTTCGTCGGGCACCGCCTGGCCCTGGCCGCCCGCGTCGTCGCCGACCTCGTCGGCCAGCAGCAGCAGGGTCTGCATCGCTTCGTCCTGGACGCGGCTGTGGCGCCAGGCGTCGAGCGTGCGGCGGCGCGCCACCTGCAGCAGCCAGGCTTCCGGCTGCACGGGCACGCCGTCCACGGGCCAGCGCTCGAGCGCCCGTGCGAAGGCGTCGGCCAGCGCGTCTTCCGAGGCCGCGATGTCGCGCGTGCGCGCCGAGAGAATCGCGACCAGCCGGCCGTAGGACCGGCGCGCGGCCTGCTCGGCGGCCGCGCGCGCCTGCTCGACCGCCGAGCCTGTCACATCGGTGCCGTGAAGACCGGGCGCACCTCGACGCCGCCGGTGCTGGCACACGGCGCGCGGGCGGCCCATTCGAGGGCGGTGTCGAGGTCCGGCACGTCGACCACGAAGTAGCCGCCGAGCTGTTCCTTGGTGTCGGCAAAAGGTCCGTCCTGCACCTGGCGCTTGTCGCCGCGCACGCGCAGCGTGGTGCCGGTCATCGGCGGTCGCAGCCCGTGGCCATTGACCGCGATGCCCGACTCGCGGATCGCGCCGATATAGGCCATCCAGCCGGACATGTAGGCCTGGCCGGCGGCCTGCTCCCGTTGTTCGAACTCGGATTGGGGTTGGTAGAACATCAGCATGTATTGCATGGAACCTCCGGGGAAGAAGCACACGAGCAGGATCGCTCACTGCAATGACGGCGCAGCCGGTTGCGTTTCGACAGTGTGCGGCAAGGCGGCGGAATTTTTTTTCTCGTCGCCGTCGCTTAAGCTCCTCGCCATGCACACACTCCCGACCTACGACGACGTGATCGCCGCGGCAGCGCGGCTCGAAGGGCATGCCCACCGCACGCCGGTGCTGCGCTCCCGCACCGCCGATGCGCGCTGGGGCGCGCAGTTCTTCTTCAAGTGCGAGAACTTCCAGCGCATGGGCGCCTTCAAGTTCCGCGGCGCCTTCAACGCGCTGTCGAAGTTCGATGCGAGGCAGCGCGAGGCCGGCGCGATCGCCTTCTCGTCCGGCAACCATGCGCAGGCGGTGGCGCTGTCGGCGCGCCTGCTCGGCATGCCGGCCGTGATCGTGATGCCGAACGACGCGCCGGCCGCAAAGCTCGCCGCGACGCGGGAATACGGCGCCGAGGTGGTGCAGTACGACCGTTTCACCGAGGACCGCGAGGCGCTGACGCGGCGGCTGGCCGAAGAACGCGGCATGACGCTGATCCCGCCCTACGACCACCCGGACGTGATCGCCGGGCAGGGCACGGCGGCCAAGGAACTGATCGAGGAAGTCGGCGTGCTCGATGCGCTGTACGTCTGCCTCGGCGGCGGCGGCCTGACCAGCGGTTCGGCGCTGTCGGCGCGCGCGCTCGCGCCCGACTGCAAGGTGTACGGCGTCGAGCCCGAGGCCGGCAACGACGGCCTGCAGTCGCTGCGGGCCGGCCGCATCGTCACCATCGAGACGCCGAAGACCATCGCCGACGGCGCCCAGACGCAGCACCTGGGCGAATACACCTTCGGCATCATCCGGCGCGACGTCAGCGACATCCTCACGGTCAGCGATGCGCAGCTGGTGGCGGGCATGCGCTTCTTCGCCGAGCGCATGAAGATGGTGGTCGAGCCGACCGGCTGCCTGGCCTTCGCGGCGGCCTGCGCCGCGGGCGAGGCGGTCCGCGGCCGGCGCGTGGGTGTGATCGTCAGCGGCGGCAATGTCGATCTGGCGCGTTATGCCGCACTGCTGAGCGGCGACTAGGCGCGGATCCCTTCGGCGCTCAGGTGCAGCACGCGGTCCGCGCGCGCCGCCGCGGCTTCCGAATGCGTGACCAGCACCAGCGAGGCGCCGTGCGCGCGGGTCTGCGCCACCAGCACGTCCATCACGCGCGCCGCGGTGCCCGGGTCGAGGTTGCCTGTCGGCTCGTCGGCCAGCAGCAGCGATGGCGCGTGGACCAGCGCGCGGGCGATCGCGACGCGCTGCAACTGGCCGCCGCTCAGCTGCTGCGGCAGGCGCGTGCCGAGGCCCGCGAGGCCGACGGCGTCGAGCATGCGAGCGACGCGTCCCTCGTCGCGCTGCCCCAGCAGCATCAGCGGCAGCGCGACGTTCTGCCCCACGTCCAGGTGCGGCAGCACATGGAAGGCCTGGAACACGAAGCCGACGTTCCTGCGCCGCCACAGCGCGCGCGCCTCGGCGTCGAGCGCGCCGATGTCGGTGCCGTCGTGCCGCACCGTGCCGGCGTCCCAGCTGTCGAGGCCGGCCATGCAGTTGAGCAGGGTCGACTTGCCGACGCCCGATTCGCCCACGATCGCCACGAACTCGCCGTCGGCGACCTCGAGCGTGACGTGCTCGAACACCGGCGCCTCACCGTAGTGCTTGGCGAGATCCCTGATCTGCAGCGTCATGCCAGTGCCGCCACCTGGCGCAGCACCTGGGCGATGGCATCGGGGGCCTCGGCCGGGATCACCTGGCGCCCCGGCATGCTGCGCAGCCAGGTCATCTGCCGCTTGGCGAGCTGGCGCGTGGCGGCGATGCCGCGTTCGCGCAGTTCGGTGATCGGCCAGGCACCGTCGAGCGCCTCCCAGGTCTGTCGGTAGCCGACGCAGCGCATCGAGGGCAGGTCGGCCACCAGGTCGCCGCGCGCGCGCAGCGCCTGCACCTCGGCGATCAAGCCGGCCGAGAGCATGACGTCGAAGCGCTCTTCGATGCGCGCGTGCAGCCAGCTTCGCTCGCTGGGCTCGAGCGACAACAGGGCCGCCGCCGGCGTGCCGTTGCCGGCCTGTGCCGCCGCGTGGAAGCTCGACAGCGGCCGGCCGCTGGCATGCCAGACCTCGAGCGCGCGCTGGACCCGCTGGCTGTCGTTCGGCGCCAGTCGCGCGGCCGTGATCGGATCAACCTTCGCCAGGCGGGCGTGCATCGCCGGCCAGCCGAGCGCGGCGGCATCGGCTTCGAGCTGGCGGCGCAGCGCCGGGTCGGCCGCGGGCATGGCATCGATGCCCTCGGCCAGCGCCTTGAAGTAGAGCATCGTGCCGCCGACCAGCAGCGGCAGCTTGCCGCGTGCCGCGATCTCGCCGATCAGGCGGCGAGCGTCCTCGACGAAGGCGGCCGCGCTGTAAGCCTCGCGCGGGTCGCGGATGTCGATCAGGTGGTGCGGCACTTCGGCGCGCTCGGCGGCGCTGGGCTTGGCGGTGCCGATGTCCATGCCGCGGTAGACCAGCGCCGAATCGACGCTGACGATCTCGACCGGGCGCTCGCGCGCGATGGCCAGCGCGGCCGCGGTCTTGCCCGAGGCGGTCGGGCCGGCAAGCGCCACGTAGCGCAAGGCCTTCGAAGTCGGCATCTCAGCGGCCACGCGGCTCCCCATGGCGGCGCACCAAGGTCCAGGCGATGGCCGCGATGCAGGCGCTCCAGAACCACATGCCGAGTGCCAGCGGCATCACCGTGCCGTCCATGCGCGCGCCCAGCCAGCCGCCGATGCCGAAGGCGGCCAGCATCATGATGAAGCCGTTGAGCGCCGAGGCGGCACCCGCGGCCTGCGGAAAGGGACCGACGGCGCCGGTCTGGCCGCAGGGCTGGTGCACACCATGCGCCAGCATCACGAGGGTCAGCGGCCCGACGATGGCGGCGACCGACACCACGCCGGCCAGCGCCAGCAGGCCCATCGCGCTGCCGCCGGCCAGCGTCAGCCCGGCGGCCCTGGCCACGCTGCCGCGCACGCCGTGGCGCGGCAGCCAGCGCCGGCAGACGAAGGTGCCGGCGATGTAGGCCAGCGAGTTCCACAGCATGACCAGCCCGTACTGCGTCTTGCTGAGTCCGAGCACCTGGATGAAGACGAAGGAGGACGAGGCCAGGAAGGTGAACAGCAGCCCGTAGGACGCCGTGGTCAGCGCGCTGAAGGACAGGAAGACCGGATTGCGCAGCACCATCGCCCAGGTGGCGATCAGCGTAGCGGCGCGCAGTGCGTCGGGGTTGCGGCGCGGCAGCGTCTCGCCGAAGCGCAGTGCGACCAGCGCCAGCGTGAAGGCGCCGAACAGCGCCGGCACGAGCAGCGCCATGCGCCAGCCGAACAGGTCTGACACCAACCCGCCGAGCGGCGCGCAGAGACAGGCGATGACGCCCAGGCCGGTCAGGGCGCGCGACATCACGCGGGCACCGTCCATCGGCTGGTAGAGGTCGCGCACGATCGCCCGGGCCGCCATCACGGCCGCGCCCATGGCGGCGCCCTGCAGGGTTCGCCAGGCGATCAGGATCTCGATCGACGACGCCATCACCCCGCCGATGCTCGCGAGCACGTAGCCGCCAAGGCCCCACAGCAACACCGGCCGGCGGCCGAATCGGTCGGACAGCGGCCCCCACACGAGTTGCGAGCAGCCGAAGGCAAGCAACAGCGCGCTCAGCGTCAGCTGCGCCTGCGCCATGCGGGCGCCGAAGCCGGCGGTCAGGGCCGGCAGGGCAGGCAGGTAGAGATCGGTCGTGACCGGCTGGATGCCCAGCAGCAGGGCGAGCGTGAGGACGACCAGCGCCGGCGACAGGCCCGAGGCAGGCGGCGCGGTGCGAGAAAGGGCCGGTGCAACGGGAAGCGGCATGCGCCCGAGGTTAACAAAGACGGCGCGGCGAGGCGCCGCAGGCGCTCAGATCGCCGGGCTGGTCAGGCGGGTCGGCCGCAGGGCGGTGGTTTCCGAAGCGGTGGGCGCAGGCATGGGAGGCAGCGGTGCCGGCTTCGGCGGCGGCTGCAGGTCCGCGCCCGTCGCGACCTCGGTCGGCGGCTCCTTCATCCGAAAGAGCTGCGACAGGGCGGCGCGGTACTGCGCTTGGCCGATCGAATTGGCGTTGTGGTGCGAGCCACCCTCGACCAGCACGAACATCTTCGGCACGGTCGCGGCATCGTAGAGCTTGCGGCCCAGGGTCGGGTTGATCAGGCTGTCGGCCGCACCGTGCACCACCAGCAACGGCGCGCCGATGTCCTTGACCTTGCTGATGGCCTCGAAACGCTGGGTGATGAAGGGGCCGAAGGGCAGCCAACCCCACTTGAAGCTGCTCGCCACGTCGGCGATCGAGGTGAAGGTGCTCTCGACGATGGTGCCGCTCTCGTCGTCGACGCGCGAAGCGAGGTCGATGCCGATGGCGCCGCCGAGCGAGTGGCCGAAGATGTAGCGCGGCTGCTTCGGATGGCGGGCGGCGAGCCAGGTCCAGGCTGCGCGAGCATCCTCGCGCGCCGAGTCTTCTGAGGGTAAACCCTTAGAACTCTTGCCGAAACCCCGGTAGTCGATAGCCAGCACCGAGAAGCCCAGTTCGTGCATGCGGCGCATGCGGGGGGCCGAGCCGGCGACGTTGTAGCGGGCGCCGTGCAGGTAGAGCAACACGGGCGTATCGGCCGATTCCGGTGCACCGCCCAGCCACAGGCCGTGCAGGCGCGCCGGCTCCCCGGTCAGCGAGGAGTTGAAATCGATCCAGACGTCGTCCATGCCCTGGCTCATGGCTTCCGAATTGCCCCAGCTGCGGTCGCTGGGCTGGAAGATCCACTCGCGCTGGCGTTCGTCGAGCGTGGAACAGCCTGCGGCCAGCAGGGCGACCAGGGCGGTGGCGGATGCGAACAGGGACCAGGATTTCATGGAAGGCTGAAGGACAGGCCGCAAGGCCGGAAAGTTCAACGACAGACTCCATGCAACGGGCGTGCCGACCGGGTCGATGACCCGGTTAACCCTAGGATTTGTAACGCTTTTGGTTGCTTTTCAGCTCGTTTCCAGATTTTGTAAGCGAAGGAAAGAAGACGGCTCAGCGTCCGCGCATGAACAGCGCGTCGAGTTCCCGCACCGACAACTGGCGCCAGGTCGGCCGCCCGTGGTTGCACTGGTCCGAGCGCTCCGTGGCTTCCATCTGGCGCAGCAGCGCGTTCATTTCGTCGACGGTCAACTTGCGGTTGGCGCGTACCGCGCCGTGGCAGGCCATGGTGGACAGCAGCTCGTTCTGGGCCCGCTGCACCACGGTGCTGGCGTCGTGCTGCGCCAGTTCGGCCAGCACGCTGCGGGCCAGCTCCACGGGGTCCCCGTCGGCCAGGGTTCCGGGCACGGCGCGCACCGCCAGGGTGCGCGGCGAGAACGGCGTGATCTCGAGGCCGAGCGCGGGCAGCACCGCGGCACAGGCCTCGGCGGTGGCCACTTCCTGGGGCGTGGCGGCGAAGGTCGCCGGGATCAGCAGCGGCTGGCTGCGGATGGCGGCGCCGTCGAGCTGGGTCTTCAGGCGCTCGTAGACGATCCGCTCGTGCGCGGCATGCATGTCGACGATGACCAGCCCCTGGCTGTTCTCGGCCAGGATGTAGATGCCCTGGAGCTGGGCGAGCGCGCGGCCCAGGGGCCAGGTGCCGGCGTCGCTCGACGCGATCGTCTCGGCCGCCGCGGGGGCGGTGCTGCCGGTGCCGGCGGCCGCGGGCGAGAAGGCCGCTGCAGCCTCCGAAGCGAAGGCCGGCGCCGGATCCCGCGCCGGCGCGACGCGCGGCGCGGCCGGCCACATGGCCGCCGCATCGCCGAGCCCGCGCTCGCCGCCGAAGTGCATGGCCGGTTGGGTCCAGGAGGCCGACGCGGGTGCCAGCCTCGGCTTGAAGAAGGGTTCGGCCAGCGCCGCCGCGGCCGCCTCGCCGGCCCGCGGCGCGGCCAGCGCGTCCTCGATCGCGTGGCGCACCGCCTGGTGCACCTCGCGGCCATCGCGGAAGCGGACCTCGATCTTGGTCGGGTGCACGTTGACATCGACCCGGGCCGGATCGATGTCGAGATAGAGCGCGTACACCGGCTGGCGCTGGCCGTGGAGCACATCCTCGTAGGCGCTGCGCACCGCGTGGGACAGCACCTTGTCGCGCACGAAGCGGCCGTTGACATAGAAGAACTGCTGGTCGGCGCGCGAGCGCGCCGCATCGGGAATGCCGGCGCGGCCGGTGACGCGCACCGGGCCGGCTTGCCGGTCGACCGCCACGCTGTGCTTCACGAAATCGTCGCCCAGCGTGTCGGCCAGGCGCTGGTCTCGCTCGGCGGCGGCGCGCCACTGCTCGACCAGCCGGCCGTCGTGCCAGACCGAGAAGCCGACCTCGGGACGCGCCAGCGCATGGCGGCGCACCGCCTCGATGCAATGCGCGAGCTCGGTGGCGTCGGTCTTCAGGAACTTGCGCCGCGCCGGCGTCGCGAAGAACAGCTCGCGCACCTCGACCGTGGTGCCGGTGGCACGCGCCACCGGTCGCAGTTCGCCGGTGCGGCCGTCGAGCGCGAAGGCGCTGTCGGCACCCGCGAAGCGTGACTGCACGCTGAGTTCGGCGATGGCGTTGATGGCGGCCAGCGCCTCGCCGCGGAAGCCCATCGTGCCGACGGTCTCGAGGTCTCCCAGGCTGGCGATCTTGCTGGTGGCGTGGCGGCGCAGGGCCAGCGGCAGTTCCTCGCGCGGCAGGCCCAGGCCGTCGTCCTCGACCGAGATCAGGCGCACGCCGCCGGCCGAAAGCCGCACGGTGATCTGCCTGGCGCCGGCGTCGAGCGCGTTGTCGAGCAGTTCGCGCACCACCGAGGCCGGCCGCTCGACCACTTCGCCGGCCGCGATCTGGCTGATCAGTTCGTCGGGAAGCTCGCGGATCGGGCGCCGCGTGGCAGGGGCGAAGGAAGAGGGAAGAGCACGCACGGGGACATTCTAGAAGGCCGTGTTCCGGCGAGCTGGATAATGCGCGCCATGGAAATCATCGCCTTTCTCGTCGACTTCATCCTGCATGTCGACAAACACCTCGAAGCCTTTGTCATCGCCTACGGGCCCTGGGTCTACGGGCTGCTGTTCCTGATCGTGTTCGTCGAGACCGGGCTGGTGGTGATGCCCTTCCTGCCCGGCGACTCGCTGCTGTTCATCGTCGGTGCGCTCTGCGGCGCGGGGCTGATGAGCTTCGGCCTGGCAGTGCCGATCCTGCTGGCCGCGGCGATCCTGGGCGACCAGTGCAACTTCAGCATCGGGCGCTATTTCGGGCCGAAGGTCTTCCAGTGGGAGAACTCGCGCCTCTTCAACCGCAAGGCCTTCGACCAGGCGCACGCCTTCTACGAACGCTACGGCGGCGTCACGATCATCGCGGCGCGCTTCCTGCCCTTCATCCGCACCTTCGCGCCTTTCGTGGCGGGCGTGGCCGACATGACCCGCACCAAGTTCACGCTGTTCAACGTCGCGGGTGCGCTGCTGTGGGTGGTGGGCCTGTGCACGGTCGGCTTCTTCTTCGGCAATCTGCCGATCATCAAGGACAACCTCGAGAAGGTCATCTGGGCGCTGATCCTGGTGCCCGGACTGATCGCTCTGTTCGGTGCCTGGCGCGCACGCGGCGCGTCGACCGCTCGCTGAGGCTTGAAAAAAGCGCGTCGGGGACGCGCTTTTCGTCGACCCCGGGCCCCGTTCAATAGCGCGGGCCGTTGTTTGGGTAGTAGCTGTTCGACGGGTAGTAGTAGCGTTGCTGGTTGCGCTCGTCGATGTTGCGCCCCACCTGGTTGCCGATCAGGCCGCCGACGGCGGCGCCGCCTACCGTCGCGGCCGTGTTGCCGCCGATCGCATTGCCGATCAGCGCGCCGCCCACCGCGCCGCCCGCGGTACCGAGCTGTTGGTTGGGCCCGCCGGCACAGCCGGCCAGGGTCATGATGCCCGCGGTGGCTGCGGCCACGATCCAGTGTCTCGTCTGCATGATGTCCACCTTTCAATGGATTGGATGAACTCATTTGTTCGGAAACGCCGTGCCCCGCATGTAGGAGCAGGCCCCGGCCTGTTGAGCGAATGCGCGGTCGCTGCGTGAGCGGCAAACCCTCGGCTCAGGCGGGCTTCAGGCTGCCGAGCCGCGCCACGATCAGCGCGTGCAGCGCCTGCGCCGCCACCGACAGGCTGCCGTCGCGCCGTTGCACGATGTAGACCGTGCGCTGGAGCGCCGCGTGTACCAGGGGCCGCGTCACCAGCGTGTCGCGCCGGAAGTGGAACAGCGTCAGAGCCGGCACCGCGCTGATCCCCAGGCCGGCCTCGACCAGTCCCATCACCGTGGCCAGGTGCTCGACCTCGAAGGTGGTCTGGAGCCGCAGCGGATGCAGCACGGCGTCGATCGACTGCCGCACGCTGCTGTTGCGCGTCATCTGGATGAAGGGCCAGGGCGCGAGCTTCTTCAGCGTCAGGCGCGGCTCGGTGGCCAGCGGGTGGTCGGCGCGGCACACCAGGTGGAAGCGGTCGCTGCAGAGCCGGCGCGACACCAGGTCGCTGGCCGAGGCCGTGCCGGCGTCCGAGGCAGCGAGCGCGAAGTCGACCCGGCCGCCGCGCAGCAGCGCGATGCAGGCGTCCGACAGTGCATCGTCGAGCTCCAGCGTGATGCCCGGCCAGCGCTGCTGGAACTCCTTGAAGATCGCCGGCAGCCAGCCCGCGGCCAGCGAGGGCAGCGCCGCCACGCGCACCCGGCCCGTGCGGCGTTCGACATGGTCGGCCAGGTCGGCCAGCGCGCTGCCCATGTCGTCCAGCAGGCGCCGCGCCGGGCTCTCGAACAGCCGCCCCTCGGGCGTGAGTTGCACGCTGCGCGTGTCGCGGTCGAAGAGCCGGGTGCCCAGCGTTTCCTCCAGTGTGCGGATCAACGCGCTGAAGGCGGGCTGCGACAGATGGCAGGTCTGGGCCGCACGCGTGAAATTGCGCTGCTCGGCGAGCGCGAGGAAGGCGCGCAGCTGCCGGCTGGACAAGTCCGGGTGCTTCATGGCTTATTTGATTTGCGGATCAATTGATCTGAACTTTCGATTTCACGGATGATATTCCCGGGTCTACAGTGCAGCGCGTATGACCTCCACCGAACGTCCCGCGCTCCTCATCGGTTGCGCCGCCGGCTTCTCGGGCGACCGCACCGATGCGGCCGGTCCGGTGGTCGACACGCTGATCGCGCGGCTGGCCCGGGGCCCTGCGGGCCAGCGCGCCTTCCTGATCTTCGAAACCCTGGCCGAACGCACGCTGGCGCTGGCGCAGCTGCGCCGCCGTGCCGATCCCGAGGCCGGTTACGAGCCGCTGCTGGACGCCATGCTGCGCCCGGTGCTGGCGCGCTGCCTGGCGCACGGCATCCGCATCGTGAGCAACTTCGGCGCCGCGAATCCGCGCGCCGCCGCGCGGCACATCGCGCGCATGGCCCGCGAACTCGGCACCGTGCCGCCGAAGATCGCGGTGGTGCAGGGCGACGACCTTTCGGCGCCCGGGCAGCTCGCGCTGCTGCGGCGCGAACTCGGCGCGCAGATGGACGGCATCCGGCTGGTCAGCGCCAACGCCTATATCGGCGCCGACCCGATCGCGGCCGCGCTCGATGCGGGCGCGCAGATCGTGGTCTGCGGCCGCGTCGCCGATCCCTCGCTGACCGTCGGCCCGGCGCTGTCGCATTTCGGTTGGCGCGCGGACGACTGGGAGAAGCTGGGCCGGGCCACGATGGCGGGGCACTTGCTGGAATGCGGCGCCCAGGTCTGCGGCGGCTACTTTGCCGATCCCGGCTACAAGGACGTGCCAGGGCTCGCGCGGGTCGGTTTCCCGATCGCCGAGATCGCGGCCGATGGCAGTTGCACGATCGGCAAGGCCGACGGCACCGGTGGCCTGGTGACCGAGGCGACCGTCAAGGAGCAACTGCTCTACGAAGTGCACGACCCCGCCGCCTACCTGACGCCGGATGTCGTCGCCGACATCGCCGAGGCGCAGGTCGAAGGGCTCGGCGCCGACCGCGTGGCGCTGCGCGGCGTGCGCGGCCATGCGCGCCCTGCGCACTACAAGGTCAACGTCTGCCACGAAGGCGGCTGGCTGGCCGAAGGCGAGATTTCCTACGCGGGCCCGCGGGCCGAGGCGCGTGCCAGGCTGGCCGCTGAAGTGCTGCGCGAGCGGCTCGACGGCTTGCGGTTGCGCGTCGACCTGATCGGCGCGCTCAGCATCCTCGGCGACGATGCCGGCCGTGCGCTGGCCGCCACGCCCGATGCGGGTCTGCGCGACGTGCGCTTGCGCGTCGCCGCGACGCATGCGGAGCGCGCCCAGGCCGAGCGGCTGGCGCGCGAGGTGATGGCGCTCTACACCTGCGGCCCGGCCGGCGGCGGCGGCGTGCGCACCGCGCTCACGCCGCGGCTCAACACGCTGTCGTGCCTGCTGCCGCGCGAGGCGGTGCCGGTGGGCTTCGAGATCATCGAGGAGGCCGCGGAATGACGAATGACATCATCACGCTGCCGCTCTATCGGGCGGCGCATGGCCGCACCGGCGACAAGGGCGATCGCTCCAACATCAGCGTGATCGCCTGGCACCCGGCGCTCTACCCGCTGCTGGTGGCGCAGCTCACGCCCGAGCGCGTGGCGGCGCAGTTCCGCCACCGTGCGCCGAGCCGGGTCCAGCGCTTCCTGCTGCCGAAGCTGCAGGCGATGAACTTCGTGCTCGACGGCGTGCTCGACGGCGGCGTCAACGATGCGCTGAACCTCGACACGCACGGCAAGTCGCTGTCCTTCCTGCTGCTGGACATGCCGATCGATGTGCCGGCGGCGCTGGCACACCATCTCGCGGTCGACGAGCCGCCCTGAGTTCCCGACCTTCCCATCGAACCCTTCCAACCTCCCGGAGACACACAATGAAAAGCTTCAACCTGGGCCTGCTTGCCGCGGCCGTCCTGGCCTTCACGCCGCCGTGGGTCCAGGCCCAGTCCTTTCCGGACAAGGCCATCACCTTCGTCGTTCCCTTCGCGGCCGGCACCGCGACCGACCAGATCGCCCGCGCGCTGGGCAACGGCGTCACGGCCGAGACGAAGCAGCCGGTGGTGATCGACAACAAGGCCGGCGCCAGCGGCTTCATCGCCTCGCAGCAGGTCGCCAAGGCGCCGGCCGACGGCTACACCGTGCTGATCACCACCAACACGACGCACGCGGCCAACGAGCACCTCTTCAAGAAGCTCCCCTACGATCCGGTGAAGGACTATGCGCCGGTCGCCGCACTGGGCAAGGGCGGGCAGATCATGGTCGTGAATCCGTCCTTCCCGGCCAAGACGGTGGCCGAGTTCGTCGCGCTGGCGAAGAAGGAACCGGGCAAGTACAGCTTCGGCAGCGGCAGCTCGTCCAGCCGCATGGCCGGCGAGCTGCTGCAGCAGATGGCCGGCATCCAGCTGCTGCACGTGCCCTACAAGAGCAACACGCTGGCCGTGACCGACCTGCTGGGCGGCCAGATCCACATGATGATCACCGACACCGCCACCGGGCTGCCGCAGGTCAAGGCCGGCAAGCTGCGGGCGCTGGGGTTTTCGGGCGCCAAGCGCTCGCCGCTGGCACCGGATGTGCCGACGATCTCGGAGGCCGGCGTCAAGGGCTACGAGATGGGCTACTGGTTCGCCGCCTATGCACCGGCGAAGACGCCGCCCGCGGTCATCAAGCGCCTCAACGAACTGCTGGTGAAGGCGGCGCGCAGCGAAGCCGCGAAGACCGCCTTCTACGAGCCGACCGGCACCGAGGTCTTCACCAGCTCGCCCGAGGAACTGGCGAAGTTCCAGGCCGCCGAATCGCAGAAGTGGGGCCGCATCGTGAAGGCGGCCGGGATCGAGGCCGAGTAGCGCCGCGGGCCGCGCTACAGCTGCCGGCTGCGCGCCAGCGGCGGGTTCTGCGCGAAGTAGCGCTGGATGCCGCGCATCAGCGCATCCGCCAGGTCTTCCTGGTAGGCCGTGCTGCGCAGCTTGGCTTCTTCCTCGGGGTTGCTGATGAAGGCGGTCTCGACCAGCACGCTCGGAATGTCGGGTGCCTTCAGCACCGCGAAGCCGGCCTGCTCGACCTGCGGCTTGTGCAGCCGCGCGCCGATGCCGCGGATCTCGCCGAGCATCGCGCCGCCGAGCTTCATGCTGTCGTTGATCTGCGCCGTGGTGCTCATGTCGAGCAGCGCGCGCTGCACCTGCACCTCGTGGTTGCCGACGTTCACGCCGCCGACCTTGTCGGCCTGGTTCTCCTTGTTGGCGAGCCAGCGCGCGGCGCTGCTCGAGGCGCCGCCCTGGCTCAGCGCGAAGACGCTGGCGCCGCGGGCCTCGGGGGTGGTGAAGGCGTCGGCGTGGATGCTGACGAACAGGTCGGCCTGCACCCGGCGCGCCTTCTGCACGCGCACGCCCAGCGGCACGAAGAAGTCGGCGTCGCGCGTGAGGTAGGCGCGCATCGGGTTGCCGTTGACGCTGCTGGCGTTGATACGGCTGCGCAGGCGATGCGCGATCTGCAACACGATGTCCTTCTCGCGCGTGCCGTTCGATCCGATCGCGCCGGGGTCCTCGCCGCCATGGCCCGGATCGAGTGCGACGATGATGATGCGGTCGGTCTGGCTCGAGGTCGCGCCGTTGCCGGCGACGGCCGGTGCCGTTGGCGGCGGGCCGGCCGGCGGCGGCATCGGCATCGGCAGCGGGCCGACCGGTGCCGACGGCCGATTGGCCTGGCTGACCGAGACCGGAGGCCGCGCGGCCTGTTGCGCCATCAGTTCGCCGAGCGGATCGGCCGCTCCTGGCGCGGGCGCTGAAGCGGTCGGGGCAGCCGGGGCCCTGGGCGCTTCGCGCATGCGCTCGGTGATCAGAGCCTCGAGCGGATCGATCGCCTGCTGCGGATACAGGTCGAGCACCAGCCGGTCGCGGTAGGCCGCCACCGGTGCCAGCGAGAACACCTGCGGCGCCACCGCCTGCTTGAGGTCGAACACGATGCGCACCACGCCGGGCGCGAACTGGCCTACGCGCAGGCCGTTGATGAAGGGGTCGTCGGGCTTGATCTTGCCGACCAGCTCGCGCAGGGCCGGGTTGAGCTCGATGCCGTTGATATCGACCGCCAGCCGCGGCGGGCTGCCGACCACCAGCTGCTGCGAGCTGAGCCGGCCGTCGGATTCGATCGTGACGCGGGTGTAGTCGGCGGCCGGCCAGACGCGCACCGCCATGATGGTGGCGCCACGGGCGATCTCGTGCAGGCCCAGCAGCAGCGCGATGCTGCCGCCCTGCAGCAGCACGCGGCGCTTCAGTCCGGTCGCCTTCATGCGGCGTCGGCGAGCAGGCGCGTGCCTCGCTCGGATTGGGCACGCAGCGTCACGATGCGGGTGTCGTCGGTCATTGCTTCGATTTTAATAGCGAGGTCGGCAAGCGGAATGCGCCCCGCCGCGTTCTCTGGCCATTCGGCCAGCTTCAGGCCGGGACCCGCGAAGATGTCGCGGAAGCCGGCATCTTCCCATTCGCGCGGATCGCTGAAACGATAGAAGTCGAAATGGAAGATCGCCAGCCCGTCGGGCGCCTCGTGCGGCTCCACCACCGCATAGGTCGGGCTCTTGATGCGCCCGGCGATGCCGAGGGCGCGCAGCAGGTGCCGCACGAAAGTGGTCTTGCCGGCGCCGAGGTCGCCCTGCAAGGCGATGAAGGCATCGCGCAGCGCCGGCGAACGCGCCAGCGCCTGCGCCAGGGCCTCGCAATCGGCCTCGGTGCGCCAGAGCTTCTTCGCGCTGTGCGTTTCTACAATCGGCAGGTGATCGGCAGCCATCAACTCGTCAACAGGATTCAGGCCTTGGCCCGGGAGCTCGGATTCTCCCAAATCGGCATCGCCGGTGTCGACCTGTCGAGCGCCGAGCCCGGATTGATGCGATGGCTGGCCGAAGGCTTCCATGGCGAGATGCACTACATGGCCGCGCACGGCACGCGCCGGGCACGGCCGGCCGAGCTGGTGCCGGGCACGGTGTCGGTGATCACGGCGCGCATGGACTACCTGCCGCGCGCCACGCCGGACGGCTGGCAGGCGGTCGAGTTCGCGCGGCTCGGGCGGCCCGGCGAAGGCGTCGTCTCGCTCTATGCCCGCGGCCGCGACTACCACAAGGTACTGCGCTCGCGACTGGCGAAGCTGGCCGAGCGGATCGCCGCCGAGGTCGGGCCCTTCGGTCATCGCGCCTTCACCGATTCGGCGCCGGTGCTGGAGGCCGAGCTGGCCTCGCGCAGCGGCCAGGGCTGGCGCGGCAAGCACACGCTGGTGCTCGACCGCGAGGCCGGCTCGATGTTCTTCCTCGGCGAGATCTACGTCGACATGGCCTTGCCGCCCAGCGAGCCGGTGACGCCGCACTGCGGCAGCTGCAGCGCCTGCATCGACATCTGCCCGACGGGCGCGATCGTCGCGCCGCATCGGCTCGATGCGCGGCGCTGCATCTCCTACCTGACAATCGAGCATGCCGGGCCGATCCCGCTCGAGCTGCGCCCCCTGATCGGCAACCGCATCTACGGCTGCGACGATTGCCAGCTCGTCTGCCCCTGGAACAAGTTCGCGAAGAAGAGCGCGCTGCCGGATTTCGACGCCCGCGACGGACTCACGGGCCGCCAGCTCGGCGAGCTGTTCGCCTGGACCGAGGCCGACTTCCTGCGCTTCACCGAGGGCAGCCCGATCCGCCGCATCGGCCACGAACGCTGGCTGCGCAACGTGGCGGTGGCGCTGGGCAATGCGCTGCGCGCCGGCGATCCGCTCGCCCGTTCGGCATTGGTCACGCGCAGCGCCGACGCCAGCGCGCTGGTGCGCGAGCACGTCGAATGGGCGCTGGCCGTCAACGCCGGATGATGGCCGAGATCTGGGCGGTGCCGGTGTCCAGCGAGCGCATCGAACTGAGCCGGATCGACGCGTATTTCAGCTGCGGATTGCTGATCAGCTTGCCGACGAAATGGCCGTTGAAGCGCCCATCGCGGCAGCCGCTCGCCACCAGGTCGATCGAGGCATTGGCCGGCGTGATGTAGTCCATGCTCGAGCCTGCCAGCGTGCAGGCCGCCTCGGGCACTGCGCCTCGCACCGTGCCGTCGACCTCGATCTGCAAGGTCCCGGGGAACACTTCCGCCGGCCCCTGGGCGCCGGTGTCCTGCTGCGCGACATAGAACAGGAAGGAGCCGCTCCATCCGCCCTGGTAGCGCGTGTACTCCTGCGCCTGCGCGGCCATCGTCCATGACGATGCGGCGACAGCAACCAGCAGGGAGTAGCGCATCGTTGCATGGTAGCGGGTCCTAGCGGATGAGCGCCAGCGCGAAGGGCAGGCTGGCCACGCCGAGCAAGGTCGACAGCGTCACCAGCCCCGCGACATAGGGGCCGTTGTAGCCCATGCGTGCCGCCAGCACGTAGGCGCTCGACGCCGTCGGGACTGCGGCGAAGGTCATCAGCACGGCGGCCTGGGCCGGATGCAGCTGCAGCACCTCCGCCAGGCCCCAGCCGATCAGCGGCAGCAGCAGGTGCCGGATCGTCAGCACCGACACCGCCAGCACTTTGCCGCGCGCGATGGTCGCGAACTGCATGCCGGCACCGGCGGCCATCAGGCCCAGCGCCAGCGATGCCGCGCCGATGCGCGTCAGCGTCGGCTCGAGCCAGCGCGGCACTCCCAGCCCGAGCAGGTTGGCAACCAGCCCGGTCACGGTGGCGATGATCAGCGGATTGCGCAGCAGCTGGCGCGCCAGGCCGGTCTGCGCGTGGCGGGTCATGGGCCAGACCGCAGCGATGTTGAACATCGGCACGCAGACGCCGATCAGCACCGCGATCATCAGGAGGCCCGCAGGCCCGGCGATCCGGTCGGCCAGCGCCAGGCAGATGAAGGAATTGAAGCGAAAGGCGATCTGCGCGCTGGCCGCGTGGTCGCGGCGGTCGATGTGCGGCCCGATGCCCGGCAGGAAGGGCAGGGCGTAGGCGAGCGCGATGCCGCAAAGCCCGACGCCGACACCG
This sequence comes from Variovorax sp. P4_B11, assembly GCF_056402355.1. Classification (NCBI taxonomy): domain Bacteria; kingdom Pseudomonadati; phylum Pseudomonadota; class Betaproteobacteria; order Burkholderiales; family Comamonadaceae; genus Variovorax; species Variovorax sp. P4_B11. The sequence continues at coordinate 18,773 of NZ_JBFUHO010000037.1, forward strand.
GCGGTCAGCAGGTTCGAGGTGGCGCCGAAGTCGAGCGGGCTGCGCACGATCGAGTGGAACAGCAGCACTGGAAAAAGGAAGTAGTACACCAGGGCCTCGACCTGGTCCCACACGCGCCGGTCCAGCGGCGTGTAGCGGCACAGCAGCCAGCCGCAGGCGATGAGGGAGAAGTCGGGGAAGAGAAGCTGGGCATAGTTCACGCGTCGAGGATATCCGTCCGCACCATGGGTTATCCACGTGGTGTGGGTGGGGGTCACCCGTTAGCATCCGCACTTTCGTTTCTTGGCCCGAGGAGGCTGTCAATGCAAGGTCGTCAATGGAGGGCGCTCGCCGCCGCTGCCGCGCTGTTCGCGGTCGCGGGGTCCAGCTGGGCGCAGGGTTACCCCAACAGGCCGGTGGAACTGCAAGTGCCGTTCGCGCCCGGGGGAACCACGGACATCGTGGCGCGCGTCATCTCCGAGCCGCTCGGCAAGGCGCTGGGCCAGAGCGTGATCGTGATCAACAAGGCGGGCGGCGGCGGCATCGTGGGTGCTGCTGAAACAGCGCGAGCCACACCCGACGGCTACAAGCTGGGTGTCGCGACGGTGTCGAGCACCGCCGCCAATCCGGCCATCAACCCGAAGGTGCCCTACGACCCGGTCAACGACTTCACGCCGATCGTGAACATCGCGGCGACGCCGAACATCATCGCCGTGCACCCGAGCTTCCCGGCCAAGAACTACGCCGAGTTCGTCGCCGAACTGAAGAAGAACCCGGGCAAGTACTCGTATGCCTCGTCGGGCACCGGCGGCATCGGCCACCTGCTGATGGAGTTGTACAAGAGCCTCACCAACACCTACGTGACCCACATCCCGTACCGCGGCGCCGGCCCGGCGCTGAACGACGTGGTGGCCGGCCAGGTGGCGATCATCTTCGACAACATCCCGTCGGCGCTGCCCTTCATCCAGACCGGCAAGCTGGTGCCGATCGTGGTGTCGGCGCCGCAGCGCCTGGCCGCCTTGCCGAACGTGCCGACCTTCAAGGAAGTCGGCCTCGAGCCGGTCAACCGGATGGCCTACTACGGCATCCTGGGTCCCAAGGGCCTGCCGAAGGACGTGGTCGACAAGGTCAACGCCGGCGTCAAGAAGTCGCTCGAGGATCCGGCGGTGCGCAAGCGCATCGAGGACACCGGCTCGCTGATCGTGGCCAACACGCCCGAGCAGTTCGCGGCCCAGATCAAGGCCGAGTACCAGGTCTACAAGCAGGTCGTGGCCAAGCAGAAGCTGCAGCTGGATTGATCTCGCTCGCCCCCAGGTTGCCCGGCACTTCGTGTCCGGGCGCCCACCCCCTGCCGGGGGCAACACCAGCGGCCCGGCAAAGCCGGTTCCGCGGTGTTTCACCAACGGGCCGGGCTGCGCCGGCCTTTTTGCTATCTTGCGGCGCATGACAGTTGCCGCCGATACGCTCCCCGATGCCCCCGACGCGCCCGGGATCGACGACTTCGTCGATGCGCTGTGGCTCGAGGACGGCCTGTCGAAGAACACGCTGGCGGCCTACCGCCGCGATCTCGCGTTGTTCGCCCAATGGCTGCACGTTCAGCGCAGCAAACCCCTGAACGGCGCCCTGGAGAGCGACCTGCAGGCCTACATGGGCGCGCGCCTGTCCGACAAGGGCAAGGCAACCTCCGCCAACCGCCGGCTCACGGTGTTCAAGCGCTACTACCGCTGGGCCCTGCGCGAGCAGCGTATCGCCGCCGACCCGAGCCTGCGCCTGGCGCCCGCGCGGCAGATGCCGCGTGCGATCAAGACCCTGTCGGAGAAGCAGGTCGACGACCTGCTGGCCGCGCCCGACGTCGATACGCCGCTGGGCCTGCGCGACCGCGCGATGCTCGAGCTGATGTATGCGAGCGGCCTGCGGGTCAGCGAACTGGTCGCGCTCAAGGTCTTCGAGATGAGCCTGAACGATGGCGTGATCCGGGTCCTGGGCAAGGGCAGCAAGGAGCGGCTGGTGCCCTTCGGCGGCGAGGCGCGGCGCTGGATCGAGCGCTACCTGGAGGATGCGCGGCCGCTGATCCTCGACGGCCAGCAGACGCCCGACCTGTTCGTCACCGCGCGCGGCGCCGGCATGACCCGCGTGATGTTCTGGGTCATCGTCAAGAAGAACGCGCTGGCCGCCGGCATCCACGTGCCGCTGTCGCCCCACACGCTGCGCCATGCCTTCGCGACCCATCTGCTGAACCATGGCGCCGACCTGCGCGCAGTGCAGCTGCTGCTGGGCCATGCCGACATCTCGACCACCACCATCTACACCCACGTGGCCCGCGAACGGCTCAAGCAGATGCACGCGAAGCATCATCCGAGAGGGTGAACTCCCCCGAAACGCCTGCGGCGGCAGAATGCCGGCATTGACCATTGAAATCAGGAGTCGCGTCGATGCCCTTGAACGTCCGCCCACGTGCCCTCGCCGCCGCCCTCGGCCTCGTCTTGCTGAGCGCCGCGGCTTCGGCCCAGGTGGTGCCGAAGACCATCCGGCTGGTGGTCGCCTATCCCTCGGGCGGCGTCAGCGACGTGGTGGCGCGGGCCCTGGCCGACAAGCTCTCGGCGCAGCTGGGCAGCACGCTGGTGGTCGAGAACAAGGCCGGCGCCAGCGGCACCATCGGCATGGATGCGGTGGCCAAGGCAGTGCCCGACGGCGCCACGCTGGGCTTCTCGGCCATCAGCCCGCTGGTGCTGAATCCGCACCTGGGCCGCTCGCCCTTCGATCCGCTGAAGGACATCGCGCCGGTCGCGAGCGTGATGTATTCGCCGGTGCTCCTGATGGCGACACCGGCGACCGGCACCCGCGACCTGCGCAGCCTGCTCGACGACGCCCGGGCGCGCCCCGGCGCGGTGCGCTGGGCCACCTCGGGCCAGGCCTCGCTCGGCCACATCGTGCTGGAGCAGCTGCGTTCGGCCGCCAAGGTCGACATCACGCACATTCCGTACAAGGGCGGCGGCCAGCAGCTCAACGATGCGCTCGGCGGCCAGTTCGAAGTGCTGTCGATCAATGCGGGGCCGACCGTTTCGGCCCAGATCCAGGCCGGCAAGCTGCGCCCGCTGGCGGTCGGCGCGCCGGCGCGGCTCGACAGCCTGCCCAAGGTGGCGACGCTGGCCGAGCTGGGCTTCCCGGCAGCCAACCTGTCCTCGCAGTTCGGCGTCTTCGCGCCGGCCGGCACGCCGGCCATCCTGATCGAGAAGTACAACGCCGAGATCAACAAGGCGCTGGCCAGCCCCGACCTGCGCGCCAAGCTGCTGGCCACCGACAACGTTCCGACCGGCGGTCGGGCCGATGCCTTTGCCGACGAGATCGCGAGCGAGTACGAGAACAACGGGCGGATCGTGAAGGCCGCCGGCATCAAGCCGGATTGAGTGCGCTTGACCTCGGCGGTTACCTACCATATAGTAGGTAGATGATTGCAGCCAACACCCTGGCCGGCGCCACCACCCGCGAACAGATCCTGCGGGTGGCGCGCGAACTGATCCAGACCCGCTCCTACCTCGGTTTCAGCTTTCAGGACGTGGCCGACCAGGTCGGGATCCGCAAGGCCAGCCTGTACCACCACTTCCCGACCAAGGAGGCGCTGGGCGTGGAGGTGCTGCGTGCTGCGGCCCAGGCCTTCAAGGACTGGACGGCCGCCAAGCCGCGCGCGCCGCAGGCTGCGCTCGATGCCTACTTCAGGATGTACCGCAACGGCCTGCACGCGGGCGAGGGCGTTTGCCCCGCGGGTGCGCTGGCGCCAGGCTGGGACTGCATCGACGAGGACTTGCGGCGGGCCGTGCGCGATCTGCGCAACACGCAGATCCTGTGGCTGGGCGGCGTGCTCGGCGCCCTGACGCCCGGTGGCAAGGTCGGTGCAACCGCCGCCTACGTGTTTGCTGCCTGCCAGGGTGCGCTGCTGTCGGCGCGCATGACCGGGCAGGCGGAGGATTTCGACGAGGCCATCGAGCAGCTGAAGAAGTCGCTCGCACGCTGAGTCGCGCAGGCTTTCCGCGGCATGCCTTGGCGTGCCATTTTTTGGCAAAGTAAAACTACCGATTGGTTGGTAGTCATTTGGAGAAAGACCCATGAAAGCAGTCATCGCCGGCTACGCCCGTTCCCCGTTCCATTTCGCGAAAAAAGGCGCCCTGGCCGAGGTCCGCCCTGACACGCTGGCCGCGCAGGTGGTCAGCGGCCTGTTGAAGCGCAGCGATCTCGATCCGGCGCTGATCGAGGACCTGATCCTCGGCTGCGCCTACCCCGAGGCGGCGCAGGGCAACAACCTGGCGCGCATCGTCGGCCTGCTGGCCGGGCTGCCGCACGCGGTCGGCGGCATGACGGTCAACCGCTTCTGCGGCTCGTCGATGCAGGCGGTGCACATCGCGGCGGCGCAGATCGAGGCCGGGATGGGCGAGGCGTTCCTGTGCGTCGGCGTGGAGTCGATGACGATGGTGCCGCAGGGCGGCTTCAACTTCTCGCCCAACCCCGAACTGCTGGCCGACTCCGACGCCTACATCTCGATGGGCGAGACCGCGGAGAACGTCGCCGAACGCTGGAACGTGAGCCGCGCCGACCAGGAGGCGCTCGCCGTGCAGTCGCACCGCAAGGCGGCCGAGGCGCGCGCGCAGGGGCGGTTGGCGGACGAGATCATCGCGATCGCATTGCCCGGCGGCGACAGCGTCACGGCCGATGGCTGCATCCGCCCGAGTACCTCGGCGCAAGCGCTGGCTGCCCTGCGGCCCGCGTTCCGGCCCGATGGCGTGGTGACCGCCGGGACCTCGTCGCCGCTGACGGACGGCGCGGCGGCCGTGCTGGTCACCAGCGACGCCTTCGCCGCCCGGCACGGCCTGCAGGCGCTGGCGCGCATCAAGTCCTTCGCCTCGGTGGGCGTCGACCCCGCCGTGATGGGCATCGGCCCGATCCCGGCCACGCGCAAGGCGCTGGCGCGCGCCGGCCTGGCCGTGGCCGACCTCGACGTGGTCGAGATCAACGAGGCCTTCTCGTCGCAGGCGCTGGCCTGCATCCGCGAGTTCGGGCTCGATCCGGCCACGGTCAACCTCGATGGCGGCGGCCTGTCGATCGGCCATCCCCTGGGCGCCACGGGCGCCCGCATCACGGGCAAGGCGGCCTCGCTGCTGGTGCGCGAGAACGGGCGCTATGCGCTGGCGACCCAATGCATCGGCGGCGGTCAGGGCATTGCGACCATCCTCGAGCGCGCCTGACAATGGCTCACTCGACGACCGCGGAGATCCCCATGTCCGAATCCAGTGCCTCCGAGCCGAGGCTGTACCTCGAAGACCTCGCGCCCGGCGACCGCTTCACGAGCGGCGAGCATGCGCTCGACGCGGCGCAGATCATCGACTTCGCGACCCGCTTCGATCCCCAACCCTTCCACCTCGACCCGGAGGCGGCCCAGCGCACCTTCTTCCAGGGCCTCGCCGCCAGCGGCTGGCACACGGCGGCGATCACGATGAAGCTGCTGGTCGAAAGTGGCCTTCCGCTGGCCGACGGCGTCATCGGATCGGGCGGCGAACTCAGCTGGCCGAAGCCGACCCGGCCGGGCGACGTGCTGCATGTCGAGAGCGAGGTGGTGGAGGTGATCCCTTCGCGCTCGCGGCCCGAGCGCGGCATGGTGCGGATGCGCTGCGAGACCCTCAACCAGCACGGCGACGTGCTGCAGCGCTTCTCGCCGAAGCTGGTGGTGTCGAAGCGGCCCTCGTAGGCGCGCTCAGCCCTGCTGCAGGCTCAGCAGTTCTTCGGCGGTGAAGCCGGCCAGGGCCCGGGCCTCGAGATTGAAGGGCGCGCGCAGCCGCGGCGCCTCGTGTCGCCGGTAGAGCAGGCGGTAGTGGGCGATCGGATCGAGGCCGTCGCGCGCGCACAGCCAGCGGTACCAGCGGTTGCCGATCGCCACGTGGCCGACCTCGTCGCGCAGGATGATGTCGAGGATGTCGCAGGCGGCCAGCGCATCGGGCGTGCCGACGCGACGCAGCTTGGCCTGGATCAGCGGCGTCGCGTCCAGCCCGCGCGCCTCCAGCGTGCGCGGCACCAGGGCCATGCGCGCCACGATGTCGTCCCGGGTCTTCTCGCACATCGACCACAGGCCGTCGTGGCCGCTGAAGTCGCCGTAGCGGTGGCCCATCGCCTGCAGGTGCTCATGCAGCAGTGTGAAGTGCAGCGCCTCCTCGTCGGCCACGCGCAGCCAGTCGCGGTAATAGGCCTCGGGCATGCCGTCGTAGCGCCAGGCGGCATCGAGCGCGAGGTTGATCGCATTGAACTCGATGTGGCAGATCGAATGAATCAGCGCCGCCCGGCCTTCGGGCGTGAAGGGCGAGCGCTTTTCTACCGCGGTCGCCGACACCCGCAGCGGGCGCTCGGGCCGACCCGGCACGCCGTCGTCGTCGCCGGCCACGCGCAGCGGCGGGCCCGCGATCGCTCCCGGCCCGAGGTCCGAGACCAGCGCCCGCGTGGCGGCCACCTTGAGATCGGGATCGGCGAGGCGCAGCGCGGCCAGGGCGCGAAGACGGGGATGCATCCCTACAATTCTAGTTTTCGTTCCTTTGGAGACACTCGCGATGGCCCTCTACGAACTCGACGGCGTGGCGCCGCAACTGGCCGATGGTGCCTGGGTCGCCGACAGCGCGCAGGTCATCGGCAACGTGGTGCTGGGCGAGAACGCCAGCGTCTGGTTCGGGGCCGTGCTGCGCGGCGACACCGAGGCGCTGACCATCGGCCGCAACAGCAACGTCCAGGATCTGTCGGTGCTGCATGCCGACCTCGGCTGCCCGCTGACCCTGGGCGAGAACGTCACGGTCGGCCACCAGGTCATGCTGCACGGCTGCACGGTGGGCGACAACTCGCTGATCGGCATTCAGGCGGTGGTCTTGAATAACGCGAAGATCGGCCGCAATTCGATCGTTGGCGCCGGCAGCGTCGTGACCGAAGGCAAGGAGTTTCCCGACAACTCGCTCATCATCGGCTCGCCGGCCAAGGTGGTGCGCACGCTCGACGATGCGGCCGCCGCCAAGCTGCGGCAGAGCGCCGAGCACTATGTAGACAATGGCCGTCGCTTCGCGAAGGGCCTGAAGAAAATCGCCTGAGAAGGCGGGAGAGCGAGTTCCCATTGAGCGAGTTGCACAAGTTCCTGTTCGACGGCGTGCCGGTGCGCGGCATGATCGTGCGCCTGACCGATGCCTGGCAGGAGATCCTGGCGCGGCGCGCGTCCAACAGCACCACCGGCGCCTATCCGCCTCCGGTGGCCGAGTTGCTCGGCGAGATGACGGCCGCGGCCACGCTGATGCAGGCCAACATCAAGTTCAATGGCGCGCTGATCCTGCAGATCTTCGGCGACGGTCCGGTCAAGATCGCGGTCGCCGAGGCCAAGCCCGACTTGAGCCTGCGCGCCACGGCCAAGGTGTCGGGCCCGCTGCCGGCCGACGCGCGCCTGCCCGACATGGTGAACGTCGGCAACAAGGGCCGCTGCGCGATCACCCTCGACCCCAAGGACAAGCTGCCGGGCCAGCAGCCGTACCAGGGCGTGGTGCCGCTGTTCGGTGACCGCGGGGAGAAGCTCGGGCGCCTCAACGAGGTGCTGCAGCACTACATGCTGCAGAGCGAGCAGCTCGACACCACGCTGGTGCTGGCCGCCAACGACAAGGTGGCCGCGGGACTGCTGATCCAGCGCCTGCCGGTCAAGGGCGAGGCCAACCTCGCAGGCAGCTCGGGCAGCGACCACGACCAGGCCAACGAGGACCAGATCGGCCGCAACGAGGACTACAACCGCATTGCGATCCTGGCCTCGAGCCTGACCAAGGACGAATTGCTGACGCTCGACGTCGACACCATCCTGCGGCGCCTGTTCTGGGAAGAGAAGCTGCTGCGCTTCGAGCCGCAGGCCGGCCTGCTGGGGCCGCACTTCGCCTGTACCTGCGGCCGCAGCCGGGTGGCGAACATGATCCGCGGTCTTGGCCAGGAGGAAGCCGAGGGCATCCTCGTCGAGCGCGGCGACATCGAGGTCGGCTGCGACTTTTGCGGCAAGCAGTACCGCTTCGACGCCGTCGATGCGGCGCAGATCTTCACGGCGCCGGGGGACCAGATGCCCGGGAGCGCGGTGGTTCAGTGACAGGCGCCTGCGCCGCACCCGTCCGCGGACGGGCGGCCAGGCAGCACCGATGTACCGGGTCGCGCGTTCAACGCACGGTCGACATGACCGTCGCCCGGCAGCGGCCCTGTTCGCGCGGGGCCAGCAGGCTGCAGTTGTCAAGGGCGCGCTGCTGCATGTCGCTGAGCCGCGGCCGTTCCCTGGATGGCGCGCCCTGCCAGTACTGGGGTCCGTAGCCGACCGGCGGGGGCGCATAGTAGGGTTGCGCCGGACGGTAGTAGCCGGGCGGCGGCGCCGGGTAGTACGCCGGAGGCGCAGGCTCGTAGTACACGGGCGGTGCCGGCTGGTAATAGACCGGCGGCGGATTCACGTAAACGGGTGCCGGCTCTTCGTAGACCGGTCCGCCGACGCCGATGGAAAAGTTCACCTCGGCATGGGCGGCCGCGCCCAGCGAGAGGGCAGCGGCAGCAACGGCGGCCGAACCAGCCCATTTGGCGAACGCAGCGCGATGAAAGGTCAAGGATGTCTCCGGAAGCAGGCGAAAGCGCCTACGAGATTCCAAACGCTTCAGCCGCTGACTTGGTGGACTCGCGTGACGTTTTGTGACGTACTGCCACGTTGACGGGCCCTAGTAGGGCGGTGCCTTGCGCGCTCGCTGCGCTCGCGCCGCCTCGGTCCACCAGGCCAGGTCGTCGGCGAAGCGCCCGAACGCGCGTTCGAGCGCTTCGCCCGCGCTGCCGGTCGGTCTTGCATCTGCGTCCAGGGTCTGGGAGATCGGGCCGACCGCGAGCGTGCTCGAGACGACCACCATGCCCATCTCCGACAGGATGGAGTGCCACACCGTGCCCGAGCGCACCCCCGAGAAACGGCCGGCCGAATAACTGGCGACGGCGGCCGGGCGCCAGAACCACTCCTCGAGGAAGTGATCGGTCAGGTTCTTCAGTCCGGGTTGTGGACCCCAGTTGTATTCGCCGGTCACGAAGACGAAGGCATCGGCACTGCGGATCTTCTCAGCCAGGGCTTCCAGGCGTGCGGGGGCGCCGCCCTTGGGATATTCCTTGTACATGCGGTCGAGCATGGGCAGGTCGACCGCCTTGGCGTCCACCAGTTCGGCTTCGGCGCCTCGGGTCCCGAGGCCGGCGACCAGGTAGTCCGCGAGGCGGATGCCCATCCGGTCCGACCGGTACGAGCCATAGAACACCAGAATCCTGTCGCTCATCGCTGCTTCTCCTTCCACCATGCAAACACGCAGTGTTGCCCAATCGGACCGGCCTCGTCGAGGGCCGCGGCGGCGGCCGATGTCAGGGGCGGGTTTCGAAGCCGCTGAACCGGATGTCCGGTGCGCTCGTGTTGTGCCGCGACGGCACGGTCCGGCCGAAGCGCAGCTGCATCGCCTCGAGCGTGCGCACCGAGGGCAGATCCTGGTCTTGCGGGGCCGAACCGGGCGTGGCTTGCCAGCTCAGCGCGCTCACGTCCGCGTTGTCGGCAGCCACGTACATCGAGCGCAGAGCCGCGAAGGGCTGATCGCGGCGTGTGGGCGGCTTCAGCGAGACATCGAGCGCGGTGCGGGTCGCGCTGATCTCCGCGGCCTTCACCTCGGCGCCGCCGCCGCCGGCGAAACGCAGGCGGAGGGCGAGGGGCTTCGTCCGGACCTCGATCGCGTCGATGTTCACCACCGGCCGGCCGTCCGTCTCGACCGGGCCCATCAGGATTGAGGAGCCGTACACGCCGTCGCCAAAGCGCGCGAGCGGCAGCGGCTTGAGGCGCCAGTAGCCGTCGGTCGGATACACCACCAGCGCTTCCAGGGGCCTGGCGCCGGCCTTCTTTGCGAAGACCTGCAGCAGGTGGATGTCGTCCTCGGTGCGCGGTCCGACCTTGACCAGCACGCGACGTGGCCGCCAGAAGGTGGGCAGCGTGATGCCGACGATCAGCCAGTCCCTGCCGTCGTGAAACACCACGCGGCGCGGCTTGAAGGCGTAGCTCGGATCGGTGGGGTGGGCGCCGCCCTCGAAGTTGCAATTGGAAAAATCAGGGGCAGTGCTGTCGGACTGGATGCTGTCGAGGTAGGGGGGCTGCAGCGCCTCGACGCGAAAGCGCGCAATGCCCGCCCCGTGCAGGACCATCGATACGTTGTCTTCCTCGGCGCAGGCGGTCGGTCGGGTCAGGTTCTCGACGGTGACGCTGGCCGGCGCGGCTGCAGCGCCAATGCAGAACCAGAGGACCATGGCGCCGCCGAGGACCCGGCGCAAGGCGGCGGCGTGGCTCATGAAGCGGCGCCGGCGTCGACGCGCTGTCGAACGAGATCGGTGAACAGCCGATGCTCGCAGGCCGGATCGGAGCACTTGTCGCAATCCCATCGCGCGAGCCGGCGAGGGCCTTCGGGGGCTTCGAGGCCCAAGGCGCGAAGCGCATTGGCCAGGCGCTCGTCAGCCCGGCCGTGGATCACCGCAAAGGACAGGCCGGCGCCGACCAGTGCTGCGCGCAGCAGGGTGTCGGCGCGCTCGTGCTGCAGCGCGGTCGGGCCGAGCGCGTCCGCAGCGGAGGGTTCGAGCCCGACGAGCAGCGTGCGGGCATGGCGTCGGTGCGCAGCGAGGGCGTCGTCGAGCAGGGAGCGGTCGCCGTGCAGCAGCGCTTGCGCGACCGCCTGGCCGAGCAGGGTGTCGTCGGCCACGGTGACACCATGAGGTCGCAGCCGGGCCGCGAGCGCGCCGGCCAGTCCGCGCTTGCCGCTGCCGTCGGCGCCCAGCAGCGCGACCGTGCTGCCGGTGGAAAGGGCGGGGTTCATTGGAGGACCTTCGGCTGCGGTGCGAGCGCCTTCGGGCGGCCGGGCGGCGCGTGCCGGCGCCCTCAGTGCGTGATCTGCACGAACACTTCGTTGGGCTTGACCATGCCGAGCTCCTGGCGGGCCCGCTCCTCGACCATCTCGAGCCCTTCCTTGAGGTCGTTGACCTCGGAGGACAGTCGCTCGTTGGCGATCGCCGCCTTGGCGTTGGCTTCCTTCTGGTCGGCCAGCTTCTCCTGGAGCTGCGCCACGTCGCGCACGCTGCCGCGCCCGGTCCAGAGCTGCCATTGGAGAACCAGCAGCAACAGGACCAGGATGATCGGAACGATGCGTGAGCGCATAAACAACTAAGACGGAATTCTCAGGTCGGCGACGCCCGGCCTTCGCCAGGAACACCGCGGGACCGGCTTCGCCGGGCCGCTGGTGTTGCCCCCGGAGAGGGGGTGGGCGGCCACACGAAGTGGGCCAACCTGGGGGTGAACGTCATCTCAGGTTGTAGAAGGCGCGCAGGCCCGGGTACGAAGCGACATCACCGAGGTCTTCCTCGATGCGCAGCAGCTGGTTGTACTTGGCGATGCGGTCCGAGCGCGACAGCGAGCCGGTCTTGATCTGGCCGGCGTTGGTGCCGACCGCGATGTCGGCGATGGTGCTGTCCTCGGTCTCGCCCGAGCGATGGCTGATCACGGCGGTGTAGCCGGCGCGCTTGGCCATCTCGATCGCGGCAAAAGTCTCGGTCAGGGTGCCGATCTGGTTGATCTTGATCAGGATCGAGTTGGCGATGCCGCGGTCGATGCCCTCTTGCAGGATCTTGGTGTTGGTGACGAACAGGTCGTCGCCGACCAGCTGCACGCGCTTGCCGAGGCGTTCGGTCAGGTGCTTCCAGCCGTCCCAGTCGCCTTCGTGCATGCCGTCCTCGATGCTGATGATCGGGTACTTGTCGACCCAGCTCGCCAGCATGTCGGTCCAGCTCTCGGCCGTGAGGCTGAGGTTCTCGCCGGCCAGCACGTACTTGCCGTCCTTGTAGAACTCGCTGGCGGCGCAGTCGAGGCCCAGGGCGATCTGCTCGCCGGCCACATAGCCGGCCTTGTCGATGGCCTCGAGGATCAGCTGGATGGCGGCCTCATGGCTCTCGACGCTGGGCGCGAAGCCGCCTTCGTCGCCGACCGCCGTACTGATGCCGCGGTCGCCGAGGATCTTCTTCAGCGCATGGAACACCTCGGCACCGTAGCGCACCGATTCGCGGAAGCTCTTGGCGCCCACCGGGATGATCATGAACTCCTGCAGGTCCAGGCTGTTGTTGGCGTGCGCGCCGCCGTTGATGACGTTCATCATCGGCACCGGCAGCTGCATGCCGCCCATGCCGCCGAAGTAGCGGTACAGCGGCAGGCCTGATTCCTCGGCCGCGGCGCGGGCCACGGCCATCGACACCGCGAGGGTGGCGTTGGCGCCCAGTCGGGCCTTGTTCTCGGTGCCGTCGAGGTCGTTCAGCGTGCGGTCGAGGAAGGCCTGCTCGCTGGCATCGAGGCCGAGCACCGACTCGGAGATCTCGGTGTTGATGTTCTCGACCGCCTTGAGCACGCCCTTGCCCAGGTAGCGGCCCTTGTCGCCGTCGCGCAGCTCGATCGCTTCGCGCGAGCCGGTCGATGCGCCCGAAGGCACGGCGGCGCGGCCCATGGTGCCCGATTCGAGCAGCACGTCGCATTCGACGGTGGGGTTGCCGCGGCTGTCGAGGATTTCGCGCCCGACGATGTCAACGATTGCACTCATTTTCTCTTGCTCCGAAAAAAACTGGTAATCACTCAGCGATCAAAAATGCCACAGCCTCATTCCAGGGATACCGCAGAACCGGCTTTGCCGGGCTGCTGGCATCGCCCCCTGAAAGGGGGTGGGCGGCTACACGAAGTGAGCCAACCTGGGGGTCAGCTTGTCACATACCTTCGACGACGATCATTCGCATGATCGCGGCGCCCTGGCGCGACGCGCGCGCCTTGCCGTACTCGGGCGAGTCGTTGAATTTCTTCGCTTGTTCGACGCTCGGGAACTTGAGGATCACGATGCGCTCGGGATGCCAGTCGCCCTCGAGCACCTCGACCTTGCCGCCGCGCACGCAGACTTCGGCCCCGTGCGTCTTCATGGCTTCGGAGGACCACTTCTTGTAGTCCTCGTATTGCGCCGGGTTGGTGACCTCGACGTTGGCGATGATGTAGGCGCTGGTCATGTGGCCCCCACGCTCGTCACTGGCGTGTACTTGCTGCCCCCCGAGGGGGCCTTCGCAACTTGAAGCGGTTCTGCGTTGTTCATTGTTGGAAGATGTCCTCCAGGAATGCGTTCTTCTTGGTGACGCCGTCGAGCGCCACGAGCGTCTCGAGCAGCGCCCTCATGTGCTTGAGCGGCACGGCGTTGGGGCCGTCGCTCAGCGCCTTGGCGGGATCCGGATGGGTCTCCATGAAGAGGCCCGCCACGCCGACCGCGACCGCGGCCCGCGACAGCACCGGCACCATCTCGCGCTGGCCGCCCGAGCTGGTGCCCTGGCCGCCCGGCAGCTGCACCGAGTGCGTGGCGTCGAACACCACGGGAGCGCCGGTCTCGCGCATGATCGCCAGCGAGCGCATGTCCGAGACCAGGTTGTTGTAGCCGAAGCTGGCGCCGCGTTCGCAGGCCATGAAGCTGTCTTCGGGCAGGCCCTTTTCCTTGGCTGCCGCACGCGCCTTGTCGATCACGTTCTTCATGTCGTGCGGCGCGAGGAACTGGCCCTTCTTGATGTTGACCGGCTTGCCCGATTGCGCCACGGCGCGGATGAAGTCGGTCTGGCGGCACAGGAAGGCCGGCGTCTGCAGCACGTCGACCACCTGGGCGGCGGCCGCGATGTCTTCTTCCGTATGCACGTCGGTCAGCACCGGCAGGCCGAGTTCGCGCTTGACCTTGGCCAGGATCTCGAGCCCCTTGTCGCGACCCGGGCCGCGGAAGCTGGTGCCCGACGACCGGTTGGCCTTGTCGAAGCTGCTCTTGAAGATGAAGGGAATGCCGAGCGAGGCGGTGATCTCCTTCAGCGTGCCGGCGGTGTCCATTTGAAGCTGCTCGGACTCGACGACGCAGGGCCCCGCGATCAGGAAGAACGGCTGCGTGAGCCCGATGTCGAATCCGCAGAGTTTCATGCCACCACCTTCAATGCCTTCTTGTCCGCCCCCTGATGCTCGAGCGCCGCCTTGATGAATGCGTTGAACAACGGATGACCGCCCCAGGGCGTGGACTTGAACTCGGGGTGGAACTGCACGCCCATGAACCACGGGTGCACGTCCTGCGGCAGCTCGACGATCTCGGTCAGGTGCTCGCGCTGGGTCAGCGCCGAGATCACCAGGCCGGCGCGACGCAGCTCGTCCAGGTAGTTGACGTTGGCCTCGTAGCGGTGGCGGTGGCGCTCGGTCACGACATCGCCGTAGATGCTGTGGGCCAGGGTGCCGGGTGCGACGTCGGAGCTCTGGGCGCCCAGGCGCATCGTGCCGCCGAGGTCGGACTTCTCGTCGCGGGTCTTGACCGTGCCGTCGTTGTCCTTCCACTCGGTGATCAGGGCGATCACGGGGGTGGGCGTCTCGGGGTCGAACTCGGTGCTGTTGGCGCTCTTGAGGCCGGCCACGTTGCGTGCGTATTCGATGGTTGCGACCTGCATGCCCAGGCAGATGCCCAGGTACGGCACCTTGGTCTCGCGGGCGAAGCGCGCCGCCGCGATCTTGCCCTCGACACCGCGCTGGCCGAAGCCGCCGGGCACCAGGATGGCGTCGTACTTGCCGAGCCGGGCCACGTCTTGCGGCGTGATGGTCTCGGAGTCGATGTAGTCGATCTTCACGCGGGCATGGTTCTTCATGCCGGCGTGGCGCAGCGCCTCGTTGAGCGACTTGTAGCTGTCCGACAGGTCGACGTACTTGCCGACCATCGCGATGGTCACTTCCTTCTTCGGATGCTCGACCTCGTAGACCAGGTCGTCCCAGCGCTTGAGCTTGGCCGGCGGCGTGTTGATGCGCAGCTTGTCGCAGATCAGGCCGTCGAGGCCCTGCTCGTGCAGCATGCGCGGCACCTTGTAGATGGTGTCGACGTCCCACATCGAGATCACGCCCCATTCGGGCACGTTCGAGAACAGCGAGATCTTGGCCCGCTCGTCGTCGGGGATCGGCCGGTCGGCGCGGCACAGCAGGGCGTCGGCCTGGATGCCGATGGCGCGCAGTTCCTTGGCCGTGTGCTGGGTCGGCTTGGTCTTGAGCTCGCCGGCGGCGGCGATCCAGGGCACGTAGCTCAGGTGAACGAAGGCCGAGTTGTTCGGGCCCATGCGCAGGCTCATCTGGCGCACCGCCTCGAGGAAGGGCAGCGACTCGATGTCGCCGACCGTGCCGCCGATCTCGACGATCGCGACGTCGACCTCGTGGGCGGTGCCGATGCCGGCGCCGCGCTTGACGTATTCCTGGATCTCGTTGGTGATGTGCGGGATCACCTGCACCGTCTTGCCGAGGTAGTCGCCGCGGCGCTCTTTTTCGAGCACGGACTTGTAGATCTGGCCGGTGGTGAAGTTGTTGGCGCGGCGCATCCGCGTCGTGATGAAGCGCTCGTAGTGGCCGAGGTCGAGGTCGGTCTCGGCACCGTCGTCGGTGACGAAGACCTCGCCATGCTGGAAGGGCGACATCGTGCCGGGGTCGACGTTGATGTACGGATCGAGCTTGATGAGGGTGACTTTGAGGCCGCGGGATTCGAGGATGGCGGCGAGAGAGGCGGAGGCGATTCCCTTGCCCAGGGAAGACACCACACCGCCGGTGACGAAGACGAATTTGGTCATGCCAGTTCCGGACGCAGATCCGGGAAGTGGGAAATGTCGATTATAGGCGGGGGCAATTGCTCGCCCCCCGATGGCTTCCCGCACTTCGTGTCGGGAAGCCTTTCCCCCCGACCGGGGGGCGGGCCGGCCGCTTGGGGCGGCCCGGCGCGGCGGCCCCCGGACCTGATTGCCGGCGCCTTAAACTCTCCTGATGCAACATGAACTTGCCGGCAAACACATCGTCCTGGGCCTCACGGGGGGCATCGCCTGCTACAAGTCGGCCGAGCTGTGCCGGCTGCTGGTCAAGGCCGGCGCCACGGTGCAGGTGGTGATGACCGAGGCGGCCGAGCAGTTCATCACGCCGGTGACGATGCAGGCGCTCTCGGGCCGGCCGGTCTACCGCTCGCAGTGGGATGCGCGCGAGCCCAACAACATGCCGCACATCAACCTGAGCCGCGAGGCCGATGCGATCCTGCTGGCGCCGGCCAGCGCCGATTTCATCGCCCGGCTGGTGCAGGGCCGCGCGGACGAACTGCTGAGCCTGCTGTGCCTGGCGCGGCCTGCCGAGCGGGTGCCGCTCCTGATCGCGCCGGCCATGAACCGCGAGATGTGGATCCATCCGGCGACGCAGCGCAACCTGCGCCAGGTCGATGCCGACGGCGCCCGCGTGCTGGGCGTGGGCAACGGCTGGCAGGCCTGCGGCGAGACCGGCGATGGCCGGATGCTCGAGCCGCAGCAGCTGCTCGAGGAAGTCATCGCCCAATTCCAACCCAAGGTGCTCTCCGGACAGCAGGTGGTCGTGACGGCCGGGCCGACTTTCGAGGCGCTCGATCCGATCCGCGGCATCACCAACCATTCTTCCGGAAAGATGGGTTTCGCGATTGCCCGCGCCGCGCGAGATGCCGGCGCAGAGGTCACGCTGGTGGCCGGCCCTGTCCATCTGCCGACGCCACGCGGCGTGCGCCGAATCGACGTGCTGTCGGCGCAGGAGATGCTCGAAGCCACTCAGCAGGCGGTGCAGGCGGCGTCGATCTTCGTCGCCACCGCGGCGGTCGCCGATTGGCGTCCGACCTCGCACAGCGAACAGAAGATCAAGAAGGACGGCAGCGGCAAGCCGCCGGTGCTGCACTTCGTCGAAAACCAGGACATCCTGCTGACCGTGGCCCAGAGCGCGCGCGCCAAGGCCGGCGCGCTGTTCTGCGTCGGCTTCGCAGCCGAAAGCGAGAATCTCGCCGAGCACGCGAAGGCCAAGCGCGAGCGCAAGGGCATTCCGCTCCTGGTCGGCAACATCGGTCCGCTGACCTTCGGCCAGGACCACAACAGCCTGCTGCTGGTCGATGCCAACGGCATGCGCGAACTGCCCCAGGCGCCCAAGCTCACGCTGGCGCGCGAACTGGTGCTCGAGATCGCGGCCCGCCTTCCTGCCGCCGGTTCGCACTGAACCCGCGGCGTTCCCTCCATCACACGCAACAACAAGCAAAGGCACCCCATTGAAAGTCGACGTTCGCATCCTCGATCCCCGCATGCAGGACCAACTGCCTGCCTACGCGACCTCCGGCAGCGCCGGACTCGACCTGCGGGCCTGCCTCGATGCGCCCATCACGCTGGAGCCGAACGCATGGCAACTGGTGGGCACCGGGATCGCGATCCATCTCGCCGACCCGGGCTACGCCGCATTGATCCTGCCGCGCTCCGGGCTCGGCCACAAGCATGGCATCGTGCTCGGCAACCTGGTCGGGCTGATCGACAGCGACTACCAGGGCGAGTTGAAGATCAGCGCCTGGAACCGCAGCGACACCCCGTTCGTCCTGCAGCCGATGGAGCGGCTGGCGCAACTGGTGATCGTGCCGGTGGTGCAGGCGCAGTTCAATGTCGTGGCCGAGTTTCCGCCGAGCGAGCGCGGAGAGGGCGGCTACGGCTCCACCGGCAAGCATTGAGGGCCAGAGGTGCGGTGCAGGCGTAGGCCCGCGCCTTCGATGGCGCGCGGGGCTTGCCTACGCGTAAAGATGGGAACTGGAGACGCTGTGAGGCATCGAAGGTTTCAACATGTGTCCAGGTCATCGGGCGCGTCGCTGCTGCGTTGATTGCATGCGAGGCGCCAATCGGCCGCCGTTTTTTGAGAAGCAACCCCGTCATGAAAAATTCCATCCGCATCGCTTCAGTCACGTTTTCGGTGGTGGCGCTGGCCACGCTGACCGCTTGCGTGGCGCCCGCCCCGGTCTACCAGACCTCGCGCTATCCGTATCAACCGCCGCAACCGATGGCACAAGGCCCGTATGTCGAGTACGGCCGTGTCGCCAACATCGAGGTGATCCAGAGCCAGTCCTCGGGCGCGGCGCCGAGCGGCGCCGGCGCGGTGGTCGGCGGTCTGGCCGGCGGCGTGCTCGGCCACCAGGTCGGCAGCGGCCGCGGCAATACCGCGGCGACCATCGCCGGTGCGGTCGGCGGTGCGCTGATCGGCAACGCGGTCGAGGCCAACAACAATGCGCCGCGCGCCTACCAGAGCTTCCGGGTCTCGGTGCAGACCGACAACGGCGGCTTCCGGGCCTTCGACGTGCCTTCGCCGGGCGACCTGCGCGTCGGCGATCGCGTTCGCATCGACAACGGCCAGATCTCGCGCTACTGAGCCAGGCGCACCTGAACGAAAAAGCCGGGCGCTGCCCGGCTTTTTTGTGCACGCAGGGGAGGATCAATGCAACAGATTGTTGCCAGGGGCTGTGGCCGGGACCTTGAAGAAGCCGGTGCCCGCGCTGCCGCGGCCGACTTCTTCTTCGGTGGCTTCGCGCACCGATTTCACGGTCATGTCGAGCCGGATGGCGATGCCCGCCAACGGATGATTGCCGTCGAGCACCAGGTGTTCCGGATAGATCTCGCTGACGGTGTAGAGCACGTCCCTGGGCATGTCGGGATTCACGCCCCGCGGCAGCGCCGCGCCGTCGAAGGTCATGCCTTCTTCGGTGCCTTCCGGGAACAGCGTGCGCGGCTCCAGGAACAACAGCTGGTCGTTGAAGTCGCCGAAGGCCTGTTCGGGCTCGAGCTGCAGCAGCACCCGGGCGCCGGGCTCATGGCCGAGCAGGGCGGCTTCGATGGCATCGAAGAGGTCGTCGCCGCCGACCAGGAACTCCACCGGCTCGTCGAGCACGTCCAGGACTTCGCCCAATGTGTCTTTCAGCGTCCAGGTCAGGCCGACCACGCATTGTTCAGTGATTTCCATCGCACAATTCTCCCATGGAGATTGATCGACCCCTGCCCCTGCTCGGCGGCCTCAGCGCCCGCCAGTTCATGCGACGCCACTGGCAGAAGAAGCCGCTTCTCGTTCGCCAGGCCATCCCCGGCATGGTGCCACCGATTGCGCGCCCCGCGCTGTTCGACCTCGCCGCGCGCGACGACGTCGAGTCGCGGCTGATCCGCCACCGCGACGCCGGCTGGACCTTGAAGCACGGTCCCTTCGCGCGCCGCGCCCTGCCCGGACTCCAGCAACCCGGCTGGACCCTGCTGGTGCAGGGCGTCGACCTGCACGATCAGGGCGTTCATGACCTGCTGCAACAGTTCCGCTTCGTGCCCGACGCCCGGCTCGACGACCTCATGATCAGCTTTGCCAGCGACACCGGCGGGGTCGGCCCGCATTTCGACAGCTACGACGTGTTCCTGCTGCAGGCGCAGGGGCGCCGTCGCTGGGCTATCGGCAAACAGCGCGACCTCAGCCTGCAGACCGGCGTGCCGCTCAAGATCCTGACCAATTTCGAGGCCGAGCAGAGCTTCGTGCTCGAGCCCGGCGACATGCTCTACCTGCCGCCGCGCTACGCGCACGATGGCGTCGCGGTCGGCGGCGACTGCATGACCTGCTCGATCGGCCTGCGCTCGCCGGCCGCGGCGCCGCTCGGGGCCGACCTGCTGGCGCGCATCGCCGAGGCGCACGCCGATGCGCTGCAGGACGAACCGGCGCGGGCCGCGGTGCACTACCGCGATCCGAACCAGGACGCGCTCGCCACACCGGCCGCGATGCCGCAGGCGCTGCAGGCCTTCGCGCGCGAAGCGGTGCTGGCGGCCGTGCGCGACGGCGAGATCATCGACCGCGCCCTCGGCGAGTCGATGACCGAGCCGAAGCCGACGGTCTGGTTCGATGCCGGTGAAATGCCCGAGCGCTGGAGCGGCGTGGCGCTGGACCGCCGCACCCGCATGCTCTACGACGCGCGCCATCTCTACATCAACGGCGAGAGTTTCCGCGCCGGCGGCCGCGACGCGACGCTGATGCGGCGGCTGGCGGACCAGCGCAGGCTCGGCGCGCGCGACCTGGCGGGCGCCAGCGAGGATGCGCTCGCACTGCTGGGCGACTGGGGCGAAGCGGGGTGGCTGCATGCCGGATGACAGCGTCGGCATCGACTTGCCCGAGGGCGCCTTCGACGGCCGCCAGGCCTTCCAGGCGCACCTGCATGCAGCGCTCGACGCGGCGGCGCGGCAGAACTGGCGCGAGATCGTGCTGTCGGACCCCGACTTCGTCGACTGGCCCCTCGGCGAGCGCGCGAGCGTCGAGGCCTTGCAGGCCTGGTCTGCGGCTGGGCGCGGCTTGGTGTTGCTGGCGCAGCGTTTCGACGTCTTCGCGCGTGAACATGCACGCTTCGTGCAATGGCGCCGCATGTGGAGCCACATCGTCGACGCCCGCGTCTGCCACGGCCCCGGCCTGCCGTCGGTGCCCAGCGCGATCTGGACGCCCGGCTGGTTCCTGCATCGCATCGATGTCGAGCATGCGCGAGGGGTTTGCGGCCGTGCGCCGGAGGGTCGGCGCGCCCTGCGCGAGCGCATCGACGAATGCCTGCGCCATGCGCGGCCTGCATTTCCGGCGAGCACGCTGGGCTTGTAAGCCAACGCCGCGAATTGCACCGCGACAGTGCGTGGGGCTGGAGAGCCGGCCTAGAATTTTTTGACTGCCATCTTCATCCCAAGGAGTCACCCCATGAAGAAATCCGTTCTGCTCGCTTCGCTGCTCGCCGCTGTCGCCTTGGCGGCCTGCGGAAAGAAGGAGGAAGCCCCGCCGGCCGTGGTCACGCCGCCGCCGGCGCAGGTCGCGCCGCCAGCGGCACCCGCAGAGTCCGCGGCGACGCCGTCGCCGAGTGCGTCTTCCGCGCTCGATGCCGCCAATGCGGCGACCGAGGCCGCGAAGAAGAGTGCCGAGGCCCCGCCTGCCAAGCCCTGAGGCCGGCCGCCGTTCCTGCGGGCCGCCTTCGGGCGGCCTTTTTCATGGTTTCACAGGTCGAGCCAGGGGGAGCCTTCCGCGGCCGTGGCGGTGAGCATCTCGTGCTCGATGGCGCCGAGCGCCTCGGCCATCATGCGGCGCACGATCTCCGGCCGGTTGTTCTGCTCGCTCAGGTGGGCCGCCACCACGTGGCGCAGGCCGCCGTGATGGACCGCGCGCGCGATGGCTGCGGCGGCTTCGTTCGAGAGATGGCCGTAGTTGCCGCCGACGCGCTGCTTGAGGAAGGGCGGATAGGCCGAGCCGGCCAGCAGCTCGCTGTCGTGGTTGAACTCGAGCAGCAGGGCATCCAGGCCCATGAGGCGTGCCAGCACATGGGGCGTCGCGTGGCCCAGGTCGGTCAGCACGCCGAGGTGCCGTGCGCCGTCGGTGCAGCGCAGCTGCAGCGGCTCTCGCGCATCGTGCGGCACGGTGAAGGGCAGGAGGCGGAGCTCGCCGACCTCGATGTCGACGCCGTCCCGCGCGAGCATGAGACGGCCTTCGTAGTCGTGCCCGCCGGTCGCCAGCCAGGTGCCTTCGCTCATCCACACCGGGATCCGCTCGCGGCGCGACAGGGCCCGCGCGCAGCCGATGTGGTCACCGTGCTCGTGGGTGATGAAGATGGCGTCGATGTCACCGGCCGCGAGGCCGGCCCGCGCCAGCCGGCTGTCGAGTTGCTTCAGTCCGAAGCCGCAGTCGATCAGGAGCCGTGAGGTGCGCCCGCCGCTGGTCGCTTCGACCAGCGTGGCGTTGCCGGTGCTGCCGCTGCCCAGACTGCGAAAGCGCAGCATCGGGAGCGGACGGCTTACTTCAGGTCGTCGGCGATGACCTGCACGATGCGTTGCGCATTGGCCGTGCTGTCGGCCGCGCCGCTCTCGTTCAGGACCGACACCGTGCTGGTCTCGCCCTGGCCCTTGACCAGGATGCGGAACTTGAGCGGCGCCTCGGTCTTGCCGGGCCCGAAGTTGAGCAGCTTGGCGAAGACGCTGGGTTCCGACTTGTTCGGGTTCGGCGGCACATAGCGCACGAAGTAGGTACCGGCGGAGCGGTCGCGGTCCTCGACCGTGAAGCCCGTGCGGTCGAGGGCCAGGCCGACGCGGCGCCAGGCGCGATCGAAGTTCTCGCTGATCTGCACAACCGGCTGGCCGCCGACGGTGGAGACCTTGGCGGTCTGCGGCGCGGCGCCGGCGGCGGCGATGACCTTCGACTGCTCTTGCGAGACGCCGAGCTTGACCATCAGGCGACGCATGAACTCGGCTTCGAGCTCGGGGTCGCTGGCGCGTGGCTGCCAGGCCGTCTGGTCTTTGCGCGAGCTGCTGTAGACCTCTTCCATGCCGCGGTGGCTGATGAAGATCTCGGTGCCATTGGGCGTGCGCTCCATCCGGGTGCGGAAGCGGTCGAGCTCACCGGTCGAATAGATCGAGTCAATGAACTTGCCGAGCGTGCCGCGGATGATGTCCTGCGGCAGCTTGGCGCGGTTCTCGGCCCAGTCGGTTTCCATGATGCCGAGATTGCGCTGGTCGGTGGTGAGCAGGAAGCCGCTCTCCTGCCAGAAGTCGCGCACCGGCTCCCAGAGCTGGTCGGCCGAGCGGTTGACCACCAGCCAGCGCTGCGTGCCGGCGCGCTCCATGCGCACGTCGCCGACCGAGCTGACCGCGGTCGGCTGGCCCGGCGCACTGGCGAGGCCTGCCTGGTAGGCGTTGGCCGTGACCGCGCCGCCCGGGATCGCGTAGCGGTTCTCGCGCGTGAGCTGGCTCAGGTCGGGCGGAACCTCGAGGGTCGGGGCCTTGCCGGCGCTCTTGTAGTCGATCTTGTCGCTCTCGAGGGCCGAGCAGGCGGCGAGACTGGCGACCAGGGCCAGCAATGCGAATCGCGAAATGGTTTTCAACGTCTACTTCCTTGAGCTCAATCGGTGGGCGCGGTGCCCGCTCCTTCAGAGCGCGGCCCGGGCAAAAGGTTGCCGGCGTTCGCGAACGCCCGCTGTAAAGATGGGGTCAGTCCTTGAGGAGGCCGCTGGCGCGCAACGCGGATTCGACCATCGGCCGGCCGCTTTCGGACAGTTCGGTGAGGGGCAGGCGCAGGGCGCCGCCGCACAGTCCGAGCCGTGCCATGGCCCACTTGAGCGGAATGGGATTCGGTTCGACGAACAGGTGGCGGTGCAGCGGCATCAGTTCGAACTGGATCTGCATCGCGCGCTTGACGTCGCCGGCGATCGCGGCGACGCAGAGCTCGTGCATCTTGCGCGGCGCGACATTGGCCGTGACGCTGATGTTGCCCTGGCCGCCGCACAGCATCAGCGCGACCGCGGTCGGGTCGTCGCCGGAATAGACCGCGAAGCTCTTGGGCAGGTCGCGGATCAGCCATTGGGCGCGTTCGATGTTGCCGGTGGCTTCCTTGATGCCGATGATGCCGGGCACCTGCGACAGGCGCAGCACGGTGTCGTGCGCCATGTCCGCCACCGTGCGGCCGGGCACGTTGTAGAGCACCGTCGGCAGGTCGCCCACCGCTTCGGCGATCGCCTTGAAGTGCTGGTACTGGCCTTCCTGGGTCGGCTTGTTGTAGTAGGGCACCACCTGCAGCTGGCAATCGGCGCCCACGCCGCGGGCGAACTTGGCGAGTTCGACCGCTTCCTTGGTGGAATTGGCGCCGCAGCCGGCCATCACGGGCACGCGGCCGCGGGCCTGTTCGACCGAGACGCGGATGATCTCGCAGTGCTCCTCGACGTCGACCGTCGGCGATTCGCCGGTGGTGCCGACGACGCCGAGGCAATCGGTGCCTTCGTCGATGTGCCAGTCGATCAGCCGGCGCAGGGCGGGATAGTCGACGCTGCCGTCGTCGTGCATCGGCGTGACGAGCGCAACGATGCTACCTGTCAGTTGCTCCAAGGGAATCTCTTTGTGGGTTGCCCGAAAAGCAGCCATTCTACTGATTGGCCCCGCCCCCCGGCATCCGAGCGTCCTTGCTAGGGCGCTTGCAAGGGATGGCGCAGCGGCGACCCGGGACCGGTCTGCGGACGGACGGCGGCGATTCGCTGGACGAAACGCTCCGGTTCGGACAGGAATCCATCCTCGTAGGCCACCACGCGCAGGCCGGCGCAGGCCGCCAGCAGTTCGCCGGGCTGGAGCAGGAAATCGGGCCGCGACGGCTTGCCCACGCTCTCGTTGCCTGCCGCGAAGGTTTCATAAAGCAAAACGCCGCCGGGCGCCACCGCCCGGACGATGTCCGGCAGGCGCGGGCGCCAGAGGTAGTTGGTGACGACGACCGCGCCGAAATGCCGGCCTTCGAACGGCCACGGGCCGTCCTCGATGTCGGCCAGCACGGCCTGGCCGAAGGGCGCAGCCGCATCGACGGCCTCCGGCGAGCGATCCACGCCGGTCGCGGGATGGCCCCGGCCGGCGAACCAGCGCATGTGGCGGCCACTGCCGCAGGCCACGTCCAGCACGGGGGCGCCGGGCGCCAGCAGGTGCGACCAGCGCACGATCCAGGGCGAGGGCGCGAGCGTCGCGTGGTTCATCAAAAGCAGTTCCAGATCTGGCCGGCCAGCGTCACGAGGAAGTCCGCACGCGTGTAGAGGGCGAAAACCGCCGCCAGCGCGAGCGTCGCAGCGCCCAGCCAGGCGGCCCGGACCAGGCGATGGCGGGTGATTCCGTTCATGGCGGCGGTCATGCCGGTTGCACGCGCGGACGCAGGATCGCGCTTTCCCTGACCGGCAGGTTGATCAGCGCGGCCATCACGCCGAGCATGATCGCGATGTACCAGACCAGGTCGTAGCTGCCCAGGCGGTCATACAGGTAGCCGCCGAGCCAGACGCCCAGGAAGGAGCCGATCTGGTGGCTCAAGAAGACGAAACCGCCGAGCATCGAGAGGTGGGCGACGCCGAAGATCTGGGCCACGATGCCGCTGGTCAGCGGCACGGTGGAAAGCCAGAGGAAGCCGATCACGGCGGCGAACGCGTAGACCGAGAGCGGCGACAGCGGCGCCAGCAGGAACAGGGCGATCGCCACCGCGCGGCCCAGGTAGATGGCCGCCAGCAGCTTGCGCTTGGCAAGCCGGGCACCGAGCGCACCCGCGGTGTAGGTGCCAAAGATGTTGAACAGCCCGATCAGCGCCAGGGCATAGCTCGCCACCTCGGGCGAGAGCCCCTTGTCGCGCAGGTAGCTCGGCATATGGACGCCGATGAACACGACCTGGAAGCCGCAGACGAAGTAGCCCGCCATCAGCATCACGAAACTCGGGTACTTGAAGGCCTCCTGGACGGCCTGCAGGATGGTCTGCTCGCGCTTGCCGCCGGCGGCCGCCAGCCGTGGCTCGCGCAGCGAGAACGCCAGCGGGACGATCAACAGCACCATGGCGGCCAGCGCCAGCAGCGCGGTCTGCCAGCCGAGCCGGGCGATCAGCTGACCCTCGACCGGCACCATCAGGAACTGGCCGAAAGAGCCGGCGGCGGCCGCGACGCCCATGGCCCAGGAGCGGCGCTCGGCCGGGATCTGGCGCCCGATCACGCCGTAGATCACGGCATAGGTGGTGCCGGCCTGGGCGGCGCCGATCAGCACGCCGGTGGTCAGCGCGAACAGCAGCGGCGTCTGCGTCAGCGCCATGCCGGCCAGCCCCAGCGCATAGAAGATGGCGCCGGCCACCATCACCCGGAGGGCGCCGAACCTGTCGGCCAGCATGCCGGCGAAGACGCCGAAGACGCCCCAGGAAAGGTTCTGGATCGCCAGCGCGAGCGAGAAGGCCTGGCGGGTCCAGCCCTGGTCCTGGGTGATCGGCTGCAGCCACAGGCCGAAGCCATGTCGGATCCCCATCGACAGGGTGACGATCAGGGCGCCGCAGAAGAGCACCCGCTGGATGCCGAGCGGCTGGGAGGAAGAGGTCATCCCGGAAAATGTACCCAAAAGCCGGTGAGCATGTCGGTGCTCCGCCAGCGCCGATTGTTGAAATCTTTAGCGGTCATTGATGCGCGAGGCGCAGTACCGGGCGACGGGCCCGTCCGGCACCAAGGCCTAGAATCCCGCGCCATGGCAAGCAAGGAACCAGGCAGTTACGGCGAATCGTCGATTCGCGTCCTCAAGGGCCTCGAGCCCGTCAAGCAGCGGCCCGGGATGTACACCCGCACCGACAACCCGCTGCACATCATTCAGGAAGTAGTGGACAACGCCGCCGACGAGGCGCTCGCGGGCTACGGCAAGAAGATCAAGGTCACGCTGCACGCCGACGGCTCGGTCAGCGTCGAGGACGACGGCCGCGGCATTCCGTTCGGTCTCCATCCGGAGGAGAAGGCGCCGGTGGTCGAACTGGTGTTCACGCGCCTGCACGCGGGCGGCAAGTTCGACAAGGGCTCGGGCGGCGCCTACAGCTTCTCGGGCGGGCTGCACGGGGTCGGCGTGTCGGTGACCAACGCGCTGTCGACCCGGCTCGAAGTGAGCTCGTACCGCGAAGGCTCCGTGGCGCAACTCGCGTTCTCGGCCGGCGACGTGGTCGAGAAGCTCAAGGTGCGCCCACAGGAAAGCGCGGCCGCCGCGGCCAACGGCGACGGCCCGCGCGACCGCAGGCAGGGCACCACGGTGCGCGCCTGGCCGGACCCGAAGTATTTCGAGTCCGCGGCGTTGCCGGTCAGCGAACTGACCCACCTGCTGCGCAGCAAGGCGGTGCTGATGCCCGGCGTCACGGTCACGCTGGTGGTCGAGAAGACCAAGGAAGTCCAGACCTGGCTCTACAAGGGCGGCCTGCGCGACTACCTGATGCAGACCCTCAACGGCGACCCGGTGATTCCGTTGTTCGAAGGCGCCGGCCATGCCGACAAGAACGCCGACAACTTCGCCGAAGGCGAGGGCGCCGACTGGTGCGTGGCCTTCACCGAGGACGGCCAGCCGGTGCGCGAGAGCTACGTCAACCTGATCCCGACCAGTGCCGGCGGTACCCACGAGAGCGGGCTGCGCGACGGCCTGTTCAACGCGGTCAAGAGCTTCATCGAGCTGCACTCGCTGCTGCCCAAGGGCGTCAAGCTGCTGCCTGAGGACGTGTTCGCGCGAGCCTCCTACGTGCTGTCGGCCAAGGTGCTCGACCCGCAGTTCCAGGGCCAGATCAAGGAACGGCTCAATTCGCGCGATGCGGTGCGGCTGGTGTCCAGCTTCGTGCGGCCGGCGCTCGAGCTCTGGCTCAACCAGCACGTCGACTACGGCAGGAAGCTGGCCGAGCTGGCGATCAAGGCCGCCCAGACACGGCAGCGGGCGGGCCAGAAGGTCGAGAAGCGCAAGGGCTCCGGCGTCGCCGTGCTGCCCGGCAAGCTGACCGATTGCGAGAGCAAGGACACGGCGCACAACGAGGTCTTCCTGGTCGAGGGCGACTCCGCCGGCGGCAGCGCCAAGATGGGCCGCGACAAGGAAAGCCAGGCCGTCCTGCCGCTGCGCGGCAAGGTCCTGAACACCTGGGAAGTCGAGCGCGACCGGCTGTTCGCCAACACCGAGATCCATGACATCTCGGTCGCGGTCGGCGTCGATCCGCACGGGCCCAACGACACGCCCGACATGTCGGGCCTGCGCTACGGCAAGGTCTGCATCCTGAGCGATGCCGACGTCGACGGCTCGCACATCCAGGTGCTGCTGCTGACGCTGTTCTTCCGCCATTTCCCGAAGCTGATCGAGGCCGGCCACGTGTACGTGGCCAAGCCGCCGCTGTTCCGGGTCGATGCCCCGGCGCGCGGCAAGAAGCCGGCCTCCAAGTTCTATGCGCTCGACGAGGGCGAGCTCACGGCGATCCTCGACAAGCTGCGCAAGGACGGCGTGCGCGAGGGCGCCTGGAGCATCAGCCGCTTCAAGGGGCTGGGCGAGATGAACGCCGAGCAGCTGTGGGAGACCACGCTGAACCCCGACACGCGGCGGCTGCTGCAGGTGCGGCTGGGACGCTTCGACACCCAGGGCACCGAGGGCGAGATCACCAAGCTCATGGGCAAGGGCGAAGCGGCCGCGCGGCGCGAGCTCATGGAGCTGCGGGCCGATGACGTGGAAATCGATGTGTGACGCCGCTGAACAATTTGTGACGCTGCGAGGCGCCGCGCCGGGGTGCGCGCGCTCATAGTCCCGGGATGGCGATTCCGATGAAGGCTTCCTGGCGGTCGATGCTGCTGGCCGTGTCCTTGGCGATGCTTGTGCTGGGGGCGCGGGCTGCCGACATCTACGGCTACATCGACGACAAGGGCGGCGCGCATTTTGCCTCCGAAAAGATCGACGAGCGCTACCAGGTCTTCTTTCGCGGCGGCCAGAGCTTCGACACGGCGAACGGCATTGCGCCGCTGCTGCGCGGCCGCAGGGGCGCGATCGACGGCCCCGTGCCGCGCGCCTCGCAGTCCCTGCTGGCGCTGGTCGAGGCTTCGCCGGGCTACAAGGTCGCGAAGTCGGCACTGCGCGATGCGTCGCGCAATCACGGCATCGACTACGAATTGCTGCAGGCGCTGATCGCCACCGAATCGGGCTTCGATGCGCAGGCGGTGTCGCCCAAGGGCGCGCTCGGCCTGATGCAGCTGATGCCGGCGACGGCCGAGCGCTACGGCGTGGCGCCGGACAAGCGGGCCTCGATCGAGTCCAAGCTGTTCGATCCGCGCATCAACATCGCCACCGGTTCGCGCTACCTGCGCGACCTGATCGCGATGTTCCCGGGCCAGATCGAACTCGCGCTGGCGGCCTACAACGCCGGCGAGGGGGCGGTGCAGCGCGCCGGCAACAGGATTCCCAACTACCCCGAGACCCGCAACTACGTGACGACCGTACTGCAGCTCTATGCCTACCTGAAGCCGGCCGCGGCCCTCGGGCGGGGCAGCTCGGCCGGCCGCGTCCACATGGCGCTGGTGCCGAAGGGCGGGGCGGTCGGGCGTGGCAACATGCCGTCCGACGCGCGCCGCATGCCGACGCTCCCCGAGCCGAGCGATCCGTCGGCCGCGGGGGCTTTCGATCCCGCGGCGCCGGCGACGCCGTAGACCCGCAAACCTTTCTCTCTTCCTTCTCTTTCCATGGATTCCCAACCGACGCTCGATCTGCAGAGCCCCGAAGACGATGGCGCGCTGACGCTGGCCGACTATGCGCAGACCGCCTACCTCGAATACGCGCTGAGCGTGGTCAAGGGCCGCGCCTTGCCCGATGTCTGCGACGGCCAGAAGCCGGTGCAGCGGCGCATCCTCTATGCGATGTCGCGCATGGGGCTGGGCTTCGGCGGCGCCAACGGCACCGTCGGCGCCAAGCCCGTGAAGAGCGCGCGCGTGGTCGGCGACGTGCTGGGCCGTTTCCACCCGCACAGCGACCAGGCTGCCTACGACGCGCTGGTCCGCATGGCGCAGGATTTCTCGCAGCGCTATCCGCTGGTCGACGGCCAGGGCAACTTCGGCAGCCGCGACGGCGACGGCGCCGCGGCGATGCGCTACACCGAGGCTCGCCTGGCCCGCATCACCAGCCTGCTGCTCGACGAGATCGACGAGGGCACGGTCGACTTCATCCCGAATTACGACGGCTCGACCGAGGAGCCGCGCCTGCTGCCGGCGCGGCTGCCGTTCACGCTGCTCAACGGCGCCAGCGGCATCGCGGTCGGCCTGGCGACCGAGATCCCGAGCCACAACCTGCGCGAGGTCGCCGATGCCTGCGTGGCGCTGATCAAGGCCAACGGCAAGCTGACGGACGAGGAACTGTTCGCCATCGTGCCCGGCCCGGACTATCCGGGCGGCGCGCAGATCATCAGCAGCGCGACCGACATCGCCGACGCCTATCGCACCGGCCGCGGCTCGCTCAAGGTGCGGGCCCGCTGGAAGATCGAGGAGCTGGCGCGCGGCCAGTGGCAACTGGTGGTCAACGAGCTGCCGCCGGGCGTCAGTTCGCAGAAGGTGCTGGAAGAAATCGAGGAGCTGACCAACCCGAAGATCCGCGCCGGCAAGAAGGCGCTTTCGGTCGAGCAGACGCAGCTGAAGGCGGCGGTGCTGTCGCTGCTCGACGGCGTGCGCGACGAGTCGAGCAAGGACGCACCGGTGCGCCTCGTGTTCGAGCCCAAGACCTCGCGGATCGGCCAGGAGGAGTTCAGCACGATGCTGCTGTCGCAGACCTCGCTGGAGACTTCGGCGCCGATCAACCTCACGATGGTCGGCATCGACGGCAAGCCGACGCAGAAGTCGCTGCGGCAGATGCTCAACGAATGGGTCGCCTTCCGCGAGATCACGGTCGAGAAGCGCTCGCGCCATCGCCTGGGCAAGGTGCAGGACCGCATTCACATCCTCGAGGGGCGGCAGCTGGTGCTGCTCAACATCGACGAGGTGATCGCGATCATCCGCGCCGCCGAGGACCCGAAGGCGGCGCTGATCGCGCGCTTCAACCTCAGCGAGCGGCAGGCCGAGGACATCCTCGAGATCCGCCTGCGGCAACTTGCGCGGCTGGAGGCGATCAAGATCGAGCAGGAGCTCAAGGGCCTGCGCGAGGAACAGAAGAAGCTCGAGGACATCCTCGCCAGCCCGGCCGCATTGCGCCGCCTGCTGGTCAAGGAAATCGAGGCCGACGCGAAGAGCTTCGAGGATCCGCGCCGCACGCTGATCCAGGCCGAGAAGCGCGCGGTCGCCGAAGTGCGCGTGGTCGACGAGCCGGTGACCGTGATCGTGTCGCAGAAGGGCTGGGTGCGCACGCAGAAAGGCTGGGCCAGCGAGCGCGCCGCGGGCGCGGCGGCGCCGGAGTACAGCTTCAAGTCGGGCGATGCCCTGTACGGGGCCTTCGAATGCCGCTCGGTCGACATGCTGCTGGTCTTCGGCACCGCCAAGGACAAGGGCGTGCGCGTCTACAGCGTGCCGGTGGCCTCGCTGCCGGGCGGTCGCGGCGACGGCCAGCCGGTGACGACGCTGATCGACCTCGACAGCGGCACGCACGTGGCGCATTACTTCGCCGGGCCGCTCGGCGCCAGCCTGCTGCTTGCGAACACCGGCGGCTTCGGCTTCATCGCGGCGGTCGAGAACATGGTCTCGCGGCAGCGCGGCGGCAAGGCCTTCATCGACGTCGGCGAGGGCGAGCAGCTGTGCCGGCCGTCGCTGGTCGGCGGCGCCGGCGGTGCCGAGCCGTTGCCGGCGGCCACGCACGTGGCCTGTGCCTCGACCGGCGGCCGGATCCTGACCTTCGAGATCGGAGAAATCAAGGCACTGCCGAAGGGCGGCCGCGGGTTGACCTTGATCGACCTCGAGGCCAAGGACACGCTGGCCGGTGCGGCGGCCTACACCCGCAGCGTGAAGATCGAGGGCATCGGCCGCGGCGGCAAGGAGCGCGAGGAGACGCTGGAAATCCGCACGCTCAACAACGCCCGCGGCAGCCGGGCGCGCAAGGGCAAGGCGGCCGACCTCGGCTTCAAGCCGAGCGGCATCGTGCGCGTGCTGTAGGGACGCGGGCCATGGAAATCGGAATCATCGGGCTGGCGATTGCGGTCCTGAGCGGCCTGGCCAGTTTCGTGTTGGGCCGCTGGCTGTCGAACCGGCGGCGGCAGAAGAAGGCCGAGCAGGCCCGGGCGGCCGCCGAGGCCGGACAGAGCCGGCAGGTGCGGCGGGCGCAGGAGCGTCAACGCCGACGTTGAGCCGGTCGCCCGAGTCGCCGCTGTAGAAGATGCGCTGGCCGCCGCTCTGGATCACCCACGAGGCCCGGAGCGTGTGGTTTGTCGGGCGGGTGCGGCCGCGAGCTGACCCCATGCGGCCCGTCGAGGCCTGCACTCGCGCTCCGGCATAGGCCATTCGAGCCATTGATCGATCGCCGCGTGCATGAAATATTGCATCGAACGACGAGGAGCCGAATGGACGACACCATCCAGAAGCTGGTCGCCGAGCGTCGACGCGCCCTGCACGGCGCCGACGATGGCCGACGGCCCTGGGGCCTGGCGCTGTCGGGTGGGGGCATCCGTAGCGCCACCTTCTGCCTGGGCCTGCTGAAGGCGCTGGCGGCACGTCGGCAACTGCTCAAGTTCGACCTGATGTCGACCGTGTCGGGAGGTGGCTACATCGGTGCCGCGCTCGGGCGGTTGTGCACCAATGCCCACTCGGCCCAAGAGGTGCGCGAGATCGAGGTCGCGCTCAGTGATGTCGACCAGGCGCGATTCGGCTGGTGGCTGCGCGCCAACGGGCGCTACCTGATTCCGGGCGGCCTGCGCGACACCTTGTTCGCCACCGCGCTCTATCTGCGCAATCTCCTGGCCACCCACATCGAGCTGGCGATCGCCGCCAGCTTGATCGGCATGGTGCTGGCGGCCACCAACCTGCTGCTGTGGGACACCGTGTTCCGTGCCGTCGACCTGAACAGCGTGCCGCCGGACGCGGTGGCGCGAACCCCCGAGCTCTATGCCGAGCACTACATGCGGCTGGTGGTCGAGTGGGCCACGCAGTGGCCGACGCTGTGGTTCACGCTGGTCGGTCCCTTCCTCGCCTCGGTGGTCCTGGCCTGCGCCTACTGGTCGGTGCACGACAGGCCGTCGACCTCGTCGATGCTGCTGCAGGTCGCGATGTGGCTGGCGCTGGGCCTTGGCGCGGCCTTCGTCGCGCCGAGGCTGATGCAGCGTTACAGCGGTCCACCCTGGCTGGCGCCGGCCTTCGAGGCCTTCGCGGTCTGCTGGGTGGTGGCCCTGCTGTGGGTGCTGCACCGCAGCCGCTGGCGCTCGCCCGGCGAACTGCGCAACGAGCTGACCGACCGGCTGGCCTCGGTGATGAACACCGCGCTGCTGATCGTCATGCTCGGCCTGCTCGACCGCAGCGCCTGGTGGCTGGCGGCCGAGGGCCAGGAGCAGCGCGCCTCGTATGGCGCGGTGCTGCTGGTGGCGGCCGCGGTGCTGCGCGGTGTGCTGCCGATGCTGCTGTCGCACCGGCAGGAACTGCCCGGCGTCGGCAAGACGCTGATGTTGACGCTCGCCAGCCTGCTCGGACTGGCGCTGGCCTTCTGCCTCGCGGCCTGGTGGGTCGGCGTGGTGTATGTGGCCGTGCTGCTGCCGGTCTTCACGCCCGCGGGGCTGGACTTCATGCGTGGCTGGGCCTGGCTCGGCACCATCGCCGTGATCATCGGCGTCTATGCGCTGGCGACCGGGCGCAACTTCGCCTTCCTGAATGCGTCGTCGCTGCACATGTTCTACAAGGCGCGCATCGTGCGGGGCTATCTCGGTGCCGCCAACGCGCGGCGGCTGGGGGCCCAGGCCCTCGACAAGGTTTCCGGACTGGAGCCGCCGCAGGTGCCGGTCGGCGAGGTCGATCCGCACGACGACATCTCGCAGCTGCGCTATGCGCCGCATGCCAATGGCGGCCCGGTGCACCTGGCCAACGTGTGCATCAACCAGACGCACGACACCAAGGATCGCCTGTTCAACCGCGACCGCAAGAGCCAGCCATTGACCATCGGCCCGCTGGGCTGGATGCAGGCCGGCGGCGCCCCATGGGCACAGGCGCACGGCGACGGTGCGCTGACCCTGGGGGCCTGGATGGCGATTTCCGGCGCGGCTTTCGCGCCGGGCCTCGGGCGGCTCACCAAACGTGGCATCTCGGCGCTGTCTGTGTTCGCGGGCCTTCGGCTCGGCTACTGGTGGAACAGTGCCGGAGCCGGCATTGCCCAGCACGGCGCGGTGATCCATGCGAGCCCGCTGCTCATGAAGACTCGCTTCCTGCTGCTCGAGTGCTTCGGTGCCTTTCCGGGCAGCAGCTCGGCCAACTGGTACCTGAGCGATGGCGGCCATTTCGAGAACACCGGCGCCTACGCGCTGCTGCGGCAAGAGGCGGCGCTGATCGTCATCGCCGATTGCGGCGCCGATCCGGACTACCGCTTCTGCGACCTCGAGATCCTGATCCGGCGGGCTCGCATCGACCTCAATGCCGAGGTCGTCTTCATGAAGCCGCGGCCCGACGCCGAATGGACGCACCTGGGTGCCTTCGGCTCGCTCAACGACCTGGCCTCGCCGACCAGCCAGGCCTGCCTGGCGCTGGCGCAGGTGCGCTATGCGAGCGGCGCCACCGGGCAGATCGTGCTGGTGAAGCCCAATGTCTCGGCCGCGCTGCCGGTCGACCTGGTCAACTTCAAGGCCGCCAACCCGCTGTTCCCGCAGCAGCCGACCACCGACCAGTTCTTCGACGAGGCGCAATGGGAGAGCTACTTCCGGCTCGGCTCGGAGATCGGCTTCCGGCTCGACGAGGAGATGCTCGAGCACGTCGCGCAGGGCGCACCGGGGCTGTTCGTGCTCGACGACGGCCAGCCGGATTCGAGCGCCCGCGCCGCCAAGCCGGGCGACAAGGACAGCGCCACGGCGGCCGCGGTGGGCTCGATGAGCCGGCTGCAGGCCCGTGTGCTCAAGGCCGGCGCGGTGACGGCGTCGATCGGCATCGGCACCGCCGCCACCTTCGGCATCGCCGCCTGGCAGGGCATCGACAGCTGGCGCGCCCAGCGCGCCGACCAGGAGCGTTCGGAGAACAGCGCCTTCAAGGACCTCACCGAGCGCTGGGCTCATCTGCGCAACGGCGAAGCCGACAGCGACGCGCCGGCCCTGCTGGCGGCCGAGCTGCTGCGCACCGGCGACCTGCTGTGCCGCGAGGGCAGCGACAACTTCATGGCCAAGTTCCGGCTCTCGGTGCGGATCGTCGACGATGCCAAGCAGGCCTGCGCCGGCGAGGCCTTGGGCCAGCGCACGCCGGCCTGCGCGCGGCTGCTCGATCCCGGCAACGGCATCGACTGCCTGCAGCCGGCGCAGGCGCCGCCCTGCGCGCCGCGCTACTGGGCGCGCGACTACAGCGGCCAGACGGGTTCCAAGCAGAACTGCAGCGGCACCCTGCCGGAGCCCTTCAAGCTCGCGGTCTGGCTGCGTGACCGGCTCGGCGGATTGGGGCGCGGCGACCAGGTGGCGAGCGCACCGCCGTCGGCAGCCGGCCCGCCGCCGCCCTACGCGCCGTCGCCCGAAGGCAGTGGCGCGCCGTCACCGGCACCGATAGCGCCGAACGCCTGCGAAGGCGCGGTGGTCTACATCCTGACCTACGGAACCAGCCTGCGCGACAAGGCACGCGCCTGGCGCGCCCCGTGGCGCGAGCTCGGCGCCTCGGTGCCGCCGATCGAGGACGTGCTGAGCACCTCGCGCCGCGCCGGGCGCGCGCCGCCGGTGGGGCATCCGGTGCCGACCGTCGTCATCCGCGAGGAATCTTCGCGCGCTTGTGCGCAGGCCCTGATCGAGACCGCGCAGTCGCCGACCGGGCAGCCATGGATGATCCGGCTGCTTCCGCGCCCGGTGCCTTCGGACCCGGGCGCGATCGAGGTCTGGCTGCCGCGCGCCAGGGACGCGGCAGCGAGCTGAGCCGCCCGGTTTCATTTCAGGGTCCATGGCGCCATGCGCCTTCCGCGACCCATGAAACCGGCGCGGCCCAATGCCAGGGATACCGCGGAACCGGCTTTGCCGGGCCGCCGGTATCGCCCCCCTTGAGGGGCTGAGGTCCGCGGCTCCAAGCCTGCCTGCGCAGGCTTGGACGGAACCGAAGAGCCGCTGCCTCTGGCAGCGACTCGGAGGCGCCGCAGGCGCTTCGGGGGGTGTTCCATTTCAGTCCGAACCCGGGCGCCAGACCCGGGCCAGCACGCCGAGCTTGGTGCGCAGCGTGTGCCGCTCGTCGGACAGCGCATCGATGAAGTCCGACAGGCGCTTCGACTTGACCATGGTGTAGACCGTGAGCCAGGTGGTGAATGCGAAGACGATGCCGAACCACAGCAGCTTGCGCCACATCGGCG
Source organism: Variovorax sp. P4_B11 (assembly GCF_056402355.1). NCBI lineage: Bacteria > Pseudomonadati > Pseudomonadota > Betaproteobacteria > Burkholderiales > Comamonadaceae > Variovorax > Variovorax sp. P4_B11. The sequence continues at coordinate 54,413 of NZ_JBFUHO010000037.1, forward strand.
AGTCGGCCTCGGCCAGCAGGTTCATGCCGAGGAAGCCGGTGGTGATGGTGCCAATCAGGCCGAACAGCGTGACCACCGTGAGCCGCACCACCGTGTTGGCCTGTCGGCGCAGGCTGTCGGCTTCGAGGTAGGTGTTCATGTCGGCGATGCGCTCCTTGACCTCGTCGTAGAGCGGGTCGAGCCCCAGGTGCGTGGTGCACATGTGGGACAGCGCCCGCACCTGCGCCTGCTCCGAGATCTCGTGGAACCAGTAGCGGTGCGTGAAGCGCAGGAAGCCCTCGAAGCTGGCGCGGATCGCTCGCTTGAAGCGCTTGACGCTGGCGACGTCGTGGATGTCGAGCATGCGCAGCGCCTCGACCAGCCGGTCGGAGTACATCAGCAGCGCCGCCTTCTGGAAGTGCGCGATCAGGAACAGCAGGAAGTGCTGGTGCCTGAACTGCGCCAGCACGCCGCGGTCGCGGCAGCAGAAGTATTCGGCGTGGGCATCGCCGATCACGATCAGCGCGAGGCCGTTGCACAGGTAGCGGGTGCGGGGCGCGGCACCGGCATCGGTCCAGAAGCGGTCGTAGCAGAAGCGCTTCTCGAAGTCGACCACCTGCTCTTCGATGTAAGGCAGAGGGCGGGCTGCGCTGCCGGGGGGCTCGGCCGTGCCGGTGACCATCGCCAGCCGGATGAAATCGCTGCGCGAGAGGCGGCGCGGATCGTCGAGCGCGAGGTAGGCCATCACCGGCATCCGGTAGTACTCGATCTGGCGGAAGCGCAGCGTCCCGGCCTCGTCCGAATGGTCGCTGACCAGCGGCCGCATGAGCCAGGCCCAGTGCGAGGCCAGCCGCGGCGCTCGATGCTCGGCCACATGGGCCAGGAATGCTTCGCGCTGCTGCGCATCGGAAGCAGCCAGCACGCTGCCATCGGCGGCCAGCCACTCGACGTTGTGCATGCAGTGCAGCGCCTGGCCCTGCGCGTCCCAGCCGCCGGGGTAGGCGCGGCCGAAGCGATACAGGATCTCGTGCGCCTGCGCCAGGCTCAGCTGATCGACGCCGACCTCGACGTTGAGCAGCACCACGTCGACGTCGAAGAAGAAGTAGAGATCGACATGCACCACCTGCAGCGTGATCGGCGCATCGCCTGGCCGCGCCACCACCCGCACCGCGGCGACGTCGCTGCGGCGGAACACCCGCATCGGCGAATCGCCGCCGCTGGCGCCGCCGGCCGCGCGGCCCTTGCGGCCGTCGCCGTACAGGAAGCGCTGCACGTAGGGCAGGAAGCTCACGAATTCGTTGTAGTGGCGCTCGTGGAAGCGGTCGCTGGCGCCGGTGTACTCGTCGATCTCCTCGCGCCAGGGGGAGGCATCGCCGAGGTCGCGCAGCAGCTGCCAGGGGCCGCGCTGCGCCGAGCGCGGCTGGTGGGTCGGCATCAGGCGCAGAGGCCACAGCAGAGTCTGGCGCAGGTGCTGCACGACGGGTGCGGCAACTGTGCCTGAAAGCTCCGCCTCGGCGTCCGCCAGTTCGGTGTTCAGCATCCCGCCAGTGTAGGCATCCGCGGCACCTAGGGGAATCCCTAGGCTGGTGCTGAAACCGGTTTCACATATACTGCGATGCCCCCTGATGAAGTGCTTTTTCGAAGGGGCGCACCAACATCGACCCTGCCTTCGAATCGACGCCCCCCGTGAACTACCAATTCCAGTTCGACGCCGTCTTCGCCGCCTGGCCATTGCTGCTGAAGGGCAGCTGGATCACGATCCAGCTGTCGCTGGTGGCCACGCTGCTGGGCCTGGTGGTGGCGGTCTTCTGCGCCTGGGGCAAGACCTCGGGCCCGGCCTGGCTGCGCTTCGTCGTCAATGCCTACATCGAGGTCATCCGCAACACGCCCTTCCTCGTGCAGTTGTTCTTCTTCTTCTTCGCGCTGCCGGCCATCGGGCTGCGCTGGTCGCCCTACACCGCGGCGCTGACCGCGATGGTGGTGAACCTCGGCGCCTATGCGGCCGAGATCGTGCGCGCCGGCATCGAATCGATTCCCAAGGGGCAGATCGAGGCCGGCCGGGCGCTCAACCTGAAGCCCTGGGAAATCTTCCGCTTCGTGATCATCAAGCCGGCGCTGAAGGCGATCTATCCGGCGCTCACGAGCCAGTTCATCCTGCTGATGCTGAGCTCGGCCGTGGTGTCGGTGATCTCGGCCGACGACCTGACCTCGGTGGCCGCCAACCTGCAGTCGCAGACCTTCCGCAGCTTCGAGATCTACATCGTGGTGGCCTGCATCTACCTGGCGCTGTCGCTGGCCTTCTCGGCGCTGTTCAAGCTGATCTACAGGCGCACGCTCAACTACCCGGACCGGCGCTGAACACCATGCGTACCTTCGGCTTTCCTGAATTCCTGTTCATCCTCGAAGCGGCCCAATGGACGCTGGCCTTGTCCGCGATCGCCTTCGTCGGCGGCGCGATCCTCGGCCTCGCGATCGCCCTCGCGCGCACTGCCGACAACAAGACCGCCCGCATGCTGTCGACCGGCTTCATCCAGATCTTCCAGGGCACGCCGCTGCTGCTGCAGCTGTTCCTGATCTTCTTCGGCGCGCCGGTGCTGGGCCTCGAGATCAACCCGTGGATCGCGGCCGGCGTGGCGCTGATCCTCAACAGCGCCGCCTTCCTCGGCGAGATCTGGCGCGGCTGCATCGAGGCGATCCCGCGCGGCCAGTGGGAGGCTGCGCAGGCGCTCAACCTGCGCTACGCCGCGCGCATGCGCGACGTGGTGCTGCCCCAGGCCTTCAAGATCGCGCTGCCGCCCACGGTGGGCTACGTGGTGCAGATCATCAAGGGCACCTCGCTGGCGGCCATCATCGGCTTCACGGAAGTCACGCGCGCCGGCCAGATCATCAACAACGCCACCTTCCAGCCGCTGCACGTGTTCACCACGGTGGCCGCGATCTACTTCGTGATCTGCTGGCCGCTGTCGCTGCTGGCCGCGCGCATGGAGCGCAAGCGGGCCCGTGCATTGGCAAGATGAAGCACTCCCCCAGTCTTCGCGCACTTCGTGTCGCTACGCCAACCCCCTCTTTCTTTCTGTTCCATCAAGGAGACCTGACATGATCCGTTCCACCACCCGCCGCGCCGTCATCGCGGCACTGGGCCTGGGCGCCGCGCTGACCGTTTTCGCACCCTTCGCCTCGGCCCAGAGCGTGGCCGACATCAAGAAGAAGGGCGAGATCACGATCGGCATGCTGGTCGACTTCCCGCCCTACGGCACCACCGACGCGAAGAACCAGCCCGACGGCTACGACGCCGACGTCGCCAAGCTGCTGGCCAAGGAGTGGGGCGTCAAGGCCAACATCGTGCCGGTCACCGGCCCGAACCGCATTCCCTTCCTGCTGACCAACAAGGTCGACCTGCTGGTGGCCTCGCTGGCTATCACGCCCGAGCGTGCCAAGCAGGTGCAGTTCTCGCAGCCCTATGCGGCCGCGACCATCGTGCTGTACGGCAAGACCGGCACGGCGATCAAGAGCGCGGCCGACTTGAAGGGCCTGCGCGTGGGCGTGGCCCGCGCCAGCACGCAGGACGTGGCCGTGACCAAGGCCGCGCCCGAAGGCACCGAGATCCGCCGCTTCGATGACGACGCTTCGGCCATGCAGGCGCTGATGTCGGGCCAGGTCGATGCGATCGGCGCCTCGACGACCGTCGCCGCCCAGATCGCCAAGCGCGTGCCGCCGAACACCTTCGAGAACAAGTTCAACCTGGTGCAGCAGAACATGGGCATCGCCATGCGCCCGGGCCAGGACGACCTGCTCAAGAACGTCAACGATTTCGTGGCGAAGAACTCGGCCAATGGCGAGCTCAACAAGCTCTACCAGAAGTGGCTGCAGACGGATCTTCCGAAGCTGAACTAGGCACCCCCCCCAGCTTGGCTCACTTCGTGTAGCCGCCCACCCCCTTGCAGGGGGCAACACCAGCGGCCCGGAAAAGCCGGTTCCGCGGTGTTCCACCAACGGGCCTCGGTGCCCTCGCAGCGAACAGGCAGGCAGTGAATCAATGGAAGCAATCATGACGGACGCAGTCGCGACATCGGCGGGAACGGACCCGATCATCCGCATGGAAGCGGTGAACAAGTGGTACGGCAGCTTTCAGGTGCTGACCGGCATCGACCTGTCGGTGCGCACCGGCGAGCGCATCGTGATCTGCGGCCCTTCGGGCTCGGGCAAGTCGACCCTGATCCGCTGCATCAACCGCCTGGAGACGGTGCAGAAGGGCAAGATCGTGGTGGACGGCATCGAGCTCACGGCCGGCGGCAAGAACGTCGATGCGGTGCGGGCCGAGGTCGGCATGGTGTTCCAGCAGTTCAACCTGTTTCCGCACCTGACGATCCTGCAGAACTGCACGCTGGCGCCGATGCGCTCGCGCGGCATGAGCAAGCCCGAGGCGGAAGAAGTGGCGATGAAGTACCTGACCCGGGTGCGCATCCCCGAACAGGCCCACAAGTACCCGAGCCAGCTCTCGGGCGGCCAGCAGCAGCGGGTGGCGATCGCGCGCGCGCTGTGCATGGCGCCGAAGATCATGCTGTTCGACGAACCGACCTCGGCGCTCGATCCCGAGATGGTCAAGGAAGTGCTCGACACCATGATCGGTCTCGCCGAGGACGGCATGACCATGCTGTGCGTCACGCACGAGATGGGCTTTGCCCGCAGCGTGGCCGACCGCGTGATCTTCATGGCCGACGGCCGGATCATCGAGCAGGGGCCGCCGGCCGAATTCTTCGGCAGCCCGAAGCACGAGAAGACGCGGCAGTTCCTCGGTCAGATCCTGAGTTCCCATCAAGCGCACTGACGCCACGATGCAAGACATGACGCCGGTACTGATTTCCCTTTCATCCTTCGGCGCCGCGGAGATCGGGCGCCACGGCCAGCTCTGGTGCGCGCAGCTCGCGCGTGCCGCCGGTGCCGACAGCGTCGAGGTGCGCGGCGAGCTGCTGCGCGACCCGGCCTCGGAGCTTCCCGCCATCGCCGGCCTGGCCTCGGTCTACTCCAGCCCCGAGGGCCTCTGGGCCGAGGGTGGCTGGCTCGACAGCGCCGCGCTCGGCCGCGGCATCGCTGCGGCCACCACGCTCGGCGCCAAGCGGCTCAAGATGTCGATCGGCGACTTCGGCCCGGCCTCGCACGGCTCGCTGTGGGGACTCAAGGTGCAGCTCGCCGAGACCCGCATCGAGCTCGTGATCGAGAACGACCAGACCGTCTCGGCCGGTACGTTGCCGGCGCTGCAGGCCTTCTTCGACGCTGTCGACCGCGCCGGCCTCGACCTCGGCATGACCTTCGACATGGGCAACTGGCACTGGGTCGGCGAATGCCCGCTGCAGGCCGCCCAGGCGCTGGGCCGCCGCGTGCGCTACGTGCATTGCAAGGGCGCGCAGCGACTCCCCGCCAAGTGGGTCGCCGTGCCGCTGGCCGACTCGGTGGCGCCCTGGCGCGCCGTGCTGCGCGCGCTGCCGGCCGATGTGCCGCGCGCGATCGAATACCCGCTGGTCGGCGACGACCTGCATGCCATCACGCGCGAGCAGGTCGCGCTGATCCGGAGCCTGTGATGACCAACACTTCCGCTTTCGCCTTCGATGTCGCTTTGTTCGGCGAGGCCATGCTGCTGCTGGTGGCCGACCAGCCCGGCCCGATCGAGAACGCGACCGCCTTCCACAAGCGCACTGCGGGCGCCGAGACCAATGTCGCGATCGGCCTCGCGCGCCTCGGACTCCAGGTCGGCTGGGCCAGCCGCCTCGGCACCGACTCGATGGGGCGCGCGCTGCTGGCCACCATGCAGGGCGAGGGCATCGACTGCTCGCACGTGATCAGCGACCCGACGCAGCGCACCGGCTTCCAGTTCAAGGGCCGCGTGACCGACGGCAGCGACCCGCCGGTCGAATACCACCGCAAGGGCTCGGCCGCCAGCCATATGAGCACGGCCGACATCGACGAGGCCTGGCTGCGTTCGGCGCGCCACCTGCACGCCACCGGCGTGTTCGCGGCGATCTCCGACAGCAGCCTGCAGGCAGCGATCAAGTCCATGGAAGTGATGCGTGCGGCCGGCCGCACGATCTCCTTCGACCCCAACCTGCGGCCCACGCTGTGGTCCTCGCCCGAGACCATGCGGCACTGGATCAACGCGCTGGCGGCGCGCGCCGACTGGGTGCTTCCCGGCATCGAGGAGGGCCTGTTCCTCACCGGCGAATCGACGCCCGAAGGCGTGGCGCGTTTCTACCGCGGGCTTGGCGCGAAACTGGTGGTCGTGAAGCTCGGCGCCGAGGGCGCCTACTACGACAGCGACGTGGCCGGTACCGGGCGCGTCGAGGGCTTCCCGGTGAAGGAGGTCGTGGACACCGTGGGTGCCGGCGACGGCTTCGCGGCCGGCGTGGTCAGTGCCTTGCTCGAAGGCAAATCGGTGCCCGATGCGGTGCGCCGAGGCGCCTGGATCGGTGCCCGCGCGGTGCAGGTGCTTGGCGATACCGAGGGCCTGCCCACGCGCGCGCAGCTTCAGAAGGCCGGGCTATGAGCACCGCTCGCACCGCAGCGCGCAGCACGGAGCTTGCCTGATGAGCGCCGTACGCAAGAAGGTGCTGGTGTTTCGCGAGCTGCCCGATGACCAGCTCGCCCGCCTGCAGGCGGCGCACGACGTGACGGTCGCCAATCCGCGCCTGCCGGCGCAGCGTGCGGCCTTCGATGCGGCGCTGGCCGAGGCCCAGGGCCTGATCGGCTCGAGCTACCCGGTCGACGAAGCGCTGCTGGCGCGCGCACCGAGGCTCGAGGTGGTCTCCAGCGTGTCGGTCGGTGTCGACAACTACGCGCTGGCTGCGCTGCATGCGCGCGGCATCGACTTGTGCCATACGCCCGGCGTGCTCGACGAGACTGTGGCCGACACCGTGTTCGCCCTGCTGATGGCGACCAGCCGGCGCGTGGTCGAGCTTTCGAACCTGGTGCGCGAGGGGCGCTGGACGAAGAACATCGGCGAGGACCTGTTCGGCTTCGACGTCCACGGCAAGACACTCGGCCTGCTGGGCTTCGGCCGCATCGGCCAGGCCATCGCGCGCCGCGCCGCGCTGGGCTTCGGCATGCCGGTGCTCTACCATGCGCGCCACCCTGTCGACCTCGCCCTGCAGGCGCCCGAGCTGCAGGGTCGTGCCGCGCACACGCCGCTGAACCACCTGCTGGCGCGCGCCGACTTCGTGGTCGCGATGCTGCCGCTGTCGGACAGCACGCGCGGCATGGTCGATGCGAAGCTGTTCGACGCCATGAAGCCGGGCGCCGTCTTCATCAATGGCGGACGCGGCGCCACGGTGCAGGAGGACGCGCTGCTTGCGGCGCTCGACCACGGCACGCTGCGTGCGGCCGGCCTCGATGTGTTCGCAACCGAGCCCTTGCCGGCCGATTCGCCGCTGCGCACCCATCCGCGCGTGACCCCGCTGCCGCACATCGGCTCGGCCACCCACGAGACCCGGCATGCCATGGCCGAACTCGCGACCACCAACCTGCTGCAGGCGCTCGCCGGTGAGCGCCCTGCGGCGGTTTACGACACCGCCTCCGCGTGAAAGCCAAAGCCCCCGCCCCGCGTCCGGTCCGCGCCACCATCGCCGACGTGGCCAAGGCGGCCGGCGTTTCCAAGGCCACGGTATCGCGCTTCCTGAATCATCGGGAGCGGCTGCTGAGCCCCGACATCGCGGCCCGCGTCGAGGCCGCGGTGGCGCAACTGGCGTATACGCCGAGCCCGATGGCGCAGGCCTTGAGCCATGGCCGCTCGCACCTGATCGGCCTGATCGTGGCCGACATCACGAACCCTTATTCGGTGGCTGTGCTGCGCGGCGCCGAGAAGGCCTGCCAGGACGCCGGCTACCTGGTGATGCTGTTCAATCTCGGCAACGACATCGACCGCGAGCGCGAGGCCATCAATGCGCTGGCCGGCTACCAGGTCGACGGCTACATTCTCAACACGCTGGGCCGCGGTGCAGGCCTGGTCGATGCCGATGCGCTGCATGGCAAGCCGGCGGTGCTGGTCGACCGGCGCCACGCGGGCATGCACACCGATTTCGTCTCGCTGGACAACGTGGCTGCGATGCGGGTGGCCTGCGGCCACCTGGTCGAGGGCGGTTACCGTGAATTGCTCTACATCACCGAACCCCAGAAAGGCGTGAGCTCGCGGCGCGAGCGCACCGCCGCCTTCGGCGCCTGCATGGCGACGCACGAGCCGCGTGTCGCCGGCGCGGTGCATGAATCCACGGGCGACGACAGCGAAGGGCTCGATGCCGCGCTGCGGGCCCTGCACAAGCGGGCCAAGCGCGGCAAGCGCGCCGCGGTGCTGTCGGGCAACGCGATCGTCACCTTGCGCGTCGCCGCGGCGATGGCGCGGCTGGGCTTGCGCTTCGGGGAGGACATCGGCTTCGTCGGCTTCGACGATCCGGAATGGGCACCGCTGATCGGGCCGGGCCTGAGCGCGATCGCGCAGCCGACCGAGGAGATCGGCCGGGTCGCCGCGACCTGTCTGCTGGAGCGGCTGCGGGGGCTGGAAGGGCCGCCGCGACAGCTGCTGCTGCCGGGCGAACTGGTGGTGCGGGGGTCGTCGAGCTGCGCTTGATGCCAACAGCTGCGGCGGCGATGCACGAGGGACACAACTCCCTCTGGCGCCGAATGGCCAAATCGGAGTACCTTCGCGCCCTGGCGACGCATCCCGGTCGTCGCTCCGTAACGCACAGGAGACACGCATGACCAGCATGACCACGAATTCGCAGTCGGGCACCAACGTGCAGGAAATCGCGACGGGCATCTTCCGCATCAACACACCGGTGCCGCTGCCCGACGGCAAGCTGTTCAGCTTCAATCAGTACCTCGTCGTCGACGACGAGCCGCTGTTGTTCCACTCCGGGCCGCGCCAGCTGTTCCCGCTGGTGAGCGAGGCCATCGCCCGTGTGATGCCGGTCGAGCGCCTCCGCTACATCGGGCTGTCCCATGTCGAGGCGGACGAGTGTGGCGCGTTGAACCTGTTCCTGGCAGCAGCGCCGCAAGCGGTGCCGCTGTGCGGCAGCATTGCGGCGATGGTCTCGATGGGTGACCTGGCGGACCGTCCACCGCGCGCGCTGGCCGATGGCGAGGAACTCGCGCTCGGCCACCACACGATGCGCTGGTTCGACATGCCCCATGTTCCGCATGGCTGGGAGTGCGGGCTGATGATGGACACGCGCACGCGCACATTCTTCTGCGGCGACCTCTTCACGCAGCCAGGCAACAGCGAGAAGGCGCTCACCGATGCCGACATCCTGGGCCCCAGCGAGGCGTTCCGACACCAGATGGACTACTACGCCCATGCACCGAACACGGCCGCATTGCTGGCCGGGCTTGCGCAGCAGGAACCTCGCACGCTCGCCTGCATGCACGGCAGCGCGTGGCAGGGCGACGGCGCATCACTGCTGCGTCAGCTGTCAGTGGCCTTGTCGGCGCACGAGCGCTGACCCAGGCCTCAGCGCGCCTGCGCACGCGTCAGGAGGTAGTCCTGGCGCACGACATTCTCGGCGTAGTACGGAGTGGCCATGGCATCGAACTCGGCCCGGAGGACCGAGAGCTTCGCGGGATCGTCCGCGAGGCCCTCGACGAGCTTCTGCATGGGACCGGCCGAACGCTCCATGAAAAGGCGGTAGTGCTCGAGACTGAGCGCCGAAAAAGCCATGATGCCGCGCTCGAAGAAAGGGGCCTCGAAGGCGTTGCCGAGACGCTCTGCGACCGTCGTCGGATTGCCCCATTGCGGGGGCGGCGACGCCCCGGGAGGCGGCGGCGGCGAGTTGCGGCCGACGAAGGCGAAGAGGCGGCCGATCAGATGCTCGGGTGGCCAAGTGGCGAATGCCACCCGCCCGCCGGGCTTCAGTACGCGACGCATCTCCGCGATGCTTACTTCCGGCCGAGGCGCAAAGATGTGTCCGAACTGGCTCAGCACGACGTCGAAGGAACCGTCGGCATAGGGCAGTTGCTCGGCGTCGCCTTCGGTCCAAACGATGTCCTCTCGCCCGGCGATGCGGGCGTTCTCGCGAGCCTGCTCGAGCAGTTCGGGCGTCAGGTCCAGGGCCGTGACCTTGGCGCCGGCCCGCGCAGCCGTGAGGGCCACGACGCCGGTCCCGGTGCCGACGTCGAGCACCGTCTCGCCCGAGCCGATCCGCGCGAATTTCACGAGGTGGCCCGCGACCGGGGTGGTGAACATGGCCGTCGGCGCAAAAGACGCCCACATCTCGCGCTGTCGCCTCTTCAACTCTGCAAAGGGATCGGGGCTCATAGGGTTCTCCATGCGGTCGCGGACTTGCGAACGAGGATGCACTCTAGTCGTCGCCCCATCAATTGCGAGCGTTCGCGGGCAGGCGGGGCCGGCCGGGCCGGCGGGCCGGACGACGGCGGCGTCGACGCCCGCTAGTCGAGCTCGGGTTCCAGGCCGGGTGCCTGGTCGATCTCGGAGGGCTTGTAGAGCTTGTGCTGCGCAGCGGGGCCGATCGGGTCCGTGACCACCGCGAGGCGCCAGGGATCGCCCCGCTTCGCGCACGCGCGCTCCTCACCGGTGAGCTGGAAGCCGGCCAGTCCGGCCGCCGTGCCCTTGACCGCGAGCTTGAGCAAGGTGGCCCCCTTCTTGTCCGAGACCTCGATGTCGTAGCCGAGCTTCTGGCTGCTCACGTTCTCGGTCTTGTACCCATAGCCCGCAAAGTGACGCGTCAGGTAGTCCACGGCGGCCGCCTGCACCTCTTCCCGGGAGGCCTGGCCGGAGGGGGTCTCTTCCACCGGCGCCGGCACGCTGCCCCGCGCCCGGGCGGCTTGCATGTCTTCTTCGGTCGGCAGCCAACCGCGCGGGCCGCGAACCAGAACCGCGAACTTCTGATCGGGGTTCCAGACGGCGACGTGCCATTCCTGGTCATCCGGCACGCGCGTCGAAACCTTGGCAGCCTTGTCGGTTTCCAGATCGAGGATGGAGATCCGGTTGGTCTGCAGTACGGCCCGGAGGCCCTGGCCGGCGTCGAACGAGCGCTTGAGCAGGATGAGTCGGTCCTTGGCGCGTTGGATCTGCAGTGCGCTGCGCTCGCCGCCGCCGATCCGGCGTGGGGTGTCCAGAGATTCGAGATAGAACCACCGGCCCCCGGCGCCGATGCGCACGAACTCGGCCCAGATGGTGGCGATGACGTTGTCGCCGGTCGCCAGCCAGGCCTGCTCGGACGCCTTTTCGCGGGCGTCGAACACGCCCATCCTGGAAATGATCTCGACGGGCGTTCGCTTCTCGCCCAGCAGGCGCTTTTCATTGATGACCGCAAGTACCGCGGGGTCGACTTCTTTGTCCATTCGGAGGGAATCAGGCGAGTTGTGACCGCCTCGAGTATGCCGTGAAGCGCGCGGCGCCCTTCAGCCGAATTGCAACTGTTCCTCGGGGCTGCGTTCGCGTGTCAATGACGCCGCAGGCCAAGGAGCCAACATGCCCTCCGCCTCAGCTCGGCGTGCTGCCCCCATCCCCCTCGACCAGCGCCAGCACCCGCAGCGGGCTCCCCGATCCCTCCCGGATCTTCAACGGCGCCGACACGATGAGGGCCCCCGTGGGCGGCAACTGGTCGAGATTCTTCAGGCATTGCAGCCCGTAGCGATTGGCACCGTGCATCAGCGTATGGCACGGATAGGCCAGGGGCCAGCCGTGGGACTGGCCCGCGTCGGTGTTGATCGTCTCCACGCCGAAGCCATGGACGTCGCGCTCGCGGATCAGCCACTCCACCGCCTCCTGCGTCGGTCCTGGCGTGTGGGCGCCGTCCTCGCGCATGTTGACGAAGGCCGCCGGGTCGGCGATGCGCTTCGACCAGTCGGTGCGCAGCAGCACCCAGGCGCCTTCGGGGATGCGGCCGTGGCGTCCTTCCCAGCGCTGCAGAAAAGCCACTGTCAGCAGCCAGTCGGCATCCCCGGCGACCTCGGCGCTGGCGTCGACCACCACCGCCGGCGCGATGAAATTGCCGGCATCAATGGTGTCGACCGTGTTGCGTGGATGGTCCTTGCCGCTGACCCAGTGCGCGGGCGCGTCGAAGTGGGTGCCGGTGTGCTCGCCGCAGCTGAAGTTGTTCCAGTACCAGCCCGGGCCGGCCTCGTCGTAGTGCGAGATGCGTTCGATCTTGAAGGCGGCCACCTGGCCGAACTGCGGTGGCAGCTGCAGCGGCGGGAAGTCCTCGCTCAGGGTGTGGGTGAGGTCGATCGTGCGAACCGATCGATGGCGCATGGCGGTGGCCAGTTGGGTCAGGATGTTCATCGTGGCTTCCAGGACGGAGGGGACAAAGAAATGGGAGCTCAGGGGCGGCGCCGGGCAGTGACTTCGAGTTCGACCTTGGCGCCCTCGACCGCCAGTGCGCTGCACAGCGTGGTGTTGGCCGGGCGGTTGCTCCCGAAGCGGCGCTTGAGCACGCCGCTGACCGCGATCACATCGCCGCGGTCGGGCACGTAGACGCGCACCCGCACCACGTCGGCGAGGCCGGCGCGCGCCTGCGACAGCGCGTGCTCGATGGTGTCCAGCGCGAGCTCGCACTGCTGCTCGGCCGTGGGCGGAAACTCCCCATTGGCAAAGTCCTGGCCCAGCGTGCCGGAGACGAACACCCAGTCGCCGTCGGCCACGGCGCGCGAGTAGCCGGCCAGCGCTTCCCAGCGGGAGCCGCTCTGGATGAATTCGCGGGCGGCTGTCATTGGGCCTTGAACCCCGACTCGCGGATCACCTTGCCCCAGCTGCGCGTGGCATCGGCCACCCATTGCGCGACCTCCGTCGACGGCGCCGGCGTGACTTCGTTGCCCATCTTGGCCAGCCGCTCCTGCAACTCGGGTTGGGCCAGGGCGGTCTTCATCGCACGGTCGAAGGCCTCGACAAATTCGACCGGCAGGCCCTTGGGCCCGAAGAAGGCCAGCCACGGGTTCTTGTCGATGCCGCTGAAGCCCAGTTCGAGGAAGGTCGGGATCTCGGGCGCGGTCTTGCTGCGCTCCTGGCCCGAACTCGCGAGGATGCGGACCTTGCCGGCGCGGTGGTATTCGATCAGCTCGGTCATCGAGGCGATGCCGATCGGGACCTGGCCCGCGAGCAGATCCTGCACCATCGGTGCGCCGCCCTTGTAGGGCACCGAGTTCATCGGCACGCCGAATGACTTGCCGATGATGTGGCCGATGAATTGCGGCACGCTGCCGGCCGCGGGGATGCCGTAGTTGGCCTCGTTGGGATGGGCCTTGACCCAGGCGCCGAGCTCGGCCATGGTCTTGACGCCGGTCGCGGCACTGACCGCGAGCACGTTGTAGTAGGAGGCGACCCCGGCCAGTGGCGTGAAGTCGGCCACCGGGTCGTAGCCGGCGGCGGCGATGGTCAGCGGGATGATCACCTGCGTGTGGTCGATCGACAGCATGAGGGTGGAGCCGTCGGCCGGCGCCGCCTTCAGCAGCTGCGCGGCGATCTGGCCGCCGGCGCCGGGCTTGTTGTCGACCACGAAGACCTGGCCGTTCATGGCCTTGCCGAGCTTGTCGATCACGGCGCGTGCCACCACGTCGGTGGCGCCGCCCGGCGGGAAGCCGACCAGCACGCGGATCGGGCCGCTGTAGGCCTTGGTGCTCGCCTGGGCGCCCCAGGAAGACGAGAGCGCGGGGGCGAGCAGCGCGGCCGTGAATGCCTGGCCGAAATGGCGACGGTTCATGATCTCTTCCTCATCGTGGTTCAAAGAAATTTCGGATCGCCGGCGGCGGCGCCTTGCGCCAGGCGGGCCTGGATCAGGAGCACCTCGAGTTCGTGGCAGCGCACCAGGCGAAGCCATCGGGCGTCGTCCATGTCGGCAGTGCGCGAGGCATGCAGGCTGATGCGGCAGCCGTCGCTGTCCGCATCGGCCTCGACCGTCGCGTGGATGCAAGGCTGCAGCGCATCGGGCGCGCCACCGACGTGGTAGGTCACGGTCATGCGGGCTTCGTCCACGGCGGGCCGGACCCAGCTCGGCGTGCCGTCGAACAGCGAGTGGCCGCGCACCACGCCGCCGCCGACGGCGTCGGTCTGCCAGCAGCCGAGCGCCCACTGGCCGAGCGTCAGGCCGTCGGCAAGAAAGGCCAGGGCGCGAGGTGCCGACACCCGGCAGGCCACGGTGGCGCAGTGCGAGGGGCGCAGGAGCGGGTTGTCGATCGGCATGGTCGTCAGCGGGTGAGGCGTGCCAGTTCGCGCAGGGCGCCGACCACGTCGTCGGCGTTGTTGTAGAAGTGCGGTGCGATCCGGATCACGTCGTTGCGCGCCGAAACCACGTAGCCCGACTGCAGCATCCGTGCCTCGACCTGTTGCGCGTTGGCGATGCGGATCGCCGTGTTCGCGCCCTTGGCGGACGGCTCCGCAGGGCTCGCGACTTCGAGGTCCAGTCGCGTTGCCTCCTCGATGGCGAGCGCCGACAACTGCTGCAGGTAGGCCTCGATCGCGGGGATGCCGATCTCGTTGAGCAAGGCCATGCTGGCGCGCGCCACGCTGGCGCACATCATCGGCGGCGTGCCGGTGTTGAAGCGCGTGGCGCCGTCGGCGAAGTCGAGCCGCGCGGGGTCGAAGGCGAACGGGTTCACGCGGCCGAACCAGCCGGTGACCGTGGGCACGAGCTGCCGTGCAAGCGCGGGACGCACATAGAGGAATGCGATGCCCGGAATGCCGAGCAGGTACTTCTGCGCGCCGCTGGCCAGGATGTCGATCTCCTGCGCGCGGACGTCGATCGCGATCGAGCCGGCGGACTGGTAGGCATCGACGAACTGGACCGCGCCGTGGTGGCGCGCGGCGCGGCCGGTGGCGGCGATGTCGACGATCTGGCCGTCGTAGAAGCAGGCCTGCGAGACCGACACCAGGGCGGTGCGCGCATCGATCGCCGCCGCCACCCGCGCGGCGGTGTCGGTGCTGCCGGCATCGGCCTCGACGAAGCGGGTGCTGGCGCCGCGCGGCTGCTGCGCCAGCCAGACATGGCAGATCGAGGGGAAGTCGAGCGTGGTCGTGACGATCTCCGGGCGGCCGGCTTCGAAGCGCAGTGCCGAGGCGATGGCGGACGCCGCGTCCGACACGCTGCCCAGCACCGCGATGTCATCGACGTCGGCGTGGATCATGCGGGCAAACTCGGCGCGGGCCAGGGCCACCTGGTCCATCCAGTAGCCCCAGTCGGCGCCGCGCCGAACCCAGACGTCGAGGTATTCGTCGATGGCCTGCCGCACCGGCAGGCTGAGCGCGCTCTGCGAGCAGCTGGACAGCTGGACCGCGTTGTCCAGGATGGGAAAGAGCTGTCGGTATGACGAGAATGGATGTTTCATGAACGTGCCCGGTGCATGGACGAGGCTTTGAGACGATGGACAAGAACGCAGAGATCGCGGCTTCCCCTTCGGCGTGGATCGAGGTGCCGCACTTCGGCTGGGAAAGCCTGATTGCAGACGGCGCGCCGAGGATGGGCTTCCGCAAGGGGCAGACCCTGTTCTCGCAAGGCGATGCCGTGACCCATGTCCATGTCGTCGAGCAGGGCCGCGTCCGGCTGGTCTTGCTCTCGGAGGCCGGCCACGAAAAGCACATGGCGATCGTTGGAACGCAGGGAATGGTCGGCGAATGCAGTGCCTTCCTCGACGGCCGCCATTCGGTCACGGCGGTGGCTTCGTCGGATGGGGTCACGCGCCAGGTCGAGCGCGCCCAATTGCTGCGCTGCATGGAGCGCGATGCCGGCTGCCTGCGCCAGGTGCTCTGGCTGCTGAACGTCAAGCTGCGCGTGCTGGCGCACCAGAACCTGTTGCTGAGCCAGGCCACGGCGGCGCAGCGGGTGGTTCATCACCTGGTGCAGCTGGCCGGCACCTACGGCGAGGTGCGGGAGGAGGGCGTCGCCATCCGGATTTCCTTCACGCACCAGGAGATGGCCAACATCGCCGGGCTGAGCCGGGTCATGACCTCCAATGTGCTGATGCAGCTGCAGGAGCAGGGACTGATCGAGATGGTCAAGTCGCATTGCGTGATTCGCGAGATGCAGGGGCTGAGGCAGCGTGCCGTGGTTTTGTGAAAGGAGCAGGCGGGGACTGCGGCCCAGTGTAGGAAGGGGTGCCGGCGCCGTATGTCAACGGCTTTACAAGCGGGCGCATTTCTTCCTCGAGGCCCGGCTTGCCGCTTCGACCGTCCGGTCGAGGACGATGCGGCGCTGGCGGCCGCGTCAGCGGCTCACGCAGCGAGGCGCACCGGAATCCGGCGCCGGCCGAAGCCGCTCTTGAAAGCGCCGAAACGGCCGGCGATCGGCGTACCGCAGTGCGGGCAGGTGCCGCGTTCGTCGAGTCGGCAGTCCAGCACGAGGTACCAGTCGCGCCGCACCAGCGCTTCGTGGCATTGCGGGCAGAAGGTGGTGCCGCCCTCGAGGTCGTGCACGTTTCCGGTGTAGACGTGAAGCAGGCCGTTGGCCCGCGCGATCGCGCGGGCGCGACTGAGCGTGGACGGTGGCGTCGGCTCGACGTCGAGCATCTTGTAGTCGGGGTGGAAGGCCGTGAAGTGCAGCGGCACATCGAGGCCGAGCCGGTCGGCGACCCAGCGCGTCATCGCCTCGATCTCGTCGTCGCTGTCGTTGTGTCCGGGGATCAGCAGGGTCGTGATCTCGAACCAGCAATCGGTCTCGTGCCGCAGGTACTGCAGCGTATCGAGCACCGGTGCGAGGTGCGCGCCGGTCTGCTGGAAGTAGAAGCGCTCGGTGAAGCCCTTGAGGTCGACGTTGGCCGCGTCCATCCGGTCGTAGAACGCACGCCGGGGCTCGGCGTGCATATAGCCCGCCGTCACCGCGACGCTGTGCAGGCCGAGCGCGTGGCAGGCGTCGGCCGTGTCCATCGCGTACTCGGCAAAGATCACGGGGTCGTTGTAGGTGAAGGCCACGCTCGATGCGCCGCTGGCACGGGCCGCCTCGGCAATCCGCTCCGGCGAGGCGCTGTCCATGAGGCGGTCCAGTTCGCGGCTCTTCGAGATGTCCCAGTTCTGGCAGAACTTGCAGGCGAGGTTGCAGCCCGCGGTGCCGAAGCTCAGCACGCTGCTGCCGGGGAAGAAGTGGTTGAGCGGCTTCTTCTCGATCGGGTCGATGCAGAAGCCCGAGCTGCGCCCGTAGGTCGTGAGAACCATCGCATCGCCGACGCGCTGGCGCACGAAGCACAGGCCGCGCTGGCCTTCGTGCAGCCGGCAGTCGCGCGGGCAGAGGTCGCACTGGATGCGCCCGTCGTCGAGGCGGTGCCACCAGCGGGCGGGCGCTGATCCGGTGGCCCCGCCGTCAAGGCGGGTCATCGGGTCACCTYCGCGCAGCAGCGCTKCGGTATTCGCCTTGGGAGCGGCCCGGCGGCTCATTGAGTCACCTTCGCGCAGCAGCGCTGCGGTATTCGCCTTGGGAGCGGCCCGGCGGCTCATTGGGTCACCTCCGCGCAGCAGCGCTTCGGTATTCGCCTTGGGAGCGGCCCGGCGGCTCATGGCGGCTCCTCGAACGCGAGCGCGGCGTAGCCGACGACCCGATCCCGATCACCGGCGGTGTCGCCGGAATTGCACAGGTCGAGCAGGCGCGGCGCCAACCCGTGCCGGCGCGCGGCGCGCAAGGCGCCGTTGATCGCCGACGATCCGCAGGCCTCCTGCGGCGTGAGACCGGCATCGAAGTCGAGGATGCGCCGAATGGTGGCGCGGTCCGTGGCCTGAGCCTGCGCGTAGGGCAGGTAGTGCGACAGATCGGAACTGATCACGATCAGCGTTTCCGGCCCGCCCCAGAGCCGCTCCAGGACCTGCGCCACGGCTGCCGCCTCGGCATCGCCGACGACCAGCGGTACGAGGGTGAAGCTGCCGAGCACGCTTTGCAGGAACGGCAACTGGACCTCGAGCGAATGCTCGTTCGCGTGCGCCCGGTCGCTGCGGACCAGCTGCGGCAGGTCGCCGAGGCCCGCCAGCGCGTCGGTGTCGATCGGAACCTGCCCCAGAGGCGTCTCGAAGGCGGCTGCTTCAGGCGCGGCGAGGCCGGACAGCCGGACGCGATGCGCGGGTCCGAGCAGGACGACGCGGCGGATCGCCGGCTGGCGCGGGTGGCCGAGCAGGGCGTAGGCGCTCGCGGCCACCGCGCCGGAGTAGGGGTAGCCGGCATGCGGCACGATCAGCAGCTTCGGGGGCGGGCGTGTGCGATCGGCTTCGTCGCCGTCGCCGTTCAGCCAGCGCTCGACCTGCTGCCGCAGCGCCGAGGGCGCGGCGGGGTAGAACAGGCCGTCGACAGCGGCGCGGCGCACGGCAGGCATGGCAGGGACTCCTGCCGTTGAATTTGAACCTTCCGCACCGGAAAATCAATCCCGTCCGCCATGTCACGGAGATCGCCATGAATGAAGAAAACTTCAATCTCAGCATCCGCAAGTTCCTCAAGATGGTCGGCGTCAGCTCGCAGCGCGAGATCGAGCACGCGGTGTCGAAGGCCATCGCGGCGGGGGCGATCGCGGGCGATGCCGCGCTGCCGGCAAAGATGACGCTGGAGATTCCGGGCCTGCAGCTGAAGGTCGGGTTCGACGGCGAGATCCGGCTGGATTAGGGCCTGCCAGGTCGCTGCAGGCGGCGACGCCGCCGCGCTGCGGCGGTCGAACTTGCGGCGCAGCACCGACCGGTGCCGTCCAGCGGGCAGTCTCAGGCCGGCGCCGGGCCGCCCCAAGGCGGCCTGCGGCCCCCTCGGGGGGCAGCGACCCACACGCAGTGGGGGAGCGTGGGGGCCATCCAGGCCGGCGCCGGGCCGCCCCAAGGCGGCCTGCGGCCCCCTCGGGGGGCAGCGACCCACACGMAGTGGGGGAGCGTGGGGGCCATCCAGGCCGGCGCCGGGCCGCCCCAAGGCGGCCTGCGGCCCCCTCGGGGGGCAGCGACCCACACGCAGTGGGGG
>NZ_JBFUHO010000038.1:0-73066 GCF_056402355.1 Variovorax sp. P4_B11
CCTGATGGCCGAACGCCTGATCGCCGACAAGCCAGTCGGCGGTAAAAAAAACTTCATCGAACGCCAAGTGCCTGCGTTTCCCGCGAATTACATCCCCCGCGGCAGTCCTGCGCGCGCAGCGCCACGTGGACCATTCGATCACGACACTGCGACTCAGCCTGAGCTATCTACTCATCGCTCGCCTCGGGCAGTGCCCTTGCTGCGGCAAGGCAAGCGCAAAGCTACTCTTGTGACACAGTAAGACTAGTGGTGAGGGCGCCGCGTAAATGCGTCCCTGATGCTCGCCGACAATCTTCCCGCATACGGCGACACGTGCGCAAGCATCATTGTGGTTGTCGGTATTCGGGCGCAGGCTACGGGCATAGACCTCATCGAACCATCGCCCGAGACGCGGTGCATCGGCGCCGGATGGGGCGTCCATGAAGTTGACGACCGCGTGCGTACCATCGATGCGGGCCAGCACCTGCAGCGTGCTCCCCCTGGTCATGACGTTGCGCGCCAACTCCACGAGCTGCGCAAAGACCTCCTGCATCCTCGGTCGATTGAGAAGCACGGGCAGTGAATTGGCTGGAAGCTCCAACTCCAGCGCCATGCCGGCGGCCTGAAGGCGCGCATCCAGGGACTCCGACTCCTGACGCAAGAACTCACGGATGTCGATGATGTGACCGAGAGGGAGTGGGGCGTCAACGGCGGAGTGGATGGAAACGCGCTTCCAGGCGCCGGAAGTTGCGGTTCGATCCTTCAAGAGGTGCAATACCAGCGCAGCGAGAAGGGACGCAATGGAGATCACAAAGGTTGTGACGATGACCACGAAGAGTGCCTCAATGCCTGTGAAGCCGATTTCGAATGAATTCATATGGAGACGGGGAGACGGGGAGACTGGGGAAGCCAGGCGCCAGACTTTGCGCACATTGCTGCGAGACGCGTTTGGCAATCGCCTGAACTGCAGTCTCGAAGTGCTGAGGCATTTCGTCGATTCTGTCGATCAAGGCGCTGAAATCGGGAAAGCGGTGATCTCGGTCGGCCGGGATACTGCAATCGGTGTCTCCACTGGAGTCGGCACCATAGTAAATGTGGTTGCTTGTCAACCAACTGGAAGCGTTCGGATGGGCCAGGAGACAGGCTTGGATGTTCATTCGCGGCGCATAGTCGCTCGACCAGCCCGATGAAGCCATGCCTACGCCGGTGAATGTGACATGCAGAACCGCGTTTGGAGCAGGCAGCGCCTTGCAGTCAACCGTGTCGAGGCCGCTCGGTGCGGATTTCATACTCTCGATCGACGAGATCCAAAATCCCGTTGCCTTCAGTTCGCCGTCAAGTGCAGTCGTCATTTTCGGACCCAGAGAATCGCGAAGGCAGCGCATCTTCTGACTGGCCGCGCTCCACTTCCTGCGATCGTTCATTGAGAGGTAGCCAAGCGTCGGCATGAACGGCTCTGTAAAGGCTCTGTCCTCGGTGTGGAACTCGACGGGTGACGCAACTGGCACCAACGAGATTCTGTGGATCTCTGGGTTCATGGCCGCTTGAGTGGGATCGACCCGTTCAGAACGCACGAGCCTCAATTGACGCGTCATGAAGCTTGAAAACGACTGAAATCCCGTTCTCATTTCGCTATCCTGGCGTGCCGTGTTGCGGACTGACTCATCGCTTGCCATCGACGGATTGGACGACACACTCAGGTGCGACCTTGTCCAGTGTCAATGCCAGTTGTTCGACCAGACGGTCGCTGTAAGTCTTGTTGGGATGAACGAAATCCAGCAGGTCTGAAGGGCCGCCGAATTGAACACCCCCCCAGTCGGCGAACGCGACGTCTAGTTCGGTGGCGTAGTTCTTGACCGCGGCGTCGTATGAGTCTCGCCGTGAAATGTCCTCAGCCTTCAAGACGCCACCGATGGATTGACGAGAAAATCCTGTCAGCACAGGCACCCGGCCTTCTGAGCGAACTCGCTCGATCATCGCTCCGTATGTGTTCAGAATTCGCTGCACGGATGCCCCCCGCCAAGCGTCGATCACGCCGTTCTCGATCACCACAAAGCGTGCGGTGCGCGGGGATGCGGCGAATTCTGGATACAGCATGGCGAGCATGGTGCCGGCCGCCGAGTGGTCGGCCACCACCTGCAAGCCGGGCCGCAGACGTTGCAGTGTCATGGAAGGCGTTTCGGCTGTTCCGTTCCCGGCCATGATCGAATCGCCATAGACTTCGACGGTGCAACCAAAGACCGGTTCAATCGCGCCCTCCTGCTTGGCTTCGGGCGCGGACTTCAACGCTTCTGAAGCGTATGCTTTGCTGCCATCCCAGGCTTCTCCGCCTCCGCCGCATGCAGTCAGCAAGGCAGCGGCAAGCACGCAAGCAGCGATGCGGCAAGTTCGGTACTTCATCTGAAGAAAAATCAAACTTTCGATCCAAGAAGAAATGCAACGCCAAGTCCGCAAACTGCGTATGTGACGTCGTGGATTGAGACGCGACCACTCCGTTTGCGAATGGAATCCAATTCATAGAAGAGCAATCACCCTCGCGCCAACTGGAGGGGCACGCCAAGATTCCTTGCCTGCGATCGTGCGAGAACACGGGCGGTGTTCACGCACGGACGTTGCAAAGTACTTCGCGTTTCCAATGACACTCGGGGAACGCGAATGGACGTTTCGGCGCGTGTCGTCAATTTTCCAGGGCAACGCGGTCCGGGCAACGTGAGGCCATTCGGAAACGAACCCAAGAAATTTCCGAAATACCCCTGGACACGATTGGCGCAACAAGCCCGCGTGAGCGTGCAAGCAAGTGATCGCGCCTGTCGCTCACAACAGAAGCTGCCGCTGATTGGAGGTCTGCGGATCTGCCATCAACCAGCGTCGTCGCCTTTTGGGCCTCGCTGGGGGTGACGTCTCCCCCATTTCCGGTCAGTTTTGAACTGGAGTTGGGCGGTTTTCGGCTTGTTGATCTGACCTCTTTTTGACGAACTCACTGGGGGTCAGGTGGCCCAGTGATCCGTGTGGGCGGTGATGGTTGTAGTCATGCTGCCAAGCCTTCAACTTTTCCCGCGCATCTTGTGCGGTCGCATTTCGGTGCGTGTTTGGTCAGACATGCGCACACCGAATCCGGACCGAAGTCAGACGATTCATCCACGACTTCGCAAGAGGCACGGCCTACGCTTCTGGCATCGGCTCCACCCGCGCGAATCCGGCGCCGTAACCCTTCCACCTTCCACGTCATTCAGGACAAAAGATATGAGAAACACATTCACAGGCGCGCTGGCGGCACTCGTCCTCGTGACAGGCGCAGCAAGCGCCCAGGCGCAGGTTGCAGGCTCCACGCTGCTCAGCGTCGGCGTCATGGAAGTGCGCGAAATCGCCAACGGATTGAGCGCCAAGAAGCAGATCCTCGGCCAAGAGGTCGTCAACGAGAACGGCGAAACCGTGGGCCGCATCACCGACGTCATCGTCGCGCCGAACGCGTCCGTCTCCTACGCCATCGTGGGCGCCGGCGGTTTCCTGGGCGTGCGCAGGCACGACGTAGCGATCCCGGTGGGGCTGTTCAACGTTTCAGAGGACCGCCCGGTGCTGCGTGGCGCCACGCGCGAGGCGATCAAGGCCATGCCGGCCTTCGAGTACACGCGCTGACGACGGCGCCGCCGCTCAAGATTGGAGGCTTCACCATGCGTCGGGAACTCTCTTCTTCCTTCG
The DNA here is from genome assembly GCF_056402355.1 of Variovorax sp. P4_B11. Lineage (NCBI taxonomy): Bacteria > Pseudomonadati > Pseudomonadota > Betaproteobacteria > Burkholderiales > Comamonadaceae > Variovorax > Variovorax sp. P4_B11. Next base: position 3,679 of record NZ_JBFUHO010000038.1, read on the forward strand.
GCGGGGCTGCCGCAGCCCTGTCGCAAGCCGAGCCGGCATTCTTCGTCCTGCTGTTCCGGCCCCTGTTCCAAAGTGGTCAGGCGTTCGCGTTCGCCTGCGACCCGGACGGGCGCGTGGACATGGATGGCATGAGCGAGCGAACGCGCAACAACTACCTGTACGCGCGAGCGATGATCGGTCGCGAGCTGGACCTTCCGAGCGTGCACGCGCACGTCGAGCGGGACGGGATCACGTGTAGCGGCCCCGGCCCCACCTAGAGTCCGGCGCGGATTGCCTCGAGCTCCCTGCGGCAGGCCTCGCCGAAAACCTTCAGCGGGTCGGGGTCCTCCGAATGCGCAATGCGGCCCACGTCTTTCGTCGTCAGATTGGCGGCGAAGTACTGGTCCGCGATGCGCCGCAACAGGCGCTCGGCCTCGGCGAGCACCTCGGCCGAGGCGGTGAGCCGGATGCGATTGAGCAGCGCGTACGCCGGCAGGAGCGTCTCCGGCTGCTCGAGCGAATGCGTCAACGCATCCACAAGGAGCTTGCCGCACTCGGCGATGAATTCACCGTAGAGGGCTTCGTGCTTGCGAATCTCCATCCCGATCAGTTCGCGCCGGCCGTGCGTCTTCTGGGTGATCCACGCGATCGCGATCGTGGCCGAGCTGCCGGCCACCGACCCCAGCACGCCTGCGAGGGCACCGACGCTGATGTCCATCATGGGGTCGCCCGTGACCGCTGCTCAAGCACGCCGCCAGTCCGCCGCGAGGTCTGGGAAACGCTTGCGCAGGCGCTCGACCACGTACGATTCGATCGCGGCGGTCGGGATCTGGCCCCGGACCTCGGCCGATTTCTCGCGCACCGCGAAGTGCAGGACCAGCATGTCGTGCAGCTTGCCGAACGCGATCGGATTGTCGGTCCCGCATACCGACGCATCGCGCTTCAGGACGCGCTCGATCACGCCCGACTGGAGCAGCTTGGCCCGGCACAGCAGCGCCATCCGCGCGATTTCGCGATCGATGTCCTCGAGATTCGCAGCGACGCGATAGTCATCCAGCCTCATGTTCATGGTCTTGCCTCCGTCAAAAGGGGGTTGCGTCCGCCGATGTGAGAAACGCCTTCGCGCAGCACGTCGAGGGCGTGGAAAGCCGCGACCCATTCCTCGTTGGTGGGCTCCACCGCCACGCGCACCCGGCCGCGCCCGCTGGAGATCGTGGCTGCGTGGGCGCGGTTGGCGCCCTCCTCCAGCTCCACCCCCAACCAGTGAAGCCCCCGGCAGATGCGCTCGCGCAGCACCGCGCTGTGCTCGCCGACGCCGGCGGTGAACGCGAGCAGGTCGAGCCCGCCGAGCACCGCTGTCAGGGCGCCGATCTCGCGCACGATGCGCCGAACGTAGAGGTCCAGCGCCATTCGCGCCCGGGGATTCGTGTCCTCGGCCGCCAGCAGGACCTGCGGGCTCGGCGAAAGCCCCGAGACACCGAGCAGTCCGGACTCGCGGTACAGCAGTTGTTCGAGCTCGTGCACACCCATCTTGTCGACTTGAAGCAGGTGCAGCAGCACGCCGGGGTCCATCGCCCCGCAGCGCGTGCCCATCATCAATCCATCCAGCGCGGAAAAGCCCATGGTGGTGGCGACGCTGCTCAGCCCCTCCATCGCGCAGAGGCTGGCGCCGCTGCCGAGATGCGCCACGATCGTGCGCCCGCGCGCCGCGGGTCCATGGCGTTCGGCCAGGGCGATGGCCAGGTACTCGTAGGACAGGCCGTGGAAGCCGTAGCGGCGCACCCCGCGTTCCCACAAGGCATGGGGCAGCGGCAGCATCTGCTCCACTTGCGGCAGCGTCCGGTGGAAGGCCGTGTCGAAGCAGGCCACCTGCGGCAGATGTGGCGCCTCGCCCAGCAGCACCTCGATCGCCTCCAGGGCATAGGGCTGATGCAGTGGCGCGAGGGGGATGAAGCTACGCAGTTCTTCCAGCACCACGCGGTCCAGGCGCACCGGGGCCGTGTACTTGCTGCCGCCGTGGACGACCCGGTGAACCACGGCGGCCGGCGGGCGGCCACCCGTGCGCCGTTCGATGCAGGCACGGACGTGCTGCAGGGCGGCGTGGTAGGGCCGCTGGGGGTCGAGCTCCAGGGGCACGGACGCGCCGTCTGCGTCGATCAGGTGCGCCTGCGTGCCGCCGATGCCTTCGACTCGGCCGGCCCAGAGCGGGCGTCGCGGCAGCGGCGTGGCGCCGGTGTCGAAAAGAGCGAACTTGATGCTCGAAGAGCCGCAGTTCAGGACCAGGATGGGATCGCCCGTCAACGCGGCGCCGGGCATCGGTTCGAGAGCTTCCCGGACGAGACGGCCGGCGGCGCCTTCCCGCGCAGCGGGCTGCAGCATGGCGGCGCTCACGGCTGCGGCTCCAGGTTGGCTGCGGCAGCGGCGGGCGCCACCGCCCGGGCGGCCGCCGACTGGGGAGGCTGCCGCGCGACGCCCGCACCTTGCGCAGCACCGCGCGCGGCGACGAGGGCCACGGCGCAGGATGCGATGCGGGACTCGCGCGGGTCGGCCCGACTGGTGAGCACAATCGGGACGCGCGCGCCGAGCACGATGCCGGCGCTGGCCGCGCCGCCGAATTGCTCCAGCTGCTTGGCGAGCATGTTGCCGCTTTCCAGATCCGGGACGACCAGGATGTCGGCGGCGCCCGCGACCTCGGACACGATGCCCTTGACGCGCGCGGCGGCAGCCGACACGGCGTTGTCGAAGGCCAAAGGCCCGTCCACCATAGCGCCCTCGATCTGGCCCCGGTCGGCCATCTTGCACAGCGCCGCGGCGTCCAGTGTGGCGGGCATGTTGGGATTGACCGTCTCGACGGCGGCGAGGACGGCGACGCGCGGCCGTGCGACCCCGAAGGCATGCGCGAGGTCCACCGCGTTGCGCACGATGTCGAGCTTGTCCAGAAGCGTCGGCGCGATGTTGATCGCGGCGTCCGTGATGATGAACGGGCGCGGGTAGGCGGGCGTCTGCATGACAAAGCAATGGCTCATGCGGCGACCGGTGCGCAGCTTGCTGGCCACCACGGCGGACATCAGAACGTCGGTGTGCAGGCTGCCCTTCATGAGAGCGTCCACCTGGCCATCGAGCGCCATCTCGACGGCGCGCGCGGCCGCGACATGGCTGTCCGCGACGTCCTCGACGGGCAGGTCCCCGATCTCAAGGCCGGCCTGTCGGGCAACGGCCTCCAGGCGCTCGCGCGGCGCGACCAGCACCGGGTCGATGAGGCCGGCGCCATGGGCATCGAGCGCGGCGGAGAGGCTCACCGCATCGCAGGGGTACACCACCGCCATTCGGAGCCGCCCCAACGGCCGCACGCGCTCGATCAGCCGCGTCAGTTCATCTTCGTGCGATGACGCAATGCCCACCTGCGGCAGGCTGCCGCGCGGGCGCTCGAAGCGTTCCGTCGGCGCGCTCACCGTCGCGACGCCGGTGATCACCTGCTGGCCGTGCTGGTTGACGCAAGCGCAGTCGAGGACCACGCTGTGGTTCGTCTCGTCTCGCGCGCTGATCGTCACCGTGACGGACAGGGTGTCGCCCACCCGCACCGGAGCCCGAAATTCGAGCGTCTGGGCGCGGTAGACCGTTCCCGGCCCGGGCAGACAGGTGCCTATCAGCGTCGAGATCAGGGATGCACCCCACATACCGTGGGCGATGACGCCCTGGTACGGCGTAGAGGCGGCGAACTCGGCGTCGGTGTGCTGCGGGTTGATGTCGCCCGTGATCGCCGCATACAGCTGGATGTCGGCAGCACTCAACGTGTGCTCGATGGTGGCGCGATCGCCCACGGCGATTTCGTCAAAGGTTCGGTTGCGCAGCATCGTCAGTTCATGGGAATGGGAAGTAGAGGACACGATTCTTTCGCCTTGGGGTCGTTGGTCATGCAAGGATGTGGAAGCCGCCGTCCACGTAATGGACGTCGCCGGTGATCGCCTGAGCCGCACCGCTCACGAGGAACGCGCACAGCGAACCCACGTCGTCGATCTCGACCTCGCGCGGCAGGGGCGCCCGGCAGCGTGCGTCTTCGATCAGGTCGTCGAAGCCGGGGATGCCGGAGGCCGCGCGCGTGCGGATCGGCCCCGGCGACACCGCGTTGACGCGGATGCCGCGCGGGCCCATCTCGGTGGCGAGGTAGCGGACCGAAGCTTCGAGCGCGGCCTTCACCGGCCCCATCACGCCATAGTGCGGCACGACTTCGGCCGCACCCAGGTAGCTCATGGTCAGCAGCGCGCCTCCCTCGTGCATCAGCGGTTCGGCCAGGCGCGCCATCCGCACGAACGAGTGGCACGAGATGTCCATCGCGCGGGCGAAGCCCTCGGGGGAGCTGTCGGCCACCCGCCCGTGCAAGTCGGCGGAGGGGGCGAAGGCGATCGAGTGCAGCACGAAGTCGAGGCGCCCCCAGCGCTGCCGGACGGCATCGAAGACGGCTTCCATCGCACCCGCTTGCTCCACGTCCAGCGGCATGGAAATGGCGGCGGAGAGTTCCTGCGCCAGCGGCTCGACGTGCGGGCGGGCCTTGTCGTTCAGCCAGGTCACGGCGAGTTCGGCGCCGCATGCGCGGAACACGCGCGCGCAGCCGTAGGCAATGCTGTGCTCGTTGGCGATGCCAACCACGAGGCCCTTGCGGCCGGCGAGCAGCGATTGGGATTGGACGTCCATGTCAGGCTCTCCTGGCTGCCGCGGTCCGGCGCCGCACACGCGTCGACGGTGCAGAAGGCGTCGCGGGCGCGGCGATCGCCGGCACGACCGGGACCAGCAGGCTGCGGATGCGCGCGAGCATCGACGTCTGCTCGGCCGAAGGCACGATACGCTGTACCCGCCGGTCCGCCAGCACGCGCTCCAGCAGCGTCAGCAGGCGCTTGCGGTCCTGCGGGCGCGCCAGCAAGACGGGCAGCGTGGCCAGCGCCTGCTGTGGTTCGTAGCGGGCGATGATTTCCTGCTCGCCGCCGATGCGGCGTATTTCCTCGAGCGGCAGCTGGGGCAGCAGGTCGCCGTAGTCCTCGATCAGTTCGTGGGCGAGGTGCAGCCGCGACAGCGGCAGCGGCGTGTCCTCATGCGCCATCAGGAAAGTGACACGCGCCAGCGCCTCGGCATACCCGCCCTGGTCGATGGCGGCGAGCGCCTGCTTCACGAAGGGCAGATCGCGCGGGTTCAACGGCTGCGCCTGCGGCTCGTCGCCGAAGCCCTGATCGCCGCCGTAAAGGGCAAACATGTTGCCGTAGACCTGGAAGAAGGCAGCTTCCCCCATCGCGTCGCGCAGGGCGCGCCAGCCGTCGAGCGAGGCACTGATGAGTTCCGAACTGGTCGACTCGAGCTGCCGCAGGGGATGGTCCGGCGCGACCGCCTGGCGCGCGGCCTTCACCTGCTGTGCCGCCGGCGCCAGCCACCAGGTGAACGGGTTCAGGTCGGACAGCGCCCAGCGCTGGAAGCGCAGCGGGTGGAACGCGCGCCCCAGGGCCGCACCGGCCTCGCTGGACAGCGCCTGTGCCACCGGGCGGCCGAACAGCTCGTAGGCGCGCTGGTTGAATTCCGAGACAGCCTTCATGGCATGGAACGGCTTCTCGTCCTCGCGGCGGTAGTGGTTCAGTCGCGCAACGACGTCTTCGAGCCGGATTTCGACGAAGCTCACGTCATAGAGGGTCTTGCCGGCGTCATCCGTCTGCTCCGCGATCTCCATCCCGTACAGGCCCGGCGGCAACGTCTCGATGGACTGCAGGGCCGACACGATCTGGGCGTGCTCCTTCTTTGCCACCCGCCCGGACACGAAGATGCCCAGGTGGCCGATGTCCTGGTGCATCAGGCCGACGATCACCTGGCCGCGCGCCTTGATCTCCTCGGTGCTGCCGTACACGTCGGCGACCCAGTTGAAGGCCTGCTGCGGCGGCGTGATGTTGTCGCCCAGCGAGGCGAACAGCACGATCGGCACCTTGACGTCGCGCAGGTCGAATCCCATGCCGGCGCCGGAGTGCTCGCCCGCCCAGAGCCTGTTGCCGACGAACAGGTTTTGCGTGATCCACTCGATCTCCTCGCGGTTCAGCAGGAAGTAGCCGCCCCACCAGCGTTCGAACTCGAGAAAGCGCTCGGGCTCCGTGTCCGCGTTGGCGAAGACGTGGTAGTACTTGTCCCAGAAGGTGTTGGCCGGGTTCAGGTTCTCGAAGTTCTGCACCAGCCAGGCGCCGTCGAACTTTCCCGCGCCGAGGTCGGAGGTGAGCGAGGCGAGCCAGGTGCCGCCGAGCAGCCCGCCCGCATAGCGCATCGGGTTGTCGCCCGCGCCTTCGCTCCAGGCGCCGCCCCAGTAGGACATCGGTGCGCCCACGACGACGAGCGGGCCGGTGTCGTCGGGATTGGCCGCGGCCAGCATCATCGCGGCCCAGCCGCCCTGGCAGTTGCCGACGATCGCGGGCTTCGGCGCATCGGAATGGAGCGCGTGCACGCACCGCACGAACTCGCGTTCGGCGTTGCACACGTCCACCAGCGTCTGGCCGGGCTCGGGATCGCGGAAGAAGATGACGAAGTACACCGGGTGGCCGGCGGCCAGGGCGACGCCCACTTCCGAGTCCTCCTTGAAGCCGCCGATGCCAGGACCGTGGCCGCCCCGCGGATCGATGATCAGGTAGGGACGGCGGCGCGCATCCACCTTCACGCCATCCGGCGGCACGATGCGCAGCAGCGCGTAATTGACCGGACGCTCCATCGTGCGCCCGTCCATGACCATCTCGTGCGCGAAGTGCAGCATCGGCGGCAGGCCTTGCCGCTCGTGCTCGATGAAGTTGTTGCCGCGCTGGCGCAGCCCGTCCCAGAGCAGCACCGCGCGCTGGGCGAAGTCGACGCCGTATTGCGCGGCGTCCACCCCGGCCTGCCAGGGCAGCAGCGGTTTCTTCACCAAGGCCGCCAGCTGCCGATCGCCTGCTTGCCGCACGCGTTCGGCCAAGTGCTTCGCGGCCACCGTGGTCCGGTGTTCGAACGCCTTGGCCACCTCTTTGGAGATTTCCCGGCTCTGGGCAAGCTGTGTCGTCGGATTCTTCATAGGATCGTTCCTTCGTTGGAGGTCAGTTCGTTTTGGGAGTCGATGTGGAAGACCCGGCGGGTCTTCGTCGGTGAGAAGGAGGCGCCGCGCCATGGCCGTGACCGTCAGGAAGCCAGCGCCACATGGCTCGGGCCCGGCGTCGGGTCGGTGCTGCCGGCCGGCGCGCGGCGGACCTTGAACCACGCCGCGTACAGGGCGGGCACGAAGAAGATGGTCAGCACCGTGGCGATGGTCAGGCCGCCCATGATCGCGAGAGCCATCGGGCCCCAGAACACGCTGCGCGTGAGCGGGAGCATCGCGAGCACGGTGGCGGCGGCGGTCAGCACCACCGGGCGCGTCCGGTGCAGGGCGGCATCGACGATGGCATTCCAGGCGTCGCGGCCTTCCTCCATCTCGATGCGCACCTGGTCGATCAGGATCACCGAGTTGCGCATGATCATGCCGCCGAGCGCGATGATGCCCAGGATCGCCACGAAGCCGAGCGGGGCGCGGAACGCCAGCAGGGCTGCGACCACGCCGATCAGGCCGAGCGGGGCGGTGAGGAACACCATCGCCATCTTCGAGAAGTCCTGCAGCTGGAGCATGAGGATCAGCAGGATGGTGAGCACCATCACCGGCGCCACGGCGGCGAGAGCCTTGTTGGCCTTTTCGCTTTCTTCCACGGCGCCGCCGGTGTCGACGCGGTAGCCGGCGGGCAGCTTCGCCTCGATGTCCTTGAGCAGCGGCTCGATTTCCTTCGTCACGGACACGGGCTGCTCGCCGTCCTTGACGTCGGCACGCACGGTAATGGCCATGTCGCGGTTGCGCCGCCACAGCACGGGCTCTTCGAGCTCGTACTTCACCTTCGCCACTTCGGACAGCGGCACGACGGTGCCGGCGCGCGTGTAGATGTTCACGTCCTTCAGCGTGTCCAGGTCCAGGCGCTCCTTCGGCACGGCACGCGCGACGATGTCCACCAGGTTCTCGTGCTCGCGCAGCTGCGACAGGGTCGCGCCGTTCATCACGCTCTGGGTGACGAGATTCACGTCGGAGGGCGTAAGACCCAGCGCACGGGCCTTGTCCTGGTCGAGGTCGACCTTGAGCGTGCGGACCGGGTCGTTCCAGTCGAACTGCACATCACGCAGCTTCGGGCTCGAGGACATGACCTGTTCGACCTGGCGGGCGATCTCTCGCACCTTCTGCGTGTCGGGGCCGACCACGCGGAACTGCACCGGATAGCCCACCGAAGGACCCATCTCGAGGCGGGTGACGCGCACCCAGGCCTGCGGGAAGTCCTTGTCGGCCGTGGCCATCAGCCGCAAACGCACACGTTCGCGCGCTTGCATGTCCTTCGTCATCACGATGAACTGGGCGTAGCCGGGGTTGGGCAGCTCGGGCGACAGCGCGAGGTAGAAGCGCGGCGCGCCCGCGCCTGTGTAGGCGGTGAAAAAGCGCACTTCCTCGTCCTTCTTCAGCACCGCTTCCATGCGCTTGACCTGTTCGGTCGCTGCCTGGAACGACGAGCCTTCCTTCAAGCGCAGGTCGAGGATCAGTTCGGGGCGCTCGCTGTTCGGGAAGAACTGCTGCGGGACGAACTTCATGCCGGCCAGCGCGAGCACCAGGGCGCCCCCCGTCACGGCGATGATCAGCCAGCGCTTGTCCAGCGCGAAGTCGATCCAGCCGCGCAGCTTGCGGTAGAAGGGCGTGTCGTAGGGGTCGCCGTGGTGGTTCTTGCCGAAGTCCTTCGGCAGCATCTTCACCGCGAGGTAGGGCACGATCATGCCCGAGCAGAGCCACGAGAACACCACGGCAATGCCCACGATCCAGAAGATGCCGCCCGCATATTCGGCGGTGGTGGAGTGCGCGAAGCCGATCGGCATGAAGCCCGCGACCGTGATGAGGGCGCCCGAAAGGCGGGGCATGGCGGTCGCGGAATAGGAGAAGGCGGCCGCCTTCGCGCGGTCCCACCCTCCTTCCATCTTCACCACCATCATCTCGATCGCGATGATCGCGTCGTCCACCAGCAGACCGAGCGCGATGATGAGCGAGCCGAGCGATATGCGCTCCAGGTTCCAGCCCATCGCGAGCATCACCATGGCGACCACGCCGAGCACCAGCGGCACCGAGATGGCGACGATGAGGCCGGTGCGGAAGCCCAGGCTCAGCAGGCTCACCGCCATCACGATCACGAGCGCTTCCATCAGCGAGCGCTCGAATTCCCACACGGAATCCTTCACGGTGGTGGGCTGGTCGGCGACGCGCTCCAGCTCCACGCCGTGCGGCAGTTCGGCTTGCACCTTCGCGACCGCGTCTTCCACGGCCTTGCCGAGCTCGACGACGTTGCCGTCGTCGGTCATCACGATGCCGACCATCAGCACGTCCTGGCCGTTGTGGCGGATGGTGTAGGTCGGCGGGTCCTGGAAGCCGCGCGTCACTGTCGCGATGTCGCCGAGCTTGATCGTCCGGCCTCCCGCGGAGACCGGCACGCTGCGGATGTCATCCAGATTCGTGAACTGGCCGCTCACGCGCACGAACACGCGGTCGTCCTTCGTGTCGATGGAGCCGCCGGGCATCATGGCGTTCTGGCTCTTCAGGCTCTCGGCGATCGCGAGCGGCGTGATGCCGAGCGTGGCCAGGCGCTGGTTGGAGAACTCCACGTACACCTTCTGGTCCTGCTTGCCCAGGAGGTCGACCTTTTTCACGTAGGGCGCCTTGAGCAGGCGGCGCTTGATGTCCTCGGAGATGTCCGACAGCTCCGCGTGCCCGATGCCGTCACCCTTGACGGCGTAGAGCAGGGAGTAGACGTCGCCGAACTCGTCGTTGAAGATCGGGCCAACGACGCCGTCGGGCAGTTCGAGCTTGAGGTCGGAGAACTTCTTGCGCGCCTGGTACCAGGCTTCCTGCTGGTCCTTGTGCGAGGTGCCGCCCTTCACGGTGATCGTCATGCCGCCGTAGCCCTGGCGCGCAAAGGTGACGACCTTCTCGAAGTGGTCGAGCTGCTCGAACTTCTTCTCGATGCGGTTCAGCAGTTCGTCCTGGATCTGCTGTGCGCTCGCGCCGGGCCAGATCACGGTCGCCGTCATCGACGGCACGGAGAACTTGGGGTCCTCAAGCTGGCCGAGCTTCGAGAAGCTGAAGACGCCCGCGATCGAGACCACGATGATCAGGAAGAGCACCACGGCGCGATGCCCGAGCGCCCATTCGGTGAGGTTGAAGCTTTTCATCGGGCGGCCTGCTGCGTCGTGTCGAGCTGCGTGAGCTTGGCTTCAGCCAGCGCCGCGCCGGGCAGCGCGACCTTCAATCCGGGCGCCATCTTCTGCACCCCCGCGGTGACGACCTGCTCGCCGGCCGGCGGGCCGGACACCAGCACCTCGTCGTTGCGGTAGCCGTGCACCGTCACGCGCAAGAGTTCGACGCTGCCCACCGCCTCCTTGGCGGCGTGCTTGACCACCCACACCGCAGGCTGGCCGCTGACTTGCGTGAGCGCGCTGGCCGGGAGGGACGCCAGCGGCGTCTCCGACATCGCCCGGTCGGTCACCAGCGTGGCCGTCGCGCCCAGCGGCAGGGGCCGAGCGCCAGCCGGCTTCAACCGGGCGCGATAGGTGCGTGTCTGCGCGGCGGCCTGCGGCGACATCTCGCGCAGCGAGACCTCGAAGAAGTCGGCCGGTGCGCTCGCCAGCGAGGCCTTGAAGCGCGCCGCCTTGAACGTCGCCAGCTGGTCCTCGGGCACGTCGATGACGATTTCCGGCGTGCCGGGGTCGGCGATCGCGACCATCGGCAGTCCTTCGGCGACCACCTGGCCCGCTTCGAAGCGCACCGCGGTGACCACCCCGCTGCGCGAGGCGCGCAGCGTGGTGTACTTCAGGCGGTTGCGCGCGAGCTCGAGCTGGCGCGCCTGCGCCTCTTGGGCCGCCTGCGCCGTCTCCGAGCCGCTGTGGGCATGCTCGTCGTCGGCCACGCTGACCGAGCCGTCGGCCTTCAGCGAACCCAGGCGCTTGCGATCCGATTCGGCCTGGCGGGCCTGCGTGACGGCAGCCGACCATTGCTGCCGCGCGGCCTCCTCGGCCAGTCGGTAGTCGCTGTCGTCCAGCACCGCGAGGATGTCGCCTTCGTGCACGAACTGGCCGACATCGACCTTGCGCTGGGCGACCTTTCCGCCCACGCGGAAGGCCTGGTCGACTTCGTAGCGGGATTGCACGGTGCCTGCGTAGCGGTTGGCTTCGCGGGCGGCGTCGTAGCGAATGTCGGAGATGCGCACCGGCCGAGGCGCCTCGATGGGCGGCTTGTCCGGGCTGCATGCGGAGAGCATCGCGGCGATCGGCAAAGCGATGACCGCGGCAAGAGAGTTCTTCAAGACAGTACCTCGTTGAAGGCGACGGGTTTCAGGAATGCGACGCCTGGGTGGCGCCGGCGGCGGAGGAGGTGGTTTGCGCTGCGGGCTGGGCAGCAGGCTCGAACACCTGCCAGCCCCCGCCCAGCGCCTTGTAGAGCTGCACGCTGTCGAGCAGCAGCTGGGTGTCGCTGTCGTTGGCGCTCAGCCGCACCGCCAGGCGCGAGCGCTGCGCATCCAGCAACGGCAGCAGGTCGATCTGGCCGCGGTCGTAGAGCGACTGGGCGCGGGCGAGGGCCGCTTCCGCGGAAGCGGCGGCGCTCTGCAGCGACTTCGAACGCTGCTGCTCCGAGGAGCTGGCGACCAGGGCGTTCTCGACGTCCTCCAGCGCGCGCACCATGCCGTCCTCGGCGCGCAGCAGCGCTTCGCGCTGGCCGCTCTCGGCGATGTCGTTGATGGCCTGCGTTCGGCCGGCGTTGAAGATCGGCATCGCGAGCAGGGCCGCCACGTTGGTGTAGCGGGCGGAGCCCAGGCCGATGCCGTTCAGCGCCATGTTCTGGCGGCCGAACGACGCGTCGAGAAACAGCCGCGGAAACCATTCGGCGGCGGCCTGCTGGCGGCGCGCGTTGGCCGCATCCAGTTGCGCCAACAGGGCGAGCACGTCCGGGCGGCGTTGCAGCAGCGCGGCTGGTTGTCCCGGCTGGGGCTTGGGTACGACCACGTCGCCGCGCCAGGGCTCGACGCGGGCTGCATCGAAGGCCTGCTCGCCGATCAGCACCGCAATGCGATGTCGCGAAACCGCCGCGATGGTCTCCAGCGGCGGGATCTCTGCGCGCGCCGTTTCCGCCTCGGTCTGCGCGCGCTCCACGTCGAACGGTGTCGCCAGGCCGGCGCTTTGGCGCGCCTTCACAAGGCGCAGGGTCTCGTCCCTGGCAGCCGTGATCGCGCGCAGGGTGTCGAGCTGGCGCATCGCGCCCACGAGCTTGAAGTAGTTGCTGGCGACGTCGGTCATGACCAGCAGGCGCACGCCGCGCATGCCGTCTTCCACCGCCAGCGCTTCCGCCGCGGCCGCGGCCGCGCCCGCGCGCAGGCGGCCACTCAAGTCGATCTCCCACGAGACGTCGAGGCCAGCGCTGCCGCTCTTGGTGTCGGGCTGCAACTTCTTCACGGCGTCGCCGTAGCCGCTGCTGCGATCGCTCCCCGAGCCGACGGCGCTGACGCTGGGCATCAGGAAGGACCGGCTGACCGTCACGCCGGAACGCGCCGCTCGCAGGCGCTCGGCGGCGATCTTGACGTCGCGGTTCTCGCGCGCGGCGCGGCGCACCAGGTCGGTCAATACCGGGTCGTGGAAACTTTCCCACCAGGCGGCCTCGGGCTCGACTTCGGAGGGCGCGCTCGCGGCGAACTTGGCCGGCACGTCGACCGTCGGATGGGCGGCCGGCGTGGAACAGCCGGTGAACATCAGGGTGGTCGATGCGGCCAGCGCCGCCACGACGAAGAGACCGGCCAGCTGATCGGCCCGCTTGGGGGGCTTCTGCCTGGCCTGGTGGGACGGCGAAAGTGCGGAGGGAGATGACATCGGAGTGGACTCGTCTTGGATTCGAGGGGGTTAGCGTAGGGCGCGATGCGCACGAAGTCGTCAGCGTTGCGTCGACGTTCGGTCGCCATGCGGGCGGTCACCGCACGGCCGAGCGCGTTCATGCGGCCGGGTCGTCCTCCGGGCGCTCGGCGGCCCCGGCCGCCAGGTCGCTGGCAATGGATTGCAGCAACTCGTGGGCGGTCGCAAATTCGTGCTGGCGCCCGGTGACAAGGTTTTCGAGGCGGCCCGCGAACGCCGCGGGGGTGGCGTCGCTGCGCAGCTTCAACACGTAGGCCCGGCGGTTCGGGTACTTGGATTCAGGGTTCAACACCATGGCAGCTTGGGGATGGGAGAAGTTCGGCATCAGCGTAGGCCCATCCCCGGGTCGAGTCGTCAGCGAAAGGTCGACGAACGGTCGAGACTGCGCTCGCATGCAGATGCGACGGAAAGCCGACCTGTCGCTGACGACTCCGCCGGCTGGCGTCTCTAGCATCACCGCCCATAACTACCGCCCGCCCCCGCGCGGCCCCGGCACATGAATCTCAAGCTCACACCCGGGCGGCTGCTTGCCGCCGCCATCGTCGTCCTGTCCGTCTGGATCGTGCACGACTTCATCGAGGCCCTGCTGGCGGCCTGCGTGACCGCGATCGCGAGCTGGCCGCTCTATGCCGCCTTCAGGGAGCGCTTGCCGAACCGCATCGGCAAGAGCGCAGGCGCTGCGATATTCACCAGCGCGATCACGGTGTTTGTGCTGGCACCGATGCTGTTCGCCTGCTGGGCGCTGCTGAGCGAGGCGCACGCTTCGCTGCTGGGCCTCGCGGCCGCCGACAGCCACGGGCTCGGCGTGCCCGGATGGCTGGCGGACGCCCCTGTCGTGGGGCCCTGGCTGGCCGCACGCTGGCAAAGCCAGCTCGTCCATCCGGATGCGCTGCGGGTGCTGACGCAACGCGCCGACCCCTCCGCACTTCTCGGATGGGCGCAGGCGCTCGGACAGTTCACGGCCCGGCATGCGCTGATCGTCGCGTTCGCGATCCTGCAACTGGCTTTCCTCTACCAGGAAGGCGCGTCGCTGACGCGCGAGCTGACCCGCGGGCTGCGTGAGGCCGTCGGCGACCGCGCCGAACGGTATGTGGAGATCGCCACGCGGGCGGTGCGCGCCTCGGTGAACAGCATGGTGGCCGTGGCCTTGTTCGACGGCCTCGCGACCGCACTGGCATACGGGATCGCCGGTGCACCGCGCGCGCTGCTCTGGGCCGCGATCACGGGTTCGCTGGCCGCCGTGCCGTTCCTGGGCTACGGGGCAGTGGCCGCGATGGCGGTGCAACTGGCGCTGCAGGGAGCGCCCACGACGGCACTGTTGTCGCTGCTGCTGGGCTGCGCGGTCCTGCTGTGCGGCGACAAGCTGGTGCGGCCCATGGTGGCGCGAAGCGGGATGCAGCTGCCGTTCGTCTGGGTGTTGATGGGCTGCATCGGCGGCTTCGGCGTGCTCGGCCTGGCCGGGCTGGTGATCGGCCCGGTGGTGCTCACGCTGGCCCGGGAGCTTGGGAGCAGCGGGTGCGCGAGCCCAGATGCTGACGCGCTGGCGGCGGGCCCGGCGTCAGGCCGGCTTCAAGGCCTGCAGGATTGAACGCGCACGCCGCACCGGCACGGTGTCGCCGGCTTCGGGCAGCTGGTCGACGAGCGCGGCGAGGGCGCTGCGCTCCGCGGCCGTCGCCTCGTGGTGCTCGCACAGGTCGGCGAGCGCGAGCAGTTCGAGCCAGGGCGCCTCCTGTGCCCGCGCCTCCTCGATCGCGCGTCGGACCAAGGCGGCACCGGCGTCGGCCCGGTCTTGCGCACGGGCGATGGTCGCCTCCAGCAGCCACAGTTGCGGCAGGTACACGCGCTCGGCCAGTTCGTCCGCGACCTGCAGGGCTTCCCGGAGCTGGGCTTGCGCCGCATCCCGATCGCCGGCCAGCAGCAGGGCCTGCGCCGCATAGCCCAACACCTCGCTGGCGCCGGAGCGCATGCCGAGCCGGGCGTTCTCTTCGCAGGCCTCGCGGATCCGGCGATGGCCCTCGAGCGGCGCACCGTTCAAGGCCTCTGCCCAACCTCGGTACCAGCGGCACGCCGTCCGGCCCTGCGCCAGGGAGAACTCGTCGACCAGCGCCTGCATTTCGTCGGCCAGGGCCGCAACCCGTTCGGCGTTGCCCAGGCGCACCTCGAGCAGCGCCTCGTGCCAGGTGGCGACAAGCTGTGTCATGGGCTGTCGCAGCGCGCGCGCGCGGACGTGCGAGCGTTGCACATGCGTCCGGGCCTGCTCGACCAGGCCACGGTGCACAAACTCGATGGCCAGCATCCCAAGCAGCGTCACCTGCGGATCGGCGACAAAGATCTCCCGGGCCGCGAGGTCGAGCGGCTCGGCGATGGCGAGCCCGCGCTCGATCCAATCGAGCGCCGCCTGCGGCCGGCCCTGCAGCTGATGCACCTCGCCATGCACGATGCACGCGGCCAGCATCAGCACCGGATCGTTCGATCCGGACGCGAGCGCCTCGGCGCGCTGCGCCACCACCAGCGCCTGCGCATATTCGCCGCGCAGGCTCAGCACGTAGCCGAAGCCGTGCAGCAGCCGCCCGCGCATCGCGTGCTCGGGCAGGCCCTGCAGCAGCGCGTACGCGCGTTCGAAGGCGTTTCTCGTGTCGCTGCCGACGCCGAGCGATTGAAAGGCCGCTACGCCGTGCAGCGTCGCGACCACGATCTCAAGCGCGTTGCGCTCTTCCCCCTCCGGTGCCTGCTGGAGCAGGGCCGAGGCGCGCTCGGTGAGGCTGGTGCACGAGGCCGGGCTGAAGTGCAGCAGCGCAGCTTCCGCCGCCTCGGCGTAGTAGCGCAGTGCGGTCATCGGCTGCCGCCCGCGGTCGAAGTGCATGGCCAATTCGGTTGCGGCCACCGGCACGCCGGCCGAACGCTCCCCTTCGAGGGCCGCGCCGACCTTGCGGTGCAGGTGCGTGCGGGCCGAGGACGCCGTGCGGTCGTACAGCACCTGGCGGAACAGCGCATGCCGGAACGCGTAGGGCAGCTCGGCCGTCTCGTCGCCCTCGGCTGCGCGCGGCGCGGTGAGCCACACGTGCTCGCGCACCAGCTCCTCGCAGGCATGGGCCACCGATGCGACATCGCGCTCCAGGGCCAGCGCCAGCGTGTCGACGCGGAACTCGACCCCGCAGACGGCCGCCGCCGAGAGCAGGGCACGCGGCTCGCTGCCCAGCTTGGCGATGTAGTGGTCGATGATGGCCGCCAGGTTTTCCGGCACAGCCATCGCCGCGAGTTGCGCCTCCACCGCCGCGTCGTCCGCCGGGCGCTCCATCACCTCGGCGATGACCGACGAGACGAACAGCGGCACGCCGTCCGTGTGCTCGTGCAGCGCACGCACGAATGCCTCGTCGCGCGCGAGCGAGGCCGAGCGTTGCGCGATGTAGTCGGCGACCTCGGTCTCCGAGAACGGATCGAGCACCACCTCCTGGCACAACCGGTGCTGACGCAGCTCGTGCCGCAGCGGGTTGAGCGGATGGTCCTGTGCGATCACCTCGGCCAGCCGGAAGCTCGACAACCACATCAGGCGCGCGCGCCCGCGGCGCCGCGCGACGTAGTCGATCAGCTGGATGGTCGCCCGGTCGCTCCATTGCAGGTCTTCCGTCACCAGCAACAGCGGGCGCTGCTCGGTGTAGCGGTCGAGCAGCTCGGCCATCTCGCGCAGCATGCGGTCCGGGCCCACGCCGGCCAACTCGCGCCGCAGCGCGTCGCGTTCTTCCGCGGTGCTCAGCCACGGCAACTGAAGCAGCCAGGTCGGCGCCACGCTGCGCAGCAGTGCCGGCAGCGTGCGGTCGCCGCGGCACAGCTCGGCCAGCGCCTCCAGCACCGGCAGGTACGGCTCGCCGGTGCCATAGTGCTCCACGCACTGGCCGCGTGCGCAGGCGATGCCGCCGAGACTGGCCACGAAGTGTTCGATCAGCGTGGTCTTGCCGATGCCCGGTTCGCCGGCGACCCAGACCACCGCGCGCTGCCCGCCGCAGGCCTGATTCCACGCCTGCTGCAGCCGGGCGATCGCGTCCGCGCGGCCGATGAACGAGGACGACGGCTGTGGGCCCGCCGCCGCCACCGCGGTCGCGACGATTGGCGGTGCCGGGCGCGCGGCGGCCGGCACCGCGATGAAGCGATAGCCGCGCCGCGACACGGTCTCGATGAAGCGCGGCTCGCGCGGGTTGTCGCCGAGCACCGTGCGCAGGTCGCTGATGGCAGTCTTGAGCACCGATTCGCTGACGAACTGGTGGCCCCACACCGCATCGAGGAGCGCGTCCTTCGTCAGCAGCGCACCCGGCTGGCGCGCCAGCGCGCACAGCAGGTTGAAGGGCGTGGGCGCAAGCGCGACGGCCTTTCCGTTGCGCAGCAGGCAGGCGTTCGCTTCGTCGAGATCGAACGCGTCGAAGCTGATCCGAACGGGATTCGAGATGGACACCGGGTGAGCCACGTGCGTCGTGCGAGAGGGCGGGAACGAATTATCGATGGGCCGGTGACTCAAGTCACGTCGTTGCCCGAGGCCAGCGAGTCTCAAGCGACCTTTCGACGCCCGACCACGTGCCGGGTCGTCTTCACAACGTCTGGCGCCGGGATCTCCGAGGTCTCGGTGAGCAAACGCGCCGAATGAACCTCGACCGGCTTCAACGGGCTGTTGGCGATGCGCTGGGCGCTCTTTGCATCCAGGCCCAGTCCGCGCAGCGCGGCGGCGGCGCTCTGTTCGGCGAAGTCGCTCTCGCAACCCGGCTCGAGCATGCGATGCGTCGCGCCAAGGACGGCACCCGTCACGATGTTCAGGGCCAATGCGATCGGCATGGGCGTGAACCGGCCCTGCCGGATGCCCTCGATCAGGTCCCGCTGCACGAACTCGAGCACGATGTTCGGGCCTCGTGCATCTGGCCATCCGAGGCGGACCAGGAATGCGGCGGCCAGCGGGTGGTCGATGGCGAGCCTGGACACCAGGCGAATGCCACTCGACACGCGCTCAGCCGGATCGGCGTAGCTGCGCACCACGGGCTCGGCCATTCCGATCAGCTCATTGGCGATCTCGATGGCGAGCTCGCGCACCAGCGCGTCGGGCGACGGGAAGTACTTGTAGAACGTGCCCCGCGACACCTCGGCGGCCGAGATCACATCGTCGATCGACGTCGCCGCCGGACCCTTTTCCGCGACGAGCCTCATCGCGCTGGCGAGCAGGCGGGCACGCATGCGTTCGCGGCGCTCGGCTGCGACTCGCTGGCGGTGGTCTTGCGTTTGCATGGATGGATTGTGCCCAGAGCTTGACTAAGTATAAACGACAGTATTGTCATGATGACATATTTGTTATTATGAAGATTCACTTGTCGGCACCACCTCCACTCGATCGAAGGATTCCACGATGCTCGGACCCTCCCGGCCCCTTCAGCTCACGCTCATGCTCGCCGTCGCGGCCTTTCACACCGCAGCGCCGGCAGTCAATGGCGCGCTGCTCGGCGGCAATGGGATCAAGAACGCATCGATGGGCGGCGCCTCGATCGCGCTGCCGCTCGACGCCGTGGCCGCAGCGAACAATCCGGCCGGCATCGCCTTCGTACCGTCTTCGACGACGCTCGACCTGCAGGTGTTCAGCGGGCACTCTTCCGCGGACTATGTCCTGCCGGGCAACCACCTCGAGAACCACCAGACCCAGATGGCCCCCGAAGGCGGCTTCATCTGGCATTCGACTCCCGAGGTCACTCTCGGGATCAGCATGTCGGGCGCCGGCGCGGGCTCCGACTACGGTCAGCCCGCGCTGCCGGTGCCCGGTGCGGGAACGGCAAAGACAACGCTTCGCGTCGCCGAGTTCATTCCCGCCATGGCCTGGAAGCCCACGCCTGACCTGGCACTCGGCCTGGGCCTCACGCTGGCCTGGCAGCAATTCGATGCCGATGGCGTGATCGTGCCCGCCCCTGTGCCCGGCGGCTTGTTGCCGCTTCCCGGTCACGGCGATCAGACGGCGACTGGCGTTGGCCTTCGAGGCGGCTTGCTGTGGAAGCCGACGGCGGACTGGTCGCTCGGCATGAACCTGAAGTCCCGCGCCCGCATGGGCCGGCTCGACGGCTACGACCGCGACCTGCTGGCCTACAGCGATGGACGCCTCGACGTGCCTGGTCAGTACGGCGTCGGCGCTGCATGGCAGCCCATCGAACGGCTCACCCTGGCCGCCGACTGGCTGCGCATCCTGTGGGGCGAGATCAAGGCAATGCAGGACCCGAACGGGTTCACCTGGCGCAACCAGCCTGTTGTGCGCCTTGGCGCAGCGTGGGCACTCGACGAGCTCTGGACCCTGCGGGCCGGCTACAGCCGCAACCGCGGCCAGATCGACCCTTCGCGCGCGGTGCAGAACCTGCTCGTGCCGTCGATCAACGAGAAGGCCTACACCGCGGGCCTGAGTTGGCGCGTCGACCCGCACTCGGAACTGAACCTCGGCTACGAGTTGAATCCGCGCACCACGCTGACCGGCACTGGCGCCAGCGCCGGCACTTCGATGACGAGCAAGGTCCAGATGTTCCTGCTCGGCTACCAATACACGTTCTGAAGGGAGACCCACCCGTGAGTAGCATCACCGCCGTACTTCGGCAGCCCGATTCGACACCCGAAGGCCGACTGCCCGCCGATGTCCAACGACTGCCCCGGCCGCCCGCCCTCGGGCGCGCCATCCAACTGGCCTTCCTGCGCTGGGAAAAGCGCCGGCTGGCGCCGACCGAACGCTTCTGGCGCGACTTCGGCTTTCATATCGTCAGTTCCACACCGCAGCGTCTTGTGGCCCGGGGTGCGGGGACCGCGCCCTGCATTGCGATCGCGCAAGCCGGCCGGCAGGATCGTTTCATCGGCCCCGCGTTCCTCATGGCGGCCGACACGGATCTGCACCGCTACGTGGAGCAGATGGGGGCGCGCTGGCTGCCGCTCGAGCGCCTGCCCTCGGGCGGCCGCGGCGTGGAGCTGTTCGACCCCAGCGGCCGCAGCGTCTGGCTGCTGCAGGATCAGCGGCGTGTCGAGCCGCTGCCGCTGCGCGAAGCCGTCACGCCGAGCACGAACACGGCACAAGACACGCCCCGAGTGAATCGCACGGTGCGCACGCCCATCGAACCGGCGCGCGTGGTGCGGCTGGGCCACGTGGTCCTGCAGACGGTGGACTTCGCACGCATGGCCGAGTGGTACCTGCGCGTGCTTGGGGCTATTCCCACCGACGTGCAGTACCTCGCCGACGGCAGTCCCAGTCTCGCCTTCTGCCGCCTCGACCTTGGCAATCAGCCGGCCGATCACCACACGCTGGTGATCGTCGGCGGCATCGAGGAGAAGCTCGAGCACAGCGCCTACGAGGTTCTGGACCTGGATGCGCTGGGACAGGGCCAGCAGGTGCTGAGCGCCCAGGGCCACCGGCACATGTGGGGCATCGGCCGCCACCTGCTCGGCAGCCAGCTCTTCGACTACTGGTTCGATCCCGACGGCTTCGAGTACGAGCACTACACGGATGGCGACGTCTTCACCGCGGACTTCGAGACTGCCTACTCGCCGCTCGAATTCGGCGGCATCTGGGCCTGGGGCGCCGACGCGCCCGCCTCGATGAAGCCGAGGAAGAACCTGCGAACCCTTCTGCACGTGCTGAAGCTCGTGCGTCGCAAGGCCATCACGCCGCAGCGACTGAACCTCATGAGCGCGGCGCTCGATGCGCCCGCGCGCCCCTGGCTCTAACTCTCCTCCAACCATCCCCATGTCACGCACGATCATTCGTTACGCCGAAGGCGGCACGCCCCGCTGGGGCGTTCAATTCGGGCGCCTCATCGCCCCCCTGCAAGCCGATGTGCCCAGCACCGGCGAGCTGCTCTCCGACCACTGGGAGTTGCTGTGGGCCACCGAGGCGGCACAGGCCGTGGTGCCGCTCGAGCGCGTCCGGCTTCTGTCGCCGGTGACCCGTCAACAGCAGTTCATCTGCCAGGGTGTCAACTATCGCAGCCACATCGCCGAATCAGGCCTGCGCATCGAAGACTTCCCCTTCAACACGATCTTCACCAAGGCACCATCCAGCATCACGGCGGCCGATGCGCCGGTGGTCCGCCCCGCGCATGTGCAGTTGCTCGACTACGAGATCGAGCTCGGCCTGGTGTTGCGCAGGCCGGTGCCGGCCGGCACCCAGATCGACCCCGACGACCTGCCGCAGTGGCTGGCGGGGGTGACGATCGTCAATGACCTTTCGGCACGTGACGTTCAGTTGCCGCAGGGCCAGTTCTACAAGGGCAAGAGCTATCGAGGCTTCGGGCCGGTCGGACCCGGACTGGTGCTGCTGACGCCGCAGGAATGGGCGCGCTGGCCCGAGCTGCACATGCGCCTGGCGGTCAACGGCCAGACGCGGCAGGACGCCTATTGCGCCGAGATGATCCACGGCCCCGCGGCCACGCTCACCGAACTTGCGGCGCTGCAGGACCTGCTCCCCGGCGACCTGATCGCCACCGGCACGCCGGCGGGCTGCGCCGCGCGCGCGCCCGGCAAGGCCGCGATGTTCATCGCCAGGCACCTGCTCAGCGACGCCGGCAAGTGGCGGATGTTCATCCGCAAGGGGCGCGCCAACCCTGCCTACCTGCGCCCGGGCGACCAGATCAGCGCGTCGATCCGCACCGACGACGGCGCCATCGACCTCGGCGAACAGACCACCGCCATCGCCGCGCCATGAACGCACCATCCTCCCATCACACGGTGCCGCGGCTCGACACCGACATCCTGCTGGTCGGCCTCGGCCCGGTCGGCGCGGCGCTGGCCAATCTGCTCGGCCGCTACGGCGTGCGCGTGCTGGCCATCGACAAGGCGAGCGCCATCTTCGAGAAGCCGCGCGCGATCGCGCTCGACAACGAGGCGCTGCGCATACTTCAACTGGCCGGCGTGCGCGACGGCGAGTTCGAAACCGTCGCGATTCCGCAGGTGCAGTACCTCTCTCCGCTGTTCGGCCGCTTCGCCCGCATCAACAGCGCCGGCATCATCGATGGACACCCCGCGCTCGTCACCTTCTACCAGCCGGAGCTCGAGCGCGTGCTGCGCGAAAAGCTCGCGCAATACCCCGGCATCGAGGTCCGGCTGGGCAGCGAGCTCGCGGCCTTCGTGGACGATGGCCGGTTCATCCAGGCGCGGCTGGAGGACGCGGTCGGCAATGAGACCCATGTGCGTGCGCGCTATCTCGTCGGTTGCGACGGCGCGAATTCACTGGTGCGGCGCTCCCTGGGTCTGGACTTCGAAGGCCGCAGCTTCCACCAGGACTGGCTGATCGTCGATGCGCTCGACGTGCCGGACCCGATCGACCATGTCGAGTTCACCTGCGACCCACGGCGCCCGACGCCGCGCATGGTCGCTCCCGGCGGACGGCAGCGCTGGGAGTTCATGCTCCGCCCCGGCGAACGGCCGGAAGAGATGGAGCGGCCGGAGTCGGTGCGGCGCTTGCTCGCGCCTTGGT
Source organism: Variovorax sp. P4_B11 (assembly GCF_056402355.1). NCBI lineage: Bacteria > Pseudomonadati > Pseudomonadota > Betaproteobacteria > Burkholderiales > Comamonadaceae > Variovorax > Variovorax sp. P4_B11. The sequence goes on from NZ_JBFUHO010000038.1 coordinate 26,111, forward strand.
GCGACAGCCAGCACATCCGGATCGAACGCACGGCGGTCTATCGCTTCCATGCGCGCGAGGCGAAGCGCTTCTCCAAGGGGCGCTGCTTCCTCGCCGGCGACGCCGCGCACGTCACGCCGCCCTTCGCCGGCCAGGGCCTGGTCGCCGGGCTGCGCGACGCGGCCAATCTGGCCTGGAAGCTCGCCTGGGTCGTGCAGGGACGTGCGAACGAGGGCGTACTCGACAGCTACGACACCGAGCGACGGCCCCACGCCAGGAAGATCATCCACCTGGCGCGCATGCTCGGTGCCATCGTGATGCCGCAGAGCCGCGCCGCGGCGTTCGCCGTGCACGGGCTGATGAGCCTCATGCGCCTGCTGCCGGCTGGCCGCGCGCTGTTCGAGGACTTGAAGGTCAAGCCGCAGAACACCTTCGACCGGGGCCTGTTCTGGCGCGTGCGCGGCAGCGAGCGGCTGCGTGCCGGGGCCATGCTGGCGCAAGGCTGGGTTCGGCCAGCCATCGGCGGCGGGCCGGTCCTCAGCGACGACGCGCTGGGACTGCAATGGGCGCTGATCGGCTTTGGCGTGGACCTGTCGGGCAGGCTGCCGGCTGAACTGCTGCAGCGCTGGCAAGCGGCGGGCGGACGGGTGTGGCAGTGGTGCCAGCGATCGCAGGCCCAGGATCTCGCGCCGCCGGCGCAGCGGCTGGAGGCGCTGGACGAGGCCCTGCTGCCACGCCGGGTTCCACTCGGCTGGGTCGCGATCGTCAGGCCCGACCGTTGCGTGCTGGCCGAAGGGCCGGCATCCGAGGGCGAAGCGATGCTGCGGCGAGCGCTCGAGCTCGTCGCGCCGTCCGCGTCGTCTGCTGCGGCGACATCGCAGGCTCCGGCCTACGACATGCAGGGAGCCCAACATGCGGCGTGAACTGGTGTGCACCGAGACCGCTACGCCACCGCGCCTGGCCGCGCGCAGCGTCGAGCTGCCCCACCCGCGCGCTGGCGAGGTGCTGGTGCGAGTACAGGCCACCTCGGTGAACCCCATCGACGTCAAGCGCGCGGCAGGCTACGGCCGTCGCCTGCTGGGGCTCAAGGGCGCGGCGCGCTTTCCGCTCGTGCTCGGCAACGACGTCGCGGGCGTCGTCGAAGCCCTCGGCGCTGGTGTGACCCGTTTCGCGCGCGGGCAACGCGTCTTCGGTCAGCTCGGCACCGGCCGGGCGGGCGGCGCGCATGCATCACACGTCGTCGTGCCGCAGGACCTCTTGCTGCGCGCCCCTAAAGACGCGGATCCGGCCGCGCTCGCGGTGCTGCCCTATTCGTTCACCACGATGTGGCTCGCCCTGCGCTCGACCGGAATCACCCCATCAAGCGCGCAGCGGGCCCGCGTGCTGATCCACGGCGCCAACGGTGGCCTGGGGCGGTTGGCCATGCAGGTGCTTCGCCCCTGGGGCAGTGAGATCACTGCGATCTGTGCGAGAGGCCAACGTCAGGCCGCCCTGGACCTCGGTGCCAAGGTGGCCGTCGAGCACGGCCCGTCTTGCATCGAGTCACTGCACTCGGATTTCGACGTGGTGCTGAACTTCGCGAACTGGGACGACGATGCTCTGCTGGCGTCGCGCCTCGGCCCGCGGGCCATGGGCCATGCGACCACGGTGCACCCGTTACTCGCGAACTTCGACCGCCTGGGATGGGTGGGTGGGGCGTGGGCCAGTCGCCGCGACTGGAACCAGGTCCGCGCCATCGTCGCTTCGCGCACGCCAAAGGCCAGCTATGCCTGGACCATCTTCAAGCCCGACCGGGAGGCCCTCGAGGCGCTCGCCGAGGGCGTTAGAGCCCGAAGGTTCGCGCTGCCGATCGGCATCGCCGTGCCCTTCGACAACGCCATCGCCGCGTTCGACCACGTGTCGGCAGGCCTTCCCGGCCGAGCGGTTCTCCTGCCGTGACGCCAATGTCTATTTGGTGAAAAGCATGAACGGAATCGCCTCCATCGCAGACCTGCTCGCTCTCGAAAGCGAGCACGACGGCCTCCTGCCGAACAGCACCTACGAGATGATCGGCGCCGCAGCGCGCGCCCACCCCGACGCGCCGGCGCTATCGTTCTTCCCGCGCGTCGAAGATCATGCGCGGCCAGAAGTCTGGAACTACGAGACACTGTTCGCTCGCATCACGGCCACGGCCAACTTCCTCCACGCGCTGGGCGTCGGTGCCGACGATGTGGTCGCCTTCGCGTTGCCCAATCTGCCGCAGACCCATCTCGCGGTCTGGGGCGGCCAGGCGGCCGGCATTGCGTTCGCCATCAATCCCATGCTGGAGCCCGCGGCCATCGTCGAGCTGCTCGCCGCTGGCCAAGCGAAGGTGCTGATCACGCTGGCACCCGTTGCCGGCATGGACCTGTGGTCGAGGCTGCAGCCGCTGCTCGGCCGTGTCAGCAGCCTCGAACACGTCGTGCTGGTCGACCTGGCCGGTCAGGTCCCCGAGCTCGCGGGCGTGGCTCCGAGCGAGACAGGGGGTCGCTTCAGCGTGCACGACTTCGCGCAAGGGCTGCGCTCACAGCGGGCAGACCGCCTCGTCAGCGGGCGTGTGATCCGCCCCGGCGACCGGTCGTCCTATTTCTGCACCGGCGGCACCACCGGCGCGCCCAAGATCGCGATGCGCACGCACGGGAACGAGGTCGCCAACGCGTGGAGCATCGGCCAGTTCCTCGGCGATGGCATCTCGGCGGGGAAAACCCTTTTCTGTGGCCTGCCCCTGTTCCATGTCAATGGTGTCCTGGTCACTGGCTTGCTGCCCTTCTCACGCGGCGCACACGTGATCATCGGCACACCCTCGGGCTATCGCGGCGATGGTGTCATCAAGCACTTCTGGGCGTTGGTCGAGCACCACCGGATCAACTTCTTCAGTGGCGTTCCGACGGTCTATGCGGCGCTGATGCAGCAGCCGACGCAGGGCCACGACCTCAGTTCGCTGGAATACGGGCTCTGCGGGGCCGCACCGATGCCGGTGGAACTGATGCGCTCCTTCCAAGCGTTGACGGGGCTGAAGATCCTGGAGGGATACGGGCTGACCGAGGGGACCTGCGTCAGCACCTGCAATCCTCCGCTGGGAGAGCGGCGCGCCGGGTCGATCGGCCTGCGCCTGCCCTTGCAGGCCATGAAAGCCGTCATGCTGGACGACGCAGGGGCCTACGTGCGCGACTGCGCGATCGGCGAGGCAGGCGTGCTCGCGATCAGCGGTCCCAATGTGTTTGCCGGCTATCGCGACCCCGATCAGGACAAAGGGCTCTGGCTGGATTTGGACGACGGCCGGCGCTGGATGAACACCGGCGACCTCGGCCGGCAGGACGCGGATGGCTACTTCTACCTGACCGGCCGAAAGAAGGAACTCATCATCCGGGGCGGCCACAACATCGACCCCGCGAGCATCGAAGAACCGCTGCACCGGCATCCGGCCGTGCAACTCGCCGCCGCGGTCGGTCGCCCCGACTTGCATGCGGGCGAACTGCCGGTCGCCTATGTGCAGCTCAGGCCCGGCCTTCGCGCGACCGAGGACGAGCTGCTGTCCTTCGCCAGGGACCAGATCACCGAACGCGCAGCGATGCCGAAGGCGATCAGGTTGGTGGCGGCCATGCCCCTGACCGGCGTCGGCAAGATCTTCAAGCCCGAGCTCAGGCAGCGCGAGATCGCGGATGCGCTGCGCACGGCGCTGCACGATGCGGGCGCCCCGCCCTCTCGGCTCGAGGTCAGCAACGACCCGCGTTTCGGGATTCAGGTCGAAGTCACGGTGGCGGGCAGCGCCAGCGCCGGCATCGCCCGCGAGGTCCTGGGCCAGTTCCCGTTCCGCTTCGGCGTGTCGTGGGCAGGCTGCGATCCCGTTGCACCAGAGCCCGCATCTCACCCGAGACGACCGCCGCATCCTGCGTGCGGGTGACCGTCCATTGATCGAAGCCGAGGTGCCGGTACGCGATCTGGCGCGCGGCCAGCTTCGCCAGCATCTCGACGGCGTCGCTCATCGGCCTACTCGTCGCGGATGCCGTTGCGCAGCACGCCGATGGCGTCGACCTCGATCTCGCACATGTCGCCCGGCTTCATGAAGACCTGCGGCGTGCGCTTGTTGCCCACGCCACCGGGCGTGCCGGTGACGATGACGTCGCCAGCCTCCAGCGGGATGAAAGCGGAGATGTAGGCGATCTGGCGCGGGATGCTGTGTACCATCATGTCGGTGGTGGCGCGCTGCAGCTCCTGGCCATTGAGGCGCGTGACCAGCGTCATCTTCTGGTCGGGCGCGATCTCGTCCGAAGTGACCATCCACGGGCCGAACGCACCGGTCTTCCAGAAGTTCTTGCCCGGGCCCCACTGCGAGGTGTGGACCTGCCAGTCGCGCACGCTGCCGTCGTTGTAGCAGCTATAGCCGGCGATGTGCGACCAGGAGTCGGCCTCGGAGATGTGGCGGCCGCCCTTTCCGATAACGATCGCGATCTCGCCCTCGTAGTCCAGGCGCTCGGACACGCGAGGACGCACGATGTCGTCCCCATGCGCCAGCTGCGAATCCGCCACGCGCAGGAAGATCACAGGCTTCTCCGTCGCTTCCCTGCCCGTCTCGCGAATGTGATCGCCGTAGTTCAGACCGATGCAGAAGATCTTGCCCGGGTTGGGGATGACCGGCTGCAGCTTGACTTCGGCCAGCGGCAGCGTGGCCTGGGCCGCGGCGACCCTGGCGGCAGCTTGCGAGAAGAGGTCCGCTGCGATGAACGCTTTCAAGTCCGGCGCACGCGTGCCGAAGACTTCACGCAGGTCGACCACGCGGTCGCCGACCACGGCGCCGTAGCTGTCTTGCCCATTGAACTGATAGCTGATGAGTTTCATGATGATTCTTTGGATGGATGAAGGGGTTGGATGGATCTAGGCCAGCCGACCTCCGATGCGCGCGGCGGCCTCGTTGATCAGATGGACCAGCTTTTCAAGGTCGACAATCGCCAGGCGAGAGGTATCGAACACCAGTGAGATGGCGGCCCATGCGCCGCCGTCGGTCTTGAGAATGGGCGCCGCCACGGCCGCCAGCTGTGGCTCCAGTTCGCCGTTGGACACGTAGTACCCCGCCTTGCGGATGGCCGCGTAGTGCCGCCGGAACTCGGGCCACTCGGCCGGCAGGCCGCAGCGCACTATTTCTTCGTGCCGCGTCTCGAAGACCTTCTTCAGCGCCGCCGAGGCGAAGGTGGACAGCAGGACCTTCGGCGCACCGCCGAGGAAGAGCGGGCGTGGACGGCCCCTGCCGTAGGCAAGCGCCGCCGGCGTGCCGCCCATCTCCCGATGGGTGTCCAGCACCTGCATCCCGAACAGGCCCGTGACCACGCAGTCGAAGCCCGTGGCGTCGACCAGCTCCCGCAAGATGGGTAGGCCGGCCCTGAGCACCGGATCGGCCCGCCGGATGTAGTGGTCCAACAGGATAATGCGCGGACCCAGGGCGTAGTGCGAGTCTTCCACGCGTTGCAGCAGCCCCGCCTGCAGCAGCAGCCGCACGTAGCGGTAGCTGGTGGGCAGCGAAACGTCCAGCGCCATGGCGATGTCTTCCGCCGTTTGCGTCAGATGGATGTCGTCGAAGAGGTCGAGCACCCCTAGCATGCGCTCCAGGCTCGACGTGGAAGAAGTTTCGGACAAAGCAGTCCCCCGTTGAATTGCTCATGGCGCGACGGGGAGGTATTGCGAAATGCGATCCAGATCAGCCCCAGACCGTGCCACGCCGACGATATATCGGTCCGGACGGAGTATCACGGCACTCGCGTCGTGTGAGCGCAACCATTCCCGCAGGCTCGAATCGGGCTTGTCAATCACGATGGCGCCACTGCGCTGCCAGCGCGAGGCGGTTGCGGGCGACGCCGCTGAAAGCACCTGGTGGCTCCCAATGACGGCGCCACGACGTCCCAAGAGCTCGTCGAGCAAGCGCCCATCCTCCAGTTGCGGCTGCGGGAAAGGCCGCCCTGCCAGCTCGGGCTCCGTGGGGTCGAATGCCCCGGTCCCCAGAAGCTGAGGCGGAAGCTCGAAAATTTCAGGACGGCCCGCCTGAAACTTCGCATCCCGTTCTGCGGCGAGAGAGGGGTCCGTCGTCTGAATGATGTTGCCCAAGCGCACAGCCAATTCGATGAGCGCGCGCACATGGGGCTTGCGCTCGGACTCGTAGGTGTGGAGCAGGGCATCCGATGCGCAACCCGCCAGCATTGCATCCAGCTTCCAGGCCAGGTTCCAAGCGTCGCGGATGCCTGCGCACATGCCCTGTCCGAGGAATGGCGGCGTTTGATGGCAGGCGTCGCCGGCCAGGAACAGGCGCCGGTCACGCCATCCTTCGGCGATCACGGACTGGAATGTATAGATAGCCGCCCGCTCCAGGCTCGCCTGCTCGGGCCGCACCCACGGAGCCACCATTTTCCAGAGGTTCTCCGGCTGCACGAGCGCCTCTCGGTCGTCTTCCGGAAGCACCATGATTTCCCAGCGCCGGCGCTCGCCCACAACGTTGCAGTAGGTCATCGGCCTGCTCGGATCGCAGTGCTGAACGGTGTAGGCCGGCAGATCCACCGGTTGCTCCAGCACCGCGTCGAAGACCAGCCAGGGTTGGCGCAGGCCTAGGTCGACCATGGGGCTGCCGATGGTCTGGCGAACGAGGGACCGGGCGCCATCACAACCCACGACGTAACGGGCTCGCGCAGTGTGTGTCTCCCCACCCGGCACAGACTGACAGGTCAAGGTTGCGAGCTCGTCATCCTGCTTCACGCCGATCAGTTCGTGGCGTCGCTTGATTTGCACCCGGGGAAACCGCGCCAGCCCCTCCCGCAGAACGGCCTCCAGCTGCGGCTGGTGGAAGTAGTAGTTGTTGGCGCATCCGTGTGGGCCCAGGGCCGCCGTGCCGCCACGGATGAGCATCGTCTCGCCCACACCGTTGACGAAGTGCATGCCCTGCGTCCCGGGCCGCGAGATCGCCAGCACCTCCTCGCGCAGCCCGGCCGCCTGGAAGATGCGAAGCACTTCGCCATCGCAGTGGATCGCGCGCGGCAGCGGGAAGATGCCCGCCTCCTTCTCCACCACCAGGACCGAATGGCCAGCGGCGCCGAGCAGGTTGGCCAGCGTGGCGCCGGTGGGACCGAGGCCGACGACGGCGACGTCATAGACAGGCGCGTGCTCAGGCATTCTGGTCTTCCTGCATGCGGCGCGCGACTTCGACCTGCCACTGCGCCCGGCTCATGAACTTGGGAAACCGCTTGGCAATCGCCTCTGCCTGGGCCAGGATGGCCTCGTCCGATTGATTCAGGTCGATCGTTTCGCGCAGCGGCTGGTCGCAGTACCACGGCGTGTCCATGAACAGTTCCAACCGGTTGCCCTCGGGATCGCGACAGTAGACCGAGACCGCGTTGCCATGCGTGACTGGGTGCATGTCGCTCGCCCCCTCGGCCAGCAGCCGATCGTGGAAGCGGCGCAGCGCCGCCAGATCGGGCACCCGGAAGGCGATCTGGTTGACCACGTTGAATGCCATGTTGGCCGGACGGCCGGTCGCCAGCACGAGCTGGTGGTGCTCATTGGGGTCGCGGCTGAGAAAAACCAGCTGCACGGCGCCCAGATCGCCCGCATCCGTCTGGGTGAAGCGCAGCGCCTGCTTGTAGAAGCGGGCCATGCGCGGCAAGTCCGTCACATACAGCCCGATGTGGCTGAACTGCAGGTCCGAAGCGGAAGATGATTGCATCAATTTGTCTCCTGTCGATAATTAACCGGAACATAAGTCCGACTACATGAGTGAAATGTACTTTCATTATCACAATTTGACAATACGCTATGTTTTCTTATGATTCGACCCCGTGCGATTGGCACAAGTTCGCAAAAACGGAGACATTCATGACGTTCATCAAGAGGCTTGCCTCACATTCCGCTACGCTGGCCATGGCCGTTGGACTGGGCGTGGGGACAGGCGGCGCGGCCGCGCAGGCCGACTACCCCACCAAACCGATACGCATCATTGCCCCCTTCCCCGCGGGCAGCGGGCCGGATGCCAACGCTCGCGAACTGGCCGCCGAACTGACCAAGATCCTGGGCCAATCCGTTTACGTGGAAAACCGCCCTGGAGCCTCGAACATCATCGGAACGGATGTCGCGGCCAAGGCGCCAAGCGACGGCTATTCGCTGTACATCGGCACCACCAGTTCGCTCTCCGTGATACCCCACCTGTACAGCAAACTTCCCTTCAACGCCGAGCGCGACTTCGCCCCCATCAGCCTTCTGGGCGTGCTCAACACAGGCCTGATCGCCACGCCCAGCGTCCAAGCCAAGGACGCGCGGGAACTGATCGCCCAGTTGAAGGCCAAGCCGGACTCCGTCTCGGTGGCCACACAGGGCATCGGCAGCTACTCCCACCTGTCGGCCGTATGGTTCAACAGCGCGGCGGACGTGAAGTCCAACCTCATCCCGTACAACAGCAACAGCCCTTATGCCGACCTGCTAGCCGGCCAGATCCAATTGATGTTCGACGGCCTGCCAGCGGCGGCAACCAACGTTCAGGCCGGCAAGCTCAGGCTGCTCGCCATCACAGGCAAGGCGCGCCATCCCAGCTTCCCGAACGTACCGACCTTCGCCGAACAAGGCCTGCCCGACTACACGCCCATCGCCTGGCAGGGGCTTCTTGCCCCGGCCGGCACGTCCCCGGCCATCCTCGAGAAGCTGAGCGCTGCCATGGGCAAGGTCTGTCAGTCCCAGGACCTGGCCAAAAAGTGGCGGGACTACGGCGGTGAACTGCGCTGCAACACGCCGGCCGAATTCACCGCGTTCATCAACTCCGACCGTGCCATGTGGGGCAAGGTGATCCGCGCTGCCGGCGTCAAGCTGGACTGAGCAAGCGCCATGACGTCGATCACTGCTGTCCGAGACAGGCGAATTCCGCGGCTCGCGTGCTGATCTGACGCGGGGTACGGACGGTGTGTGCGGAATTCGGTGCGGCTGCCAACTTGACGAAGAAGGAACGACTCGAGGGTCGCAGGGCGCCTTCTGCAGAGACAGCTAAAATCCCCCGACATGCCCCGCTGGCTCCTTCCCGCTGTCCTCGCGTTCGTGCTCTGCTGCCTCGGCTTCACGGCCGCCGCCCAGGGTCACTCGGTCGCGCGCCAGCACGGTTGCGACGCCACGGCGCAGGCGCAGCACGGCGTGGCTTCGCATGCCGTCGATGCCGGGACGCCCGGCGAAAGCGGCGAAGAAACGCCCGGCAATGACGAACAGCGCCATGATTGCAGCGAGATCCTGATCGGCATCCCGGGACCCTTCGTCCCGCTGGCGATGTCGACGTTCGCCGCGCCACCGCCGCCGGCGCTCAGGGCCTCGCCCTTCCTCGAGCAGCCGAAGCGGCCGCCCCGCGCCTAGGCCTTCACGCCCAAGGCCCGCTGCCCGCGGGGGACCGCTGTTCCCTCGCCTGCCAGCACCCCGCAGCACGACGTTTCGCACGTCGGCCTGCAACCCCCTCGGCGGCGCCAGTCCGCCCCAACACAGAAAGAACCATCGATGCGTCTCACCACCAAAGGCCGCTTCGCAGTCACCGCCATGATCGACGTGGCACTGAACGGCCGCAACGGCCCGGTCAACCTGTCTTCCATCCACCAGCGCCAGCGAATCTCGCTGTCCTACCTGGAGCAGCTCTTCGGCAAGCTGCGGCGCCAGGGGCTGGTCGAATCGACCCGCGGGCCGGGCGGCGGCTATTCGCTCGGGCGCAGCGCGGACGAGATCAACGTGGCCGACATCATCCTGTCGATCGACGACGAGGCCGAGCCCAGGACCCGCCCGCAGCGCCCCGATGCGCCGGGCGCGCTGCACCGCTGCACCACCGACGCGCTGTGGGAATCGGTGAACCGCCGCGCGGTCGAGTTCCTGCAATCGATCACGCTGCAGAGCCTGGTCGACGAACAGATCCGCAAGGGCGTCGTGGCGGCACGCAAGATCGGCGTGCCGGTGGTCCCGGGGCGCGTGAAGCCGCCACCGGTCAATGCGCCGAACTCGGTGTTCGCGATGGGCGCCTTGCTGGCAAAACGCTGAGTCTTCCGCCGCCGGACTCGAGCCTGGGATCAGGTTCCGGCGGCGAATTTCGCCAGCGCGATCAGGCCGACGACCAGCAGCAAGACCAGCACCAGCGCGATCGCGATGGTCGGCAGCGCGCCGGCCTGGTCGACCCGCTCGTCGGCGTCGGCCCGGCGGCCGCCCAGGCCGACGAAGCCCCAGAGAACGGCGCGCAGATAACGAAGAAATTTGGACATCGCCCACTGTGGCGCATGGCCGCGCCTGGGTAAAGAACCAGTTCTCGCCGATTCGACCATCGCAGATGGCGAGCCGCATTTACGCTTTCTTTACGCCGCCCCGTCGACTCTGTTCCCCGTCTTTACGCGCGCCTCTGCACACTCGATTCCTGATTTGAAAGCAGGAGAGATCGATGGACATCGTGTGGATTGCCGCCCTGGCGGCGATATGGGTCGTGATGGCGGGAATGGTGGTCGGGCTCTTCAAGCTCGAAGCGCCCAAGGGAGAGCGTTCGTGATCAGCCTCGAAGTGCTCTACGGATTCGGCGGCCTGCTCGCCGTCCTCCTGTTCGCCTATCTCGTGTTCGCGCTGATCTGCGCCGAGGAGTTCTGACATGAACGCCTCCGCCTGGGGCCTGCTGGCCCTCTACCTCGTCGCGCTGGGCCTGCTGGCCTGGCCGCTCGGCCGCTACCTGGCGCTGCTGTGCAGCGGCGCGCCGCCGCGCTGGATGCAGCGCGCCGAAGCGCCGCTCTACAAGCTCGCCGGCACTTCGCCGGACAGCGCGATGCACTGGCGAAGCTACGCGCTCGCGCTGCTGGCCTTCAATGCCATCGGCGCGCTGGCCGTCTACGGCCTGCAGCGGCTGCAATCCGTGCTGCCGCTCAATCCCGCGGGCATGGCGGCCGTCGCGCCGGACTCGGCCTTCAACACCGCCGTGAGCTTCGTCTCCAACACCAACTGGCAGGGCTATGCCGGCGAGTCGACCATGAGCTACCTCACGCAAATGCTCGGGCTCACGGTGCAGAACTTCTTCTCGGCCGCCACCGGGATCGCGGTGGCCTTCGCGCTGGCCCGCGGCTTCGCGGCGCGCAGCACGGACGGCAAGGGCCTGGTGGGCAACTTCTGGGTCGACCTGACGCGCATCACCCTGTGGCTGCTGCTGCCGATCTCCTTCGTGATGGCCGTGTTCTTCGTCGGCCAGGGCGTGATCCAGAACTTCGATGCCTACCAGACCGTGGCCACGGTGGAAGCGACGGCCTACCAGAATCCCAAGCTGGATGCGGCGGGCCAGCCGGTCAAGGATGCCCAGGGCAATCCGGTGACGGAAGACGCGAGCACCGCCACGCAGACGCTGGCCATGGGCCCGGTCGCCTCGCAGGAGGCGATCAAGATGCTCGGCACCAACGGCGGCGGCTTCTTCAACGCCAATTCGGCGCATCCCTACGAGAACCCCACGGCGCTGGCCAACCTGGTGCAGATGCTGGCCATCTTCCTGATCCCGGCGGCGCTGTGCTTCGCCTTCGGGCGCGTGGTCGGCGACCTGCGCCAGGGCTGGGCGGTGCTGGCGGCGATGACGGTGCTGTTCGTCGCGGCGGTGATCGTGGTCATTCCCGCCGAGCAGGCCGGCAATCCCCTGGTGGGCGCGCTGGGTGTCGACCAGGCCGCCAGCGCGCTGCAGGCCGGCGGCAACATGGAAGGCAAGGAAGTGCGCTTCGGCATCACGGCCTCGGGGCTGTTCGCCGCCATCACCACGGCGGCGTCGTGCGGGGCGGTCAATGGCATGCACGACTCGTTCACGCCGCTGGGCGGCATGGTGCCGCTGGTCTTGATGCAGCTCGGCGAGGTGGTCTTCGGCGGCGTCGGCACCGGCCTCTACGGCATGCTGATCTTCGCGATCCTCGCGGTCTTCATTGCCGGCCTGATGATCGGCCGGACGCCCGAGTACCTGGGCAAGAAGATCGAGGTGCACGAGATGAAGCTGACCTCGATCGCGATCCTGGTCACGCCGATCCTGGTGCTGGCGGGCACGGCCATCGCCGTGATCGCGGACGCGGGCAAGGCCGGCATCGCCAATCCGGGCGCGCACGGCTTCTCGGAGATCCTCTATGCGTTCACCTCGGCCGGCAACAACAACGGCAGCGCCTTCGCCGGCCTGTCGGCCAACACGCCCTTCTACAACGCCTGGCTCGCCATCGCGATGTGGTTCGGCCGCTTCGGCGTGATCGTGCCGGTGCTCGCCATTGCGGGCGCGCTGGCCGCCAAGAAGCGCGTTCCGGTCACCGCGGGCACGATGCCCACGCACGGCCCGTTGTTCGTGACGCTGCTGATCGGCACCGTGCTGCTGGTCGGCCTGCTCAACTATGTGCCTGCGCTGGCGCTCGGGCCCGTCGTCGAGCACCTGATGCTGTGGAAATGAGAGTGCAAACCATGAAGAAGAATCCTTCTCCGATCTCCCTGGGCGAGCCTGCCGAGTTGGCGGCCGTGGTGGAGGCCAAGGCCTTTGCCAGGAAGAAAAAACACCTCTCGCTGTTCGATGCCGCGCTGGTCAAGCCGGCACTGTGGGGCGCCTTCGCCAAACTGAGCCCGCGCGTGCAGTGGCGCAATCCGGTGATGTTCATCGTCTACATCGGCAGCATCCTCACGACCATGCTCTGGGTGCACTCGCTGAGCTTCCCGGGCGAGACCGGCATGTCGGCCACCTTCGTGCTCGCGGTCTCGATCTGGCTGTGGTTCACGGTGCTGTTCGCGAACTTCGCTGAAGCGCTGGCCGAAGGCCGCAGCAAGGCGCAGGCTGCTTCCCTGCGCGGACTGCGCAAGGACACCTGGGCCAAGAAGCTGACCCAGCCCTTCCATGGCGCGACCTTTTTGCCGGAGCAGGCACCGAACCTGCGCCGCGGGGACGTGGTGCTGGTCGAGGCGCACGACGTGATCCCGCTCGACGGCGAGGTGATCGAAGGCGTGGCCTCGGTCGACGAGAGCGCGATCACCGGCGAATCGGCGCCGGTGGTGCGCGAGTCGGGCGGCGACTTCTCGGCCGTCACCGGCGGCACGCGGGTGCTGTCGGACTGGCTGGTGGTGCGCATCACGGTCAACCCGGGCGAATCCTTCCTCGACCGCATGATCGGCATGGTCGAGGCCGCCAAGCGCCAGAAGACGCCGAACGAGATCGCGCTGACGATCCTGCTGGTGGCGCTGACGCTGGTGTTCCTGGTCGTCACGGCGACGCTGCTGCCGTACTCGGTGTTCAGCGTCGGCGCGGCGGGTGCGGGCTCGGTGGTGTCGCTGACGGCGCTGGTCGCGCTGCTGGTGTGCCTGATCCCGACCACCATCGGCGGCCTGCTCTCCGCCGTCGGCGTGGCCGGCATGAGCCGCATGATGCAGGCCAACGTGATTGCGACCTCGGGCCGCGCGGTCGAGGCCGCGGGCGACGTCGACGTGCTGCTGCTCGACAAGACCGGCACCATCACGCACGGCAACCGCCAGGCCAGCGCCTTCTTCGCGGCGCCGGGTGTCGCGCAGGAGCGCCTCGCGCGAGCCGCGCTGCTGGCCTCGCTGCCCGACGAGACGCCCGAGGGCCGCAGCATCGTCGAGCTGGCGCGCCGCGCCGGCACCGATGACAAGGGCGTCGAGGGCGCGCACTTCGTGCCCTTCACGGCGCAGACCCGCATGAGCGGCGTCAACCTGCCGGCGGCGCCCCACAGCCTCGACGCCGCGCCGATCGTGCTGCGCAAGGGCGCGGTCGACGCGGTGCGGCGCCATGTGGAAGCGCTCGGCGGAGCGGTGCCCGACGCGCTGGTGCAGGCCGCCGACGCCGTGGCGCGCCGCGGCAGCACGCCGCTGGCGGTGGCCGAAGGCGCCCGCGTGCTCGGCATCGTCGAGCTCAAGGACATCGTCAAGACCGACATCAAGGAGCGCTTCGCCGAGCTGCGCCGCATGGGCATCAAGACGGTGATGATCACCGGCGACAACAAGCTGACGGCGGCGGCCATCGCGGCCGAGGCCGGCGTCGACGATTTCCTGGCCGAGGCCACGCCCGAGGACAAGCTGGCGCTGATCCGCCAGTACCAGGCCGAGGGCCGGCTGGTCGCCATGACCGGCGACGGCACCAACGACGCGCCGGCGCTGGCGCAGGCCGACGTGGCGGTGGCGATGGGCAGCGGCACGCAGGCCGCGAAGGAGGCCGGCAACATGGTCGACCTCGACTCCAACCCGACCAAGCTGCTCGAGGTGGTCGAGACCGGCAAGGCGCTGCTGATGACCCGCGGCTCGCTCACCACCTTCTCGATCGCCAACGACGTGGCGAAGTACTTCGCGATCATTCCGGCGATCTTCGTCACGACCTACCCGCAACTGTGCGCGCTCAACGTGATGCGGCTTGCGAGCCCGTCCTCGGCGATTCTCTCGGCGGTGATCTTCAATGCGCTGGTGATCGTGTTCCTGATCCCGCTGGCCCTGAAGGGGGTGCGCTACCGGCCGGTCGGCGCGGCCGCGCTGCTGCGGCGCAATCTCGCCATCTACGGGCTCGGCGGGCTCGTGGTTCCCTTCATCGGCATCAAGCTCATCGACTGGCTGCTGGTCGCGGTCGGTCTGGTCTGAAAGCATCCTCATGACAAACATCCTTCGTCCCGTGCTCGTGCTCTTCGTGCTGCTGAGCGCCCTCACGGGCATCGTCTATCCGCTGGCGGTGACCGGCGTCGCGCAGGCGGTCTTTCCGGGGCAGGCGGCGGGCAGCCTGGTCGTGCGCGGCGGCGTGCCGGTCGGCTCGACATTGATCGGCCAGAACTTCAGCGACCCGAAGCACTTCTGGGGCCGCCCGTCGGCCACGGCACCGATGGCCTACAACGCGGCCGCCTCGGGCGGCGCCAACCAGGGGCCGCTGAATCCGGCGCTGGCCGAGGCGGTCAAGGGCCGCGTCGAGGCGCTGCGCGCGGCCGATCCGGGCAACCCGGCGGCGGTGCCGGTCGACCTGGTCACGGCTTCGGCCAGCGGGCTCGATCCGCACATCAGCCCGGCCGCGGCGCGCTACCAGGTGGCACGCGTGGCGCGCATTCGCCAGCTGCCGCTGGAAGCCGTCGAACGGTTGATCGACGCCCACACCGAGGCGCCGCTGTGGGGCCTGCTGGGCGAGCCGCGCGTGAACGTGCTGGCGCTCAACCTGGCGCTCGATGCCGCGAAATGAGGACCAGGCGCCGCGCAGCGCCACGCGCATCGCAACGCGCATCGCAGGGCGCCGAAAGACCGGCCGATGAGATAACCTCCAGCGCCGCGCACTTTTCATGATCGACGACACCCGCCCCGACCCCGACGCCCTCCTCGCCCAGCTGCGCTCCGAGGACGAACGCGCGCGCCGGGGCAAGCTGCGCATCTACTTCGGCGCCAGTGCGGGTGTCGGCAAGACCTGGGCCATGCTGAGCGCGGCGCAGCGCGAGCATGCCGCGGGCCGCGACGTGGTGCTGGGGGTGGTGGAGACCCACGGCCGCAGCGAGACGGCGGCCCTGCTTGCCGGCCTCGAGACGCTGCCGCCGCGAGACGTCCCGTACCGTGGCCGCACGCTGAAGGAATTCGACCTCGATGCCGCGCTGGCCCGCAAGCCGGCGGTGCTGCTGGTCGACGAACTGGCGCACTCCAACGCGCCGGGCTCGCGCCATGCCAAGCGCTGGCAGGATGTGCAGGAGCTGCTGGCCGCCGGCATCGAGGTCTGGTCGGCGCTCAACGTGCAGCATCTCGAGAGCCTCAACGGCACGGTGGGCGCGATCACCGGCGTTCGGGTGCACGAGACCGTGCCCGACACGGTGCTCGACGAGGCCGACGAGGTGGTGCTGGTCGATGTCACGTCCGACGAGCTGATGGCGCGGCTGGCGGCCGGCAAGGTCTACCTGCCGCAGCAGGCCGAGCGGGCGGCGCAGAACTTCTTCCGCAAGGGCAACCTGATCGCACTGCGCGAGATCGCGCTGCGGCGCACCGCCGAACACGTGGAGGACGACGTGCGCGGCTGGCGGGTCGAGCAGTCCGGACCACAGGGCGATGCGGGGCCGCCGGCCTGGAACACCTCGGGCGCCCTGCTGGCCTGTGTCGGCCCGCACGAAGGCGCGGGGCAGACGGTGCGCACGGCGGCACGGCTGGCCGGCCAGCTCAATGTGCGCTGGCACGCCGCCTACGTCGAGACGCCAAGGCTGCAGCGGCTGGCCGCCGGGCAGCGCGACCGCATCCTCGCGGTGCTCAAGCTGGCCGAGCAGCTGGGGGCGCAGACCGCGGTGCTGACCGGCGTCGACGTCGCCGAGGCCCTGGCGGCCCAGGCGCAGCAGCTCAACTGCGCCACGCTGGTGGTCGGCCGGGCCGAGCCGGCCCGGGGCTGGGCCCGCTGGTGGCCGTCGCCCCCGCTGGTGCGCGAACTGGCGCGCCGTGCACCGACGATCGACATCGTCGAGGTCGCGCGCGCCGACAGCTCGCGCCGCCTGGCCAATCTCCGCACCGCGCCCGCGCGAGGCGACGGCGAGTCGTCCGACAAGGCCGACACGCCGCCGGCACGCTGGCCCGGCTACGCCTGGGCGGCGGCGGTCGCCTGCGCCCTCACCCTGCTGGCGACGCCGCTGGCTGGCATGCTGGAGCTGACCAACATCGTGATGCTGTTCCTGCTCGGCGGGGTGGGTGTGGCGATGCGCTTCGGCCGCGGGCCGGCCGCCTTCTCGGCCCTGCTCAACGTGGCGGCCTTCGACTTCTTCTTCGTCCCGCCGCGGCTCTCGCTGGCGGTCAGCGACGTGCAGTACCTCGTCACCTTCGCCGTCATGCTCGGCGTCGGCTTGCTGGTGGGGCAGCTCACCGCGGGGCTGCGCTTCGCGGCGGGCGTGTCGAGCAGCCGCGAGCGCCGCGCCCGCTCGCTGTTCGAACTGACGCGCGAGCTGTCGGCGGCACTCGAGAGCTCACAGGTGGTGGCGCTGGGCGCGGCGGCGGTGCAGGGCCATTTCGGCGGCAAGGCCGTGGTGCTGGTGACCGACGCCAGCGACCGGCTGGTGATGCCCCGGGCGGCGCCGCCGGGCTTCGATCCGAGCGTGGCCGACTGGAGCTTTCGCCATGCGCAGCCGGCCGGGCTCGGGACCGCCACGCTGGCCGCGCAACCCTGGCACTACGTGCCGCTCCAGGCGCCGATGCGCGTGCGCGGCGTGCTGGCGCTGGAACCCGCGCATGCGCGCTGGCTGCTGATCCCCGAGCAGGCGCAGCAGCTGGACACGCTGGCCCGGCAGATCGCCATCGCGCTGGAGCGGGTGCACTATGTCGAGGTGGCGCAGCAGGCGGTGGTCGAGATGGAATCTGAACGCCTTCGCAATGCGCTGCTGGGCGCCATCTCGCACGATGTCCGCACGCCGCTGACGGCCCTGATCGCGCTCGCCGAATCGCTGCAGACGCTGCCCGAGGGCGGCGGCGCGCAACGTGCCGCGGCGCGCGCGATCGTCGCCCAGGCGCACCAGCTGCACGCCCTGGTCAGCAACCTGCTGGACATGGCGCGGCTCGAGAGCGGCATTGCCGGCGGCGCGGTGAGCCTTCGCCGCGACTGGCAATCGGTGGAGGAAGTGGTCGGCTCGGCCATCCGGGCGGCGCGCCCGGCGCTCGGCGACATGGCGGTGCAGACCGCGCTGCCGGCCGACCTGCCCCTGGTGGAGTTCGACGCGGTGCTGATCGAACGCGTGCTGGTCAACCTGCTCGAGAATGCCGCCAAGTACGGCGCCGCGCCGATCGAGGTCGGCGCGCAGGCCGAGGAGCGCTCGCTGGTGCTGCGGATCCGGGACCACGGACCGGGCCTGCCGGGCGGCTTGCAGGGGCGCGAACAGACCTTGTTCGACAAGTTCACGCGCGGCCAGGCCGAGTCGGCGACGCCGGGGGTCGGTCTCGGGCTGGCGATCTGCAAGGCGGTGGTCGACGCCCATGGCGGCGAGATCGCGGCGGCCAATGCGCCGGGCGGCGGGGCAGAATTCACGGTGACGCTGCCGCGGCGCCCACCGCCGGAGTCCGTCGAATCGATCGAACCCAGCCCCTGAACCCGCCATGCCCGCACCCGTCGCCATCGTGATCGAAGACGAGCCGCAGATCCGCCGCTTCGTGCGCGGTGCGCTCGAAGCCGAGGGCTGGCAGGTGCACGAGGCCGGCACGCTGCGCGATGGGCTCGCGGCGGCGGGCACCCGCCAGCCGGACCTGCTGGTGCTCGACCTCGGACTGCCCGATGGTGATGGCGTGTCGCTGATCCGGGACGTGCGCGGCTGGTCGGCGGTGCCGATCATCGTGCTGTCGGCGCGCATCGACGAAGCCGACAAGATCGCCGCGCTGGACGCCGGTGCCGACGACTACCTGACCAAGCCCTTCGGCACCGGCGAGTTGCTGGCCCGGGTGCGCGCCAACCTGCGCCGGCCGCGCAGCGCTGCGGGCGGCGGCGAAGAAGCCGAGGCGGTGTTCCGCTTCGGCGAAATCGAGATCGACCGCAGTGCGCGCCTGGTGCGCCGCGCCGGCGAGGAAGTGCACCTGACGCCGACCGAGTACCGGCTGCTGTCGGTGCTGGTGGCCAATGCCGGCAGGGTGCTGACCCAGCGCCAGTTGCTGCGCGAGGTCTGGGGGCCGTCGCACGGCGAGCAGAGCCACTACCTGCGCATCTACATGGGGCACCTGCGGCAGAAACTCGAGCGCGATCCGGCGCAGCCGCGGCACCTGATCACCGAAATCGCGGTGGGATACCGGCTGGTGGTTTGAGGAGGGGAGAAGTGGCGTTGGGCGCAGGGGTCGCATCACCCGGGTCCGTCGCCTCTTCCTTGACGCGGATCAATCGGGCCGTCCAGGCGGGTTCGATACTCGCCGATACGCAATCGACCCTGGTCGGAGGTCAATCCATGACTCAGCAAGCACAGCCTGCACGAGCGCTGGCGCAAGACGCGGAAGTGCGCGGCTGGCGCGCTGCCTTTCCGCCGGCGCAGTGGCTCCCGTCCTATCGATCCAGATGGCTGGCCAACGACGCGATCGCCGGCGTCACCCTGGCCGCCTACGGCATCCCGGTGTCGCTGGCCTATGCATCGCTGGCCGGCCTGCCGCCGCAGTTCGGCATCTACTGCTACCTCGTCGGCGGCCTGTTCTACGCGCTGTTCGGCTCGTCGCGCCAACTGGCGATCGGCCCGACCTCCGCGATCTCGATGCTGGTCGGCGTCACGGTGGCCGGCATGGCGCAAGGCGATCCGGAGCGCTGGGCCGGCATCGCCGCGCTGACCGCGTTGCTGATCGCAGCCATGTGCGTGGTGGCGTGGCTGCTGCGCCTGAGCTCGCTGGTCAGCTTCATCAGCGAGACCATCCTGCTCGGCTTCAAGGCCGGCGCGGCATTCACGATCGCGCTGACCCAGCTGCCCAAGCTGTTCGGGGTCAAGGGCGGCGGCGACGGCTTCTTCGAACGCCTCCTGATCCTCGGCGGCCAGATCCCCGAGACCCATCTCGCGGTGCTCGGCTTCGGCCTGGTCGCGCTGGTCCTGCTGCTGCTGGCGGAGAAGTACCTGCCGGGCCGGCCGGCGGCGCTGTTCGTCGTGGTGGCCTCCATCCTGGTGCTCACGTTTACCCCGCTCGGCGAACTCGGCTTCAGTATCGTCGGTGCGCTGCCCCAGGGCCTGCCGGACTTCAAGCTGCCCACCGTGCGGGTGCGCGATGTCGAAGGCGTGGTTCCGCTGGCCTTCGCCTGCCTGCTGCTGTCCTATGTGGAGAGCGTCTCGGCCGCGCGCGCCCTGGCCGAAGCGCATCGCTACGAGATCGACCCGCGCCAGGAATTCCTCGGTCTCGGGGCGGCCAACCTCGGCGCCGCGCTGTTCCAGGCCTACCCGGTGGCCGGCGGGCTCTCGCAATCCTCGGTGAACGACAAGGCCGGCGCCAAGACGCCGCTGGCCCTGGTGTTCGCCTCGGCCACGATCGGCCTCTGCCTGATGTTCCTGACCGACGGGCTGAAGAACCTGCCCAACGTCGTGCTCGCCGCCATCGTGCTCGTGGCCGTCAAGGGGCTGGTCGACATCGGCGGGATGAAACGGCTGTGGCGGGTCAGCCGCTACGAGTTCGTGGTGTCGATGATCGCCTTCGTCGCCGTGCTCCTGCTCGGCATCCTCCATGGCGTGATCGTCGCGGTGCTGGCGTCGCTGGCGCTGCTGATCCGTCGTGTCGCGCATCCGCATGTGGCCACCCTCGGCCGCATACCGGGCACCCGGAGGTTCTCCGACATGGAGCGCAATCCCGACAACACGCCGGTGCCGGGCGCGCTGGTCTTCCGCGTCGACGCGGCCCTGCTCTACTTCAACGTCGACCAGGTGTACGAGGCCGTGCGGGCGATGCTGCGCGCCGCCCCGGCTCCGCTGAAGCTGGTGGTCTGCGACCTCTCGACCTCGCCCCAGGTCGACCTGGCCGGCGCGAAGATGCTGACCAAGCTGCACGAGGAGCTTGCCGCGGCAGGCATCCGGATGCGGATGGTCGCCGCGCACGCCGCGGTGCGCGACATCCTGCGCGCCGAAGGGCTCGAAGCAAGCCTGGGCTACTTCGGGCGCCGGATCTCGGTGGCCGACGTCATCGACGAGTTCGAGGGCCGCAAGGCGCCGGACGCCACGGAGACACCGTTGGCGCCAGCCTGAACCGCGCCCTAGCGGTAGATGACCGCTCGCCGATAGCCCCGGCGCGCGGCACCGGCAAAGGACAGCGGCGTCAGGGGCATGCCGATGACATCGATGAACACCGAGACTTCTGCACCCTTCGCGGGCATGTTGCCCTGCAGCACCCTGACCGTGTAGGACAGCGCGTTGCCCTTCAGAACCGGGGACTGCAACACCGCCACCGCCTGCCGCAGCGACTTGCCATCGAGCAGGGAAATGTCGGCATTGGGCGGATCGGAAAGAAAGCTCTGCTTGCCTTCGCTCCAGAATGGAACGAAGGCGGCTGTCCTCATGTTGCCGGCGATGCGTTCGGGACGGTCGGAGAAGAACACGGTGATCGGGCTCACTCCCTGCAGCGTCAGTTTGCCGGTCGTCCTGTCGTAGGTCATGCTGTTCGCCGTCTGCACGAACAGGAAGTCGGCCTGCTTCGCAGGCGCCTCGGCGGTCTGCGCCCACGCGGGCCCGAGGGCGGACCCCGAAGCGAGCAAGCTCGCGGAGCTAACGAAGGCGCGTCGGTTCGTCATGAGCTTCCCCGGTAGGCTGGTGTCGTGGCCGGCGCATCCGCCGCCGCCGGCCGCTCAATGCGGCCCCGGCTGCACGCGATTCAATGGCTTGCCATCCACCGCGGTCGCTTGCGCATTCTCCAGCTTCTGGATGTCTGCCGGCGACAGTGTCGGCCGGTCGACCTTGATCGTCAACTTGTTGAGCTTCGCGGTCAGTGGGAACGGCGGCTTGTAGTCGGCATCGTTGACGCCGGTCAGCGTGTCGGAGCCGATGTCGAAGCTCTCGTCCCACTGCAGGATCATCGGCAGCGTGTGGTCCATGGTGATCGTCTGCACCGCCTGGCCGTCGACCTTCAGCGTGCCGGTGCCGGGCCGGCCCAGGCCGCTCATGTTGTTGAACGCCAGCGTCCCGACGCCTAGGCCGTCGTACTTGAAGTCGAACGCCACGAGGTGCTTGCCGGGCGCCAGGACTTCGGGGCCTTCCCACTTCACCCGCTTCAGGTCGACCAGGTTCCACAGGAACACCGGCTTGCCCTTCAGCAGGTAGAAGCCATAGCCGGCGAAGCGCCCGCCGGAGGTCAGGATCATGCCTTCGGCCCCGCCCTGCGGCACCTCGAGGTCGGCGCTGATCGTGTAGGAGGCGTTCAGCAGCATCGGCGAATCACCCTGCGGCAGGCCGACCATCGGCCGCGTGTAGACGAACTCGGTGCGGCCCGCGGTGATGTTCGGCCGCGGCGCCACGATGCGCGCCGCCACCGACGCATCCATCGGGAAGACCTGGTGCCTCTTCGCCTCGGCGACGAACATCTGCTTCAGCTCCTTCACCTTCTGCGGATTGCCGGCCGCGAGGTTGGCGGTCTGGCTGAAGTCGCTGCTCAGGTTGTACAGCTCCAGCACCTGGTTGTTCAGCGGGTCCGGATTCGCCGCTCCGAAAGCCTCCCAGGGGGCGCGATTGACCTGGGTGCTGAGGAACCAGCCGTCGTGGTAGAGCGCCCACTGGCCCATCATCTCGAAGTACTGGGTCCGGTGCCTCGACGGCGCCTTGGCGTTGCCCGCATCGAAGGTGTAGGCGAAGCTGGTGCCTTCGATCGGCGCCTGCTTGATGCCGTCCACCATCTGCGGCGCGCGGATGCCGGCGGCCTCGAGGATCGTCGGCACCACGTCGATGACATGCACGAACTGCTCGCGCAGCGCCCCCTTGTCCTTGATGCGCGCGGGCCACGACACCACCATGTTCTGGTTGACGCCGCCGAGCTGCGAGGCGTTCTGCTTGAACCACGAGAACGGCGTATCGAAGGCCCACGACCACCCGGCCGACATGTGGTTGTAGGTCTGCTCGGTGCCCCAGACCTCGTAGAACTTCATCTGCACATCGACCGGCAGCTCGTTCAGGCCATTGAAGAACGCGACCTCGTTGGGCGTTCCCAGCGGCCCGCCCTCGGCGCTGGTGCCGTTGTCGCCGTTGATGTAGATGACCAGCGTGTTGTCGAGCTTCCCCTGGTCCTGGAAGGCCTGGATCACGCGCCCGATCTCGTGGTCGTTGTAGGCCGCGTAGGCGGCGAAGACCTCGACCTGCTTGATGAACAGCTTCTTCTCGTCCGCCGAGAGGGAGTCCCATTCCTTGAGCTTGTCCTTCGGCCACGGCGCCAACTTGGCGTCCTTGGGAACCACGCCGAGCTTCTTCTGGTTCTCGAAGATGCGCTCGCGCAGTCTTTCGTAGCCGTCGTCGAACAGGTGCATCGCGCTGATCTTGTCCACCCACTCCTTGGTCGGATGGTGCGGCGCATGCGTGGCGCCTGGGGCGTACTTGATGAACATCGGCTTGTCCGGCTGGATCTGGTGCATCCGCGACATGTAGTCGATGGCGTCGTCGGCCATCCCGGTCACGAGGTTCCAGCCCGGCTTGCCCTCGAACGGATAGATCTGGGTCGTGTTGCGGAACAGGTTCGGCTGCCACTGATTGGCGTCGCCGCCGATGAAGCCGTAGAAGTACTCGAAACCCATCCCGCCGGGCCATTGGTCGAAGGGCCCGGCCTGGCTGGCCGCGAAGGCCGGAACGTTGTGGTCCTTGCCGAACCACGAGGTGGCGTAGCCGTTGTCGAGCAGCATGCGCCCGATGGTGGCCTTGTCCTTGGCGATGATGCTGTTGTAGCCCGGGAAGCCCGTGGACTGCTCGGAGATCACGCCGAAGCCGGCCGAGTGATGGTTGCGTCCGGTGATCAGCGCAGCGCGCGTGGGCGAGCACAGCGCGGTCGAGAACATCCGGTTGTAGCGCAGGCCCTCGCTGGCGATGCGGTCCATCGTCGGCGTCGGGATGACGCCGCCGAAGGTGCTGGGCACGCCGAAGCCGGCATCGTCGGTGATGATCAGCAGGATGTTCGGCGCGCCCGTGGGCGGCACGATACGCGGCGCCCACCATGGCTTGGACTGCAGCGCGTCGTTCTTGATCACGCCGCCGAACTTCGGGTCGGGCGGCGGCAGCTGGCTGCCGTCGATGCTCATGCTGGCGCTCGGCGATCCCGGCGTGCCGGTGACCTTTTGCGCCGAGACCGGGGTTGCGCCCAGGATCGCGACCGAGAGCGCCATGGCCGCAACCGCGCAGGCAGAAATGGCGGCCGGGCGGGTCCGCTCGATGTCGGCCGACGGCAGTGCGGTGCCCACTGAGTTCCTGGTCCGTGACATGGTGATCCTTTCAACGAATGCGCGAGTGTTCGCCCCGCCATTGCGACATGGAATATGACCAAGGTGCTATGCCTCACGCGAATGCGCGGCGCAGCGCCTGGAGCAGGTCTTCCTTGCTGACAAGGTCACCGACCGCGGCGGATCTTAGGACCGCTGCCGGTGCCGGCAAATTGACCATGCTCAAGCCGTCGGGGGCCCGGACCTGGCCCGGGCGGACAGCGCTTGCGAATGGTGAGCATCGAACAACTGATGCTCATCCTGGGCGGGCGTTGTCATCCCGAACTTGAACATCCTGTAGGCACCCCGGGGCCTGTCAGAACAGTTCCGGACGCCATCCTTGATGACATGGGCTTTGGTCAACGATGGACCGCGGAGGGGCGCCGCAGGACGAAAGGCGTCTCGCGCGGGTTCCCGATGGGGTATTTATCTTGTCGCGCGCCTGGATCACACTCCGTGTTGGCGGGCGCAAAGCGCCCATTTCCCATCCACCAGCCATAGAGGCCAGCCATGAATGACACGAGATTCCGGTTTGGGCGCGGACGGCGTTCGCTCGCCTCTGCGGTGTTGCCTGTTGCGGCCGCGCTGGTCTGCATGGTCGCCCCAACCGCGCGCGCCGAGGGCCTGTTGACGCCGTTCTCGACCGCTCCGGGTCCGCAGGCGCCCGCGCCGTGGCGCTTCGCGACCTTGCCCAACAAGGCGCCGACGAAGTTCGAGATCACGCAGCTCGATGGCCAGAAGGTGCTGAAGGTCGATGCCGACCAGTCCTACGGCAACCTGGTCCATGCCACGCGGGTTCAGCTCAACGAAGAGGCCACGCTGGCCTGGCGCTGGAAGGTCGAGCAATTCGTGGCCGGCGCCGATCTGCACACCAAGAGCGGCGACGACGGCGCAGCCAAGCTCTGTGTCTACTTCGACTTCCCGGCCAACCGACTGTCGTTGGGCGAGCGCACCAAGCTCGCAGTGGGGAGCACCACGACCGGCGAATCGGTGCCCACCCAAACCCTCTGCTACGTCTGGGACGTGAAGGAAAGCAAGGGCAGCGAATTCGACAACGCCTTCACCAAGCGCATACGCATGGACGTGATCGAATCAGGCGCGACTGACAAGGCCGGCGGCTGGCTGACCGAGCGCCGCAACCTGCTGCCCGACTACAAGCGAGCCTTCGGCGCCGAGGCCGGCGATACGTTGCCGGACGTGGTGGGGGTCGCGATCCAAGCCGACGCGGACAACACCAAGTCTCGCGGGATCTCCTATTTTTCCGACATCGACCTGCGCGGCGCACCCGCTGTAAAACCCGCGCAATAGCGGCCATGGGTCCCGACCGGCTGTCGTTCGTGCCCTGATGGACGGCTGCTCGTCGCAGGCGGGCTCGATGACAGTCGCCAGCTCGAAGCTGTTCGACGCTTCGCTGAATGGCACGCAGGCAGCCGCAAGCACGGGCCGCTGAGCTATGTGCAGTCGCTGGATGCCCCGGGGAAAGCCAAGTCAGTACTTGATGTCCCGCTTGTCCTGGCGACCCTGTTGCTTGGTGTCGCGCTTGTCCTGTCGGCACGCGGGGTTGCTCTGCTGGTTGTCCGCCCTGCAGTCGACCTTGGTCGAGCGCGAGTCCTGCTTGGCATCCTGATTCACTGCCCTGCCTTGTTGGCGCTGCTGCGCCTGATCGGTTGCCAGAGCAGCGCCCCCCGATAGGGCAGTAATGCCGGCTGCGGCGAGCACTTCGACTGTCCGGCTCCAGAATCCGTTTCTCGAATCGATCATTTGTATGCTCCTGTTTGCTTCGCCGGAGGCCTCTGTCTGCGAATCCTGCTCGAAGGTCGAAGCGACGATGTCAGGCACTGCAAGCGCAAAGCCAAGCCCAAAAGTGAACTTCTGCCACCGGAAGTTCATGATGGCACGAATGACCGCTCACGGGAACCTCATGGCGATCGCCAGGGCGGTGGTGGAGTCGGTTGCCGGATTTGTCACTGTCCACGACATGCGGCCTTCCGCCTGGCAGGTCGAGGCATAGTTGGGGCCGACCTAGCGCAGGACGGCAGCTTCTGATCCTCTCGGTCTGGAAGGTCTGGCAGCACCGGTAGCCCCGACTGCGCGCGTCACCACTGTCCGAAACAGATACAAATGCGTACCTTGAAATGCTCAGCTGTGCATTTGGCGGCCTAGACTACCAAGTAGTCCGAGCCACGACGTCATCGCGCTGTCGGGTGGCGAATGGTGTCGTACGAAATCGACGGTCCCTTGTGCGATTTTTTATGGAGCCACTACCATGAAACTTGCCTTAGCCGCATTGGTCATTGCAGTCTCCGGGTGCGCCAGCAAGCCACCGCCCCCCCCAGCACCCGTCAGTCCCGTAGGCCAAAGCCAGCTTGCCCCCAAGGCGGCCACTCTGTGCATCATGCAGAAATGGGCGACGAATTCCGGCCAGCCGGTCTATGCGCAATACGTGTTCGCGAACGACACGGCATTCGATGTCTTCGTTCCAGGCCAGCAGCCGCCCAGCGGCTCGGCCGCCCTCGTACGACCGGCCGCCAGTGGACCCGGTTCAACGGTGAGTTTCCGCGGCGTCGAATCCAGCATGACCGGCATCACCGGCCAGTGCCAGTAGACCTGAGCGCCGCCACGCCCAACTCCACCGGCGAGGTTTCCAAGGACCAGAGCTTCGGCCACACGCAGATGCGCTACCGGATCATCAAGTATCTGGATAAGACGCAGGCCGCGCTTGGCCAGGCCCGTGACGTCAGCCGTACCGACGGATAGTCCGGGATTTCGCGGAGCAGCTGTTTTCGTCTCGCCGTCCCTGAAATGGCTGCCAGCGGAAGGCGGCGGACACCGGTCCCGGGTCAACCGGGGATAGAGGGGACCTCGATGAAGACGAAGATTCACGCCTTGATGGCCTCTTTCGTTGTCGCGTCCGTCGCCCTGATGGGCGCCATGGGCAGCGCAAGAGCAGCTGACGAGTGGTTCGTGCTCGGCGAGCAGACGATCAAGTCCACCGATCCAAGCGCGGCGATCAAGAGCGCAGGGAGTCGATGGGACAAGGACGTCAAGCAGGTGAAGCTCTCTGTCGAGGGCGCCGACGTGCAGATCACAACGCTCGTCCTCAACTGGGACAATCGCAGAGACGACACGTTGAAGGATGTCGGGATCCTGAAGTCAGGGGGACAGACCGCTCCGGCAGATGCTCCGGGGCGCAAGGGGCGCCTCACGTCGGTGACGGTCCAGTACAAGATCCTTGGCAATGCACCGACGGCCACCCTCAAGGTCTGGGGATTGGACTGAGCGGGCCGTGACCATCGACCAGAGCACCCGCCCAAGCTCCCACCGGTGTGGACCGGCGCGCCGTGGTCGGCCTCCGGGCGCCAGTCGTCATGTCCAAGGGTTCACCTGACGACGAAGGGAGCGTCCCATACCTGCACGTCCACCAACTCCCACTCCTGATTGGCAGCGTTGGGTGCGCTGAATCTGGCAATACAGTCCCAGGCCTGTAAGCTGGCACCTTGTTCGGGCAGGCCGGGAAGGTGACCGTTCGCCGCATCCAGGCATCGCCGCCCGCGATCGTGATAGTTCTCCAGGACCATGCGGCGTCCAACGCCGCACTGAATTCGGGTGGGGCATTCTGCCGCCGTCATGACCACGGCCCGCACCCTCCACATCTGAGAAGCGTCTCCACTGCACGTATCCTGGACTATCGCTGCACCGGATCGAAAGCCGTTGGTCTTCAGGCATTTGCCTGAGTGCTTCGCCCGTAGCAGGAACCACTGCTCTTGCAATGGCTCCGGATTGCCGGGACGAGGTAGCCATTGGACGCTGAACTGCTGGCTCGGGCCACCGTCGTTCGGCCAAAGGACAACCGGAGCACCATCGTCGGTCCGGTGCGCAAGGACATCGGCCATCATGCGGGTGCCCGAATTGACGATGTAGAAGTATGGGACGTCGGCAGAAGCCGCCTGAGGCAATGCGGCGAGCGCGGCCATGGCCCACAGGGTCAATGAGACAACGCGTCGAGTCTTGGAACTGCGAAACGCACCACGATCAGCATTCATTGCAACCTCCGTCGCGACGCGGGCTGAATCGATGCCCCAACCACTGCGACACCGCCTGCTCCGCTGGTTCCGGAACGGCGAGACTGAACCAATTGCCTCCGAGCGTCAATAACCGGGTACGGGCGATGGCTCGGGCGCCGTGTCCAGCGCGACCGGCACGCGTCGAGCGCGCGGTACTGCAGGTATCCGGCAGATCCGCTGAATTGACAATCGTCAACGTGGCGGCCGTGGAGCGGCGGAAAATTCTCGGCTTGGCTCGGAGTCCATTCATCCCCAAGGAGTACAGATGAAACTCGGAAGACTCGTACTACCCGTGCTGGCCCTGATGCTGACCGCCCCAGTCGTTGACGCACAAACTGCCCCGGCGGCCACGGCCACGGCCCCGCCGCCCGCCGCCAATCCCGTCGATCCGGCTTCGATCCAGGCGCTCAAGGACATGGGCGCCTTCTTGCAGACGCTTGATCGCTTCCGGGCATCGACTCAGCTGACGGGCGAGCGCGTTCTGAGCGACGGCCAGAAACTGATGCACACGGCATCGGCAACGGTCGATGCGGAGCGTCCGAACAGGCTGCGCGCCCGCATGTGGAGCGTTCGCTCCGAGCGCGAGATCTTCTATGACGGCAAGACGGTCGCGCTCTACGTTCCCGCGCAGAAGTACTACTCGACCGTCGAGTTCTCCGAGCCCAACAGCGTCCTCGTAGGCAAGCTGGAAGAGCGGTACGGCGTCGAGATCCCGATGTCCGACCTGTTCACGTGGGGCACCCCGGCAGCGCCGGTCGACAAGATCGAATCGGCGATGAATGCCGGGCAGGACTTCATCGGGAACAGCCTCTGCGACCACTACGCCTTTCGCCAGGGAAGTTTCGATTGGCAGATCTGGATCACGACGGGCAGCAAGCCCTTGCCTCGCAAGCTCGTGATCACCAACCGCGGCGACGAGGAGCGACCGCAATCGATCACCCTCATGGAATGGAATCTGACGCCGGCCTTCAACGAAGCGACGTTCAGGTTCACCCCCCCCAAGGGGGCGACCCGTATCGAAATTGTTCCGGTGAAAGCCAAGTAGGGGAGCGCCACCATGAATGGATCACTCAGCAAGATGCTCGCGGCGCCTCTGGCCGTTCTGGTCTTGGTCAGCTTCGCGTGGACCCCTGTGGCCGAGGCCGCGGGCGATCGCGGCGGCGGGGGCGGCGGGGGCCGCGGGGGTGGCGGTGGCGGTGGAGGCGCTCGCGCGAATGCCGCGGGAGGTGGTGGCGGCGCTCGCGCTGGGGGCGGCGGTGGTGCTGCGGCTGCCGGTGGAGGCAGGCAGGCCGCGCAGGTCAACAACAGCAGGGCCGACGCGCGGACCAATGACGTCCGCAGTTCCAGCGCGAACAATGTCAACAGCAACCGCAATACCAACGTCAACGCCAGCCGGAACACCAACGTCAACGCCAACCGGAATGTCAACGTCAATGTCAGCGGCAACAACAATTGCTGCGGCGGATGGGACAACGACTACCATCCGGTCGCGGGCGCGGTGGCCGTCGGCGCCGCGGTGGCCGTGACTTCGGCCGTGGTGGGTTCGATGGTGAATTCCGTGCCGGCCAACTGTGTGCCGGTCAACTACGGCGGCATGGTGTACCAGCAATGCGGCAGCCAGTGGTACCAGCCGCAGGGAGCGCAATACGTGGTGGTCAATCCACCCTACTGACCTGCTCGCTTGGCGACCGGCGTCTTCAACTCGGTGGGGCGCCTTGTGCCTTGGCCATCACGGCCTGGCGAACCAGGCCGATGTGCTCGCGCAGCGTGTAGGCTTCGCTGGCATAGCTCAATGGGGCGCGGATCCGGGCGGCAGCCTGCTCGATCCGTCCCAGGTCGCCCAGCCATTGCTCGACGGGCAAGGCGCCGGTGCGTGTCCTGACATCGCGTTCGAGCAGCGCCAACTCTCCGTACCAGCGGTAGATGCGCGACCGCGCGCGCCAGCGGAACAGCCGTGGCAGAAGATTGGTCAAGGGAATGATCACGAACAGCACGGGCACCAGCAGCACGATCAGGCGTTCGAGGTAGGCCGCGAGGGTGAACGGCAGGTAGCGGTGAAGGACGCTGGGCCCGAAGCGGTGGTGGCGATTCGCATCGGCCGACACGGGCAGGTCCACCATCGCCGTGTTCGGAAACTCGTCGTCCGCTTCGAAATAGCCCTGCTTGCCATGCAATTCGCGCCCGGCTTCGAAGAGCAGGTTGATGATCGCCGGCGACAACCCGTCGCGCGAAACCAGCATCGCCTTGGTGCCGATCAGCTTCACGTCCTGCTCCGGAATGTGCTGCGCGAGATCGATCGTTCCCGCCGGCAGGGTCAACTTGGTGATGAATGGAAACTTGCGAGGATAGGCGTCCGCGCGTGCCAGGCTCATGAGCTTCAAGTCCGGGTCGTGCAAGGCCTGCCAGATCGCCGGGAACTGTGCGGGCCCGACCAGGAACGCGGCGTCGACCTGTCCCGCCTGCAACGCGCGCAGGGCCTCCAGATTGACCAGGGGCACCAGATCGGCGTTGAAGCGGGTGATGTCGTTCGCCGCGAGCAAGGGCTCCATGAACGCGCGCACGCCGCTGTCCGAAGAGCCCACGGCGAGCCGCCTGTGGCGAAGTTCATCGAATTGCTGGTGGACGGCGTTGTCACGATAGAAGATCCACAGCGGTTCGTAGTACAGGGCGGCAAGCATGACCAGCGTCTCGCGGTCGGCCGGGCGCACCACACCGCCATGCACGAAGGCCACATCCACGCCGGACTTGGGATCCCGCAGCAAGCGCTCGTTCTCGTCCGCACCGCCCGTCATGCGTTCCTCGACCCTCACACCGTCGCGTGCCAGGATTTCCTTGTAGCGCTGCGCGTATTGGTGGTACATGCCGTCTGGCAGGCCGGACGCGAGAACGATGCGGCTTGGAATCGCGCTTTGCAGCACCCAGGCGCCAAGAAAGGCAAGGGCTATGCTGGCCGCCACGAGCACGGTCCAGCGCACATGTTCGTGTCGCGCTCCGACAGGAAAATCACCGAGTCGCATACGGCGTCGAGTGTCCCGGCAAGGCTTGGGGCCGGCCCGCGAACGCATCCTTGGCCGACACGACATTGCCGCCGTCCGGTTGGGAGGCTGCGTCCCCGGGAGAGCTGTCGGGTCTCATTGTGCGCACGCTGACCGTTCCTGAGCCAGCATCCTGCCACATCACAAGAGTTCCGGAAGCCGAACTGTTGAGAGTTGTCAAGTCGAAGAGAGAACATCGCAGGAAAATTCCTGCGTCGTCTACTTTCGAAGGTCGACCCATGGCAACGCTCTCCCAACCTGATCTCGTACGCGAAACGCGGATGTCCAGGAAGCTGATGGATGTATTCATCCGGGCCGGCCTGGTATTGGCCCTGACCCTGCTGTGTTACCGGATCTTCTCGCCCTTCATCTCCATGATGGCCTGGGCCGTGATCCTGGCGGTGACGATGTACCCGGGCCATCAGGCGCTGGCCCGTCGACTCGGTGGAAAACAGGGGCTGGCGGCCACGTTGCTGGTGCTGGCCGGCATCACGCTGATCGTGGCGCCCACGGCCGTGGTGCTGGGCTCGCTGGGCGATTCGGTCCATCAGACCGTCGTCAACATGCGCGACGACGACGTGAAGATTCCTCCACCGCCGCCCGGCGTGAAGGAGTGGCCCATCGTTGGCAAGGAAGTGAACAGCGTCTGGTCGTTGGCCAGCAGGGACTTGCCATCGGTGCTCAAGAAGTTGCAGCCACAGCTCGCGGAACTGGCCGCCAAGGCGCTGGAGATGGTGGCCAGCATGGCGGGGTCGGTGCTGCTTTTCGTGTTCTCCTTCATCATCGCAGGCATCATCATGGCCTTCGGAGAGTCGGGCTCCGAGGCCGCGAGGTCCATCCTCGGGCGCATCGCGGGCACCCGGCGGGGCGAGGAGTTCGCCGATCTGGCGACCCAAACCATTCGTGCGGTGGCCCTGGGCGTGGTGGGCGTGGCCTTCATCCAGGCCATGGTCGTGGGCATCGTCCTGATCATCGCCGGCATTCCCTTTGCCGGCGTGCTGGCGATCATCGTGCTGGTGCTGGGCATTGCGCAGGTGCCAGCGCTCCTGGTCACCGTGCCGGTCATCGCCTACATCTGGCTGAGCGGGGCGTTCGAAACCGTGCCCGCCGTGGTCTACAGCGTGCTCCTCGTGATCTCCGGCATGCTCGACAACGTCCTGAAGCCGCTCTTGCTGGGCCGGGGCGTGGATGCCCCCATGCCGGTGGTCCTGATCGGTGCGTTGGGCGGCCTGGCGGGCGCCGGCATCCTGGGCATGTTCGTGGGTGCCGCCGCGCTGAGCCTGGGCTATCAGATCCTCATGCGGTGGGTGGCGACCGATCCGGATGTCGTCGAGACGGAGACCGATTCACCGACGGCAACCTGAGCCGATGCGCGCGATGCCTTCGAAGGGATCGAGGGTGCGAGTGATGGCCTTGGCCGGCGCGGCCGCGATGCTCGGGGGGTGCACCACGGTGGGCCCCGATTTCGAACGGCCACGGGTGCCCTGGCTGTCCGGTTGGTCGGGCGGTTCGCTCGAAGCCCTCGCCGCCGATCCGCGGCGCCCGCGCAATGGCTTGCTGCAGGCGTGGTGGCGCAACTTCGACGACCCCGTGCTCGACCAGCTCGTCGCCGAGGCGCAGCGCGTCAATCCCAGCGTGCGGATCGCCGGCATGCGCATCATGGAGGCACGGGCCCAGCTCGGCATTGCCGACAGCACGCGCTATCCGCAGGTGCAGCAGGTGACCGGCGAGGTGCTCGGCGTGGGCGAGCAGCGTTCAGGCGGGCGCGACACCAGTGCCGTGACTGCCAATGCCGCGCTGAGGGTGAGCTGGGAGCTCGACTTCTGGGGCAAGTTCAGGCGCAGCATCGAGTCGGCGGACGCCGCCTATCTCGCCAGCATCGCCCAGTACGACGACATGCAGGTGCTGATGGCGGCCCAGGTCGCCGGCCTGTACAGCTCGATCCGCACGGTGGAACTGCGGCTGCGGATCTCGCGCGAGAACGCCGAGCTGCAAAGGCGCAGCCTGCAGATCACGGAGCTGCATTTCAAGAGCGGCAACGAGTCCGAGCTGGACGTCCAGCAGGCCAAGGCCCAGTACCTGGGCACCCTCTCGACCGTGCCCCAGCTGGAAATCGTCCTGCGCCAGACCCAGAACGCATTGAGCATCCTGCTGGCCCGCCCCCCGGGCCCCTTGCCCGAGATGGAGGAGGGGAAGGAACGGATCCCGCAGGCCGGCCTGGACGTCATCGTCGACCTGCCGGCCGAACTGCTGCGACGCCGTCCGGACGTGCGGGCGGCGGAAATGCAGCTGGCGGCGCAGTCCGCCCTGATCGGCGTGAGCGTGGCGGACCTCTATCCCTCCATCTCGCTGCTGGGCTCGTTGGGCCTGTCGGCCACGTCGGTCTCGGGATCGTCACAGGTCCTGAGTGGGGCCATCGGACCCGGCCTGGTGTGGAACGTGTTCGACCATGGACGGCTGACCAACACCGTGCTGCTGCAGGACGCGAGGTTCCAGCAATTCTATGAGCAGTACCAGGACACGGTGCTGCGGGCGGCGCGCGAGATCGATGATGCGTCGGTCGGCTTTGCCAAGACCGGCGAGCAGATCGCGCTGCTGGCCGACGCAGTGAAGGCCGCGCAGCGTTCGCTGGAAATCGCCGACAGGCAGTACAACGAAGGCTTGATCGACTTCCAGCGCGTGCTCGACTCGCAGCGGACGCTCTTCAGCGAGCAGGACCAGCTGGTCGCCAGCCGCGGCAGCCTGTCGCAGAGCCTGATCGCCATCTACAAGGCCATGGGTGGCGGTTGGGAGGCGGCCCGCAGCCGGCCCGTGCTCGACGATGCGACGCAGGAGACCATGGGCCGGCGCAGCGACTGGAAAGGGCTGCTGGCAGTCCCGCTGCCGCCGCCCGGCGCCGATGCGCTGCCCACTCCGGAAGGGACAAGACAATGAGCGAAGCCGCCATGCAGCCCACGCAGCCGCCGCCCGAGACCGGCAAGGGCGCCCGCATCGGCGCGATCGTCGTGCTGGTGCTCATCGTCGCCAGCCTGGCCTGGTACTTCGTGTCGGATCGCCTGACGCCCTATACATCGCAGGCCCGGGTGCAGGCCTTCGTGGTGCCGGTGGCGGCGGAGGTGTCGGGCCGGGTGCTGAAGGTGCACGTCAAGAACAACGACAGCGTGCAGCGCGGACAGCAGCTCTTCGCGATCGACCCCGAGCAATACCGGATCGCACTGCAACGCAGCCGCTCCGACTACGAGTCGGTTCGGCGCTCGGTCAATGCGTCGGTGGCTTCGGTGGACGCAGCCCAGGCCTCGCTGCGGGCGGCCGCGGCCAATTATGTCTATGCCCAGCAGGATGCCACGCGACTGGAGCAGATCTTCGCGGAAGACCCTGGTGCGATTTCCATCCGCCGGGTCCAGAGCGCACAGGCCAGCCGGGTCAAGGCACTCAGCCAGGAGCAGGCCGCCAGGGTGGACCTGATCCGCGCCCGGGAAGCCGCGGGCGACAGCGGCGACAGGAACGCGCAGCTGATCAGTGCCCGCTCGGCCGTCGAAAAGGCCGAACTGGACATGCAGCGCACGGAGGTGATCGCACCCGCCGGCGGCCTCGTGACCGACCTGCGCACCGACGTCGGGCAGTTCGTGCAGGCCGGCGCGCCGGTCATGACGCTGGTCACCATTCACGACCTCTGGATCAGCGCCGACATGACCGAGAACAACCTGGGCAACATCGAGCCCGGCGACGCGGTGGCGATCGTGCTCGATGTCATGCCGGGCAAGGTCCTGAAGGGCCGGGTGCGCAGCGTCGGCAGCGGGGTCGCCAGCGGGCAGCCGGCGCAGCCCGGGACGCTGCCGACGATCGACAACAGCCGCGATTGGCTGCGCCAGGCGCAGCGCTTTCCGGTGGCGATCGAATTCGATCCGTCCGAGCGTGAGCAGCTGCGCGCCGTGCGGGTCGGGGGACAGGCCGAGGTGCTGGTCTACACCGGCGAGCATGGACTGATGAACTGGCTGGGAACGGCCTTCATCCACATGATGAGCATGCTGTCCTATGTCTACTGAGCGGCGCCGAATGGGAAGGGCCGACAAGGCCGTGCTGCGGCTGGCCATCGGCCTGGGTCTCGCGGTGCTGGTCGCCTACGGCCTGGCGCTGAAGGCGCCCTACGCAGTGTGCGTGGTGGCCGTGCTGATCCTGTGCAAGCCGGGTCCGCCGATCCCGCTCTTCAAGGGCATCGTCTTCGCCCTCGTCGTCGCCGCTCTGATGATGGCCGGTGTGCTGGTGGTCCCGGTCCTCGAAAACTACGCGCTGGCCGGCGTGCTGCTGACAGGGGCGCTGCTCTACGCGGTGTTCTACGCAGGCGTGCGCAATGCCAACCCGCTGACGACGATCCTGGTGATGGCCATCACCTTGATTCCGGTCATTGGGGTGGTGGCGCAGGCCTTGGCCTTCCAGATCGGCGTGACCCTCGCGGTGGGGCTTTGCATCGGCGTGCTGGTCAGCGGCGCTTCGCACGCTCTCTTCCCCGACCTCCCCGTGCCCGCCGGCGAAAAGGCTGCACCGGAGGTCCCCACCCGGGAGTCGGCGAGCTGGACCGCCTTGCGCGCCGTCGTGGTCGTCATGCCGGTCTTCGTGCTGGCGTTGACCAACCCCTCCTTCTATGTTGCAGCCATCATGAAGTCGGTGGCGCTGGGTCAGCAGGCCGGCGCCACGAACACCCGTTCGGCCGGACAGGAGCTCGTGGGGTCCACGCTCATGGGCGCAGTGATCGCCGGATGCCTCTGGTTCGGCCTTTCGCTGCGCCCCAACCTGTGGATGCTGATGCTGTGGATGGCCGCAGCCGCGTTGTGGGCCGGGGCGCGGCTGTTCCGGGTCCGGCCCGGTTCGTTGCCGCCATCGTTCTGGGTCCAGTCCCTGGTGACCATGCTGCTCCTGCTGGGGCCGGCCATCGAGGACAGCGCCGGCGGCAAGGATGTGCTCAAGGCATCGGCCATGCGCGTCGCCTTGTTCGTCGCCGTGGCGTTCTATGCCTGGGCGACGGTGTGGGCGCTGGAACACTGGCGAGCCACCAGATCCGAAGCGCTGTTTTACAGACAAGGCTGAACGGAGGAATCACACCATGCTGACCAATCTGGCGATCGGGCTGCCGACCATCCTGCTGTGCCTGGTGCTGCAGGCGGTCTTCACGTTCTGGAGTGTTCGCTACTACTCCCACCAATCGCACCGCGAGGCCATCATCGCGGGGCCCTTTGTTCAGATTCGCTCGCTCCTGGTCGTCATGATCGTGCTGATACTGGGCAACTTCCTTCAGATCATGATCTGGGGATTGCTGTTCATGGCGCTGGGCGAGTTCAGCGAGCTGTACGAGGCGGTGTACCACTCTGCAGTGAACTTCAGTTCGCTGGGCTACGGTGATGTGGTGATGACCAAGCCCTGGAAGCTGCTGGGCCCGCTCGAGGCTGCAAACGGGGTGCTGATGTTCGGCCTGACCGGCGCCGCGTTGATGGCGGTCCTGCAACAGATGATCAAGGCTCAAGCTGAAAAGAGCGGAACAGCGTAGTCGCGCCCGGCTTCTCGCCCTTCGCATTCATTGCCGTTGCCTATGCATGCATGCGCATCGGCAAATCAAGTCGACAGGCGCAACTGGTTTCGGACGATCGAACACAGCATCGGCCGGCTTTCGCAACGGCGTGGCGGATCCCGCCGCCAGCTCAAAGCTGGATCTGATCGAGCAGGCCGAAGTGCCCGCCGGCCCACAATGGATACGCGCCTACACGGATTCGAGGCGTCGATGAAGCAGTTTGCTCGACTCAGCGCTCAGGACTTTTAGGACGGCCTGACGGGCTCTTGTCTTACACGGGGCTTCAGCCGGATTGGGTGAACATTTGGGATTGCGCTGCATGTCTTGCCGTGTGCTGATGTGCTTTATTTGTCGTGGGTGCCGGTATGGCGTCCTTGCGGCGTCCACCCTCAGGTATGCGACATGATCCAACGCAGTTCCACCAGCGAAGAGTCCGCCTCTTCTTGAATCCCGAATTGTCGGCACTCCGGTAACCCGAAGCCAAGTCGGCCCATGGCGACGCAGCGCGCGCCGGCTCGTGCAGCCCCGTCGCCTGGGCTTGGGACCGGCGCACATCCTCGAAGTGCAAGCGCAAGCACTGAGCGACCTCCAAGGGGTTGCGCTTTGTTTCAACGTCTTGCAGACCCACAGCTTGTTTCGTTTGTAAAGCAAAGGAGCTACCTATTGGCATATGAATTGCACTTCTTCGAGGCGCGGGCCTCACGCCCCACCAGCGTGCCACCGCAAACGGAGAGCGGTCTTTGGAACTGTGCACTCGAATTGCTCGGGCGCTCCACAGCGATTGAACGAAAGGCGAATAGATGAGCACGACCCTACAGGTTTCGCAGCCCGGGGATCCCGCGCATGCCGGTTCAAGCGGGGCCATCAGTCGCCTCCGGCGCGGCGCTGGCGATTCGATCGTTCCGCGCCTTGCCGGCTATGCGCTGCTCGCCTTCGTGCTGTGGCTGATGGGCTCGACCTTGCTCGTGCCCATGATTTCCTCTCGCGCAACGCGCGCCGTGCTGCAAGCGCCCGTCACGCTCATCACGTCACCGGTCAGCGGGGTCGTCACGCAAATGGCGGTGCATCCGCTCGATACGGTCGAGCCGGGCAGACTGGTCGCGACAGTGCAGAACCCCACCCTCAATCGCGAGATCCTCACCACGCTCACCACGCAGCGCCTCGCTCTGCAAAGCCAGGTGTCGCAGCTCGCGAATCAGCTTGGTGCAGACAACGACGAGCTGGCTTTCGTCGAGCAGCAGGTCAAGTTGTACCGCAATGCGTCGATTGCCCAGACACGTGATGCGTGGCAGATCGCGCGGCGGCAACGCGAGGTGGCGGAAACCGCGGTCGCGGAGCAGGAACTCAAGGTTCGCCACACCGCTGCCATGCTCGACCAGGGCGCGATCAGCCCGCAGACGATGGCCACCGCGCAAGCGCAGTTGAGCACCTCGCGCGCAAACGCCGCCGTCGCGGAGCAGGCCTACAACGGACTGGGCAAGAGCGTGGCGAGCGCGAGCCAGGGCGCGTTCGTCGCTGCGGGCAGCGGCAACGTGATCCAGTCGCTGGTGAGCCGGCGCGAAACCTTGTTTTCCAGTGTCGAGCGCGCGCAGCGAGACCGCGAAGTGATGAGCAAGCAGCTTCAGCAAGTCACGGTTCTCGAAGACGATGAACGTCGCCGCGTCGAAAAGCTGGCCGCCTACGAGATCAAGGCAACGCAGGGCGGGCAGGTGCGCACCGTTCTCTTGTCCCAAGGCACTTTCGTGCCCGAAGGCGCCACGCTGGTGCGCATGACCGATTGCAGCCGGGTCGAAGTGGTCGCGGTGTTTCCGCCGCGGTTGGCGAAGCGCCTCAACATCGGTTCCTCGCTCGGCGTCACGTTGGACGACACCCGCGCAGTGCTGCCGGCGCGCGTGATGCAACTGCTGCCTGTGGCATCGGAAGAAGTGCTCAGCAGCTACAGCGTGCCCTTTCCGTATGCGGAGCAAGGCTCGGTCTACGCGGTGGCCCAGATCGAGGGCTTGGCGTCGGCTCCGCTCTTGCAGAACAGCTTGTGCTCGCCAGGCAAGGTGGTCACGGCCGAACTGACGTCCTGATCGATTCGCGGTGACGCGACGACTGGAAAACACCCCATGGAATCTTCAGTGTTCTATTTGCGGAACGCACGCTGGCGCTGCGCATCGGCTTGCGCATCGTTGCTCATCGCCTTGATGGCGGCGACCCCGTGCGGGGCCGGTCCGGCAACCAGCGAAGCGCAACAGGCCCTGGCCCGGCAAAGTTGCCAGGGCTTGCGCGGCGCAGCAGCGTTTGATCAGCACGGCGATGCCTCGAGCCCGCTCTTCCTTGCGAGCTATCGGCTCGGTGACTCCAGGCCGGGCCTTCCTCCGATCGCGCCCGCGCTGAGGGATGTCGCCTTCGTGTACGACAACGCACTGGCCGGCATCGCGCTGCTGGCCTGCGGCGACACGGCATCGGCCAAACGCATCGCCGACGCCATCGTCCTGGCGGTCGAGCGCGATCCGCACGCGGCGGACGGACGCGTGCGCAACGCCTACCGCAGTGGACCGGTGCACGACGGCAAGCCCGTGCTGCCGGGCTACTGGGATGCCGGGAAGAATCAGTGGATCGCCGACGCCTATCAGGTCAGCACCGCCACCGGCAACGTCGCGTGGGCGGCGTTGCTGTTGCTGAACGTCAATCAGGCGGCGCCGACGCCCCGCTACCTGGAGACCGCCACCCGATTGCTCGCCTGGACG
Source organism: Variovorax sp. P4_B11 (assembly GCF_056402355.1). Classification (NCBI taxonomy): domain Bacteria; kingdom Pseudomonadati; phylum Pseudomonadota; class Betaproteobacteria; order Burkholderiales; family Comamonadaceae; genus Variovorax; species Variovorax sp. P4_B11. Next base: position 65,347 of record NZ_JBFUHO010000038.1, read on the forward strand.
GAGCAGCGCACGCGCGCGGTCGTCGACCCCGATGGCTACGACGGCGGCTGGTACGGATGGGACGATGCGCAACGTGCCCAGACGTGGAAGTCCACCGAGCACAACATTGATATCGCCATGGCGGCCGCCTGGGCCGCGCGGCTGACAGGACGCCCGGAACAAGCGCGGCAGGGCCGCATCGCACTGGCCTTCGTCTCGCGCATGTGGAGTCCTGCCGAGCAGCGTTTCTTCATCGGCACGAAAGCCGATGGCGCGAGCATCGCCACCGACGGCTCCGGGCTGGACGCGCAACTGTGGCCCTTGCTGGCGGGACCCGAGGGCCACTGCGCCTGGCAGCCGGCACTGGCCTGGGTCGAGCGCAACCACCGAAGCGGTGCGGGCTACGGCTTCTCGCGGCAACCCGACGGCATCTGGACCGAAGGCAGCGCGCAGGCTGCCGCGACCCTGGTGGCACGCAAGGGCGCTGCACCCGAAGCACTGTGGCAACTGCTCGCCGCGCAGCGCGCGGACAACGGCCTCTACGACGCCACGCCCAACCCGCGCATCTCCACCGGTCTGGCGATCGGGCCGGACTCGGCCGGCGCGGACTTCTTCTACTACCGGTGGCCCCATCTGGGCGCCACCGCGTGGATCGCTCTGGCCGCCACGGGCTGGAATCCCTTCACCGGAAAAGCCGTCGTCGCAGGAGCCCCGCCATGTCCGACTTGATCGATACGCCTGAATTCAGGATCAACCTCATCGTCGCGGGGCTGGCGCTGATCATGATCTTCGGGGCGCGGGCCGACCGCCTTTCGCATCGCACGCTGTTCGGCGCGCTGACCGCGCTGGTGCTCGCGCGCTACGTGGTGTGGCGCCTGACCGAAACGCTGCCGCCGGCCGACCTCGGTTTCGGCACGCTGTACGCGTGGATGTTCCTGGCGTTCGAGATGGTGTCGATCGTCTGCACGCTGATGTCGATCCAGATCCTGACGGGCCGCCGCGAAAACCACGCCATGGCCGATCGAGGCGAGGCCGAGCTGCGGCGGCGCGGGACCGATGTGCCGGCCGTGGACGTCTTCATCTGCACGTACAACGAGGAGCTCGGCGTGCTCGAGAAAACCATCATCGCTGCCCAGGCCATCGACTATCCGCGCGTGAATGTGTGGGTGCTCGACGACACGCGGCGCGACTGGTTGCGCGACCACTGCGCGCGCAAGGGCGTGCACTACGCACGCCGGCCGGACAATCAGCACGCGAAGGCCGGCAACCTCAACAACGGGCTGCGCCTGTCGGCCGCGACAACCAACGCGCCGTACATCCTCGTGCTCGACGCGGACTTCGCGCCGCACCGCAACATTGTGTACCGCGTGCTGGGCCTGTTCGACGAGCCGAAGGTGGGGCTGGTGCAGACGCCGCAGTTCTATTACAACGCCGACCCGATCCAGCACAACCTGCGCGCCACCGACAGCTGGGTCGACGAACAACGCGTGTTCTTCGATGTGCTGCAGCCCGCCAAGGACGCTGTGGATGCGGCGTTCTGCGTCGGCACCTCGTTCATCGTACGGCGCGACGTGATCACCGATGCGGGAGGCTTCCCGACCGGCAGCGTGTGCGAAGACATCTACACGTCATACACGCTGCTGCGTCATGGCTGGGTCACGCGCTGGCTCAACGAGCGCTTGTCGAACGGCCTCTCCGCCGAAAGCATCATCGACTACGTCAACCAGCGCAGCCGCTGGTGCCTCGGCACCATCCAGGTGGCGTTCCTGCGCGATGGACCGTTGCGCGGCAAGGGCTACAGCCTGACGGCGCGCATGCACTTCGTGCACGGCTTGCTTCACTGGGCCAGCAAACCGTTCATGCTGCTGATCCTCGCGGCGCCCGCGCTTTACTGGTACAGCGGATTTTCCGCGTTCTATGCGACGCCGCAGGCCTTCGCGGCCTATGGGCTGCCGCCGCTGATGATGTTCTGGAGCTACAGCTACTGGATCAGCCAGCGCCGTTCCCTGCCGGTATTCACCGAAGTGACGCAGATTGTCGCGGCGATGGCGGTGACCCGCACCATCGCTGGCGCGTTGCTGCGTCCCTTCGGCCGGCCATTCAAGGTCACGGCCAAAGGGCTCGATCGCTCGAAAACGGTGGTGCACTGGAACCTGGTCGCGTTGTTCGGCGGGCTCATCGTGGCGATGGAGATGGGCGCACTGAAGGCGATCGGCAGCTCGTTGAGCAACTCCGACGTGCTCAACCTGATCTGGACCATCGCCGCCACCATTTACTGCCTCGCGGCGCTGATCGCGTGCGTGGACCGACCACGTCCCGATCAGGAGGAGCGGTTCCCGTGCGATGCCCTGACCAACATACGCAGTTCGGCCGGCGTCGGCGCCGCGCGCTTCGTCAACATCGCCATGGACGGCGCGCTGCTGCAGGACAGTGCCTTGCTCAGGCGCCTTCCCATCGGGGACCCGCTGGACATTCATGTGGCGCAGGTCGGCTGGATTCCTGCATGGGTGGCCGACCGGACGGAGGCTGGCGCGGAGCTGCGCTTCATCGACGACGAAGCCATGCACGACCGGCTCATCCGCCATGTGTTCACCGTGCTGCCCAGTCACGTCGCCACGCAGGTCAGCCCGGGCCGTGCGGCACTGGCCTTCATGACCAGCGCGGGCTGGCGCTGGCCCCGCATGGCTTCGCGGCCGTTCCGGGCCGTCGCGGTGTCGGTTCCGGTCTTGGTCGTGGCGGTGATCGGCCTGCTGTTGCTGGGCGGCTGTAGCCTGACGCCGCCGCTCAAGGCCGCGGATGTCGAAGTGCCGGCGCAATGGCCAGTCGGCACAACCGGTGCTGCGTCGGCGCCTGTTGCGTGGCGGGCCTTCGTGCTGGACGACGAACTTCGCGGCCTGATCGCGACCGCGCTGGCGCAGAACCGCGACCTGCGCGTCTACGCCGCGAAGGCCCGCGAGGCCCGCGCAGCTTTCTCGGGCACTCGTTCGACGCTGTTTCCGGAAATCGGTGTCGGCGGCTTTGCCGAGCGCGGCAACATGGCTACGTCGCTGAGCTCGACCGGTGTGATCACCAGCAACCAACCGGGCGGTCGCGTCGGCAATAGCTATGGCGTCCAGGCGGGCGTCACGGCCTACGAGCTCGACTTCTTCGGTCGCATCGACGCCAGCGTGCAGCAGGCCGGCTCGCAGGCGCAGGCCAGCGCCCGCGACTACGCGGCCGCGCAGATGAACCTGGTGGGAGAGGTCTCCAATGCCTACCTCACCCTGCGGGCCGATCGCGCGCTGCTGGCCTTGTCCGAGGCCGACGAGACCTCTCAGACGGACAGCACCAACATGATGACGCGTGCCCGCTCGGTGGGCGGCGCCGCGGACCTGGATGTCTACCGCTCGCAATCGCTGGTGCAGCGTGCCAAGGTGCAGCGTGAAGAATTCCGGATCCGCGTCGGGCAGGACCTGCAGTGGTTGAACGTGCTGGTCGGGCAACCCGTGTCACCGACGACCGGCACGCAACACCCCTGGCCCGACCGCTCCGTCGCAGAGGTTCCCGCGGGGCTGCCAGCCAGTTTGCTGCAGCGCCGGCCGGACCTGTTGGCGGCCTATGCCCGGGTCGAGGCCGCCAATGCCGGCGTCGGTGCCGCCAAGGCCGCGCTCCTGCCGAGCTTCTCGTTGACTGCGGTGGGTGGCGGCCTCACCAGCGAGTTCTCCAACCTGCTCGGCAGCGGCAACCGCAGCTGGGCCGGGGTGCTCGGCGTGTCGTTGCCCATCTTCGACTGGGGGCGCCGGTCCGCCAACCTCACTGCCAACGAAGAGCGGCTCGCCGCCGCGATGGCGACCTATGAGCACGCGGTACAGCAGGCGTTCCGCGAAACAGCCGATGCGTTGATTGCGGACAGCCACCTGCGTCCGCAGCTCGAAGCGCAGCAGGCACGGGTGCAGTCTCTGGACAAGGTGGCCTCGATTTCGCGGGCGCGCTTTCGCAGCGGCATGGAGGACTATTTCGCCAGCCTGGATTCGCAGCGCGAGCTCTACAACGAGCAGAGGCAGTGGATTGAATTGCAGCTCAAGCAGGCGGTGAACACGGTGAACCTCTACAAGGCGCTGGGCGGCGGCTGGACCGATGCGGAGGTCAAGACTTCCTCGCGGTAAGCCGATCGGCGCAGCCGCATCAGTCGCACTCGTGCAGGGTGCCCACACCAACAAACCTGGCTGAGACCTGAAGACGAAGAGCGTTCTCTCGCACTTCAGACGCTGATGCCTTGGGGCTGGCGGCCCTGTGCTATGAAAATGGTCGCCAACTCGAAAACGCAGTATCTGGCGGTCGCGCTGAACAATCCCGAAACGGTTCGAGGAAGCACAGCAGCGGGCATCAACCAGTCCATGGCTCGAAAAATGCATGGCCTCCTCTCATGAAGACATTCATTCGGCTTGCTGAGGTCTGGGTACCGTCAGACGACGAAAGCTTGTTGGAATTGGCTGGCTCGAACGCGCTGCGAGGAGTGCGCGCGTGATCAGTGATATTTCTTTCCTGCAGTGAACCGCTGCAGAAGCTATTCGGCCAGAACGCGACATGACCAAGGTGCACCGCGGCTCAACCGTACGTGCACCAATTTGATACGTCTACAAAGGAGAACGATGAACCGGCGAACCATGATCGGGTGGATGGGCAGCCTCACGCTGCTGACCGTGAGTAACAACTTTGCGCAGGTCGTCGATCTGAACGACGCGATCAACAAGGCGGGGCGTCAGCGCATGTTGTCGCAGCGCGTCGCCAAGGCCTACCTGGCGGCCGGCCAGGGCGTGGCCACCCAGCGCGCAGACGAGATCTTGGCCGCCTCGATGGCCCTCTTCGAGCGCCAGCTCGTGGAACTCAAAGCGTTCGCCCCGACACCCGACGTCAAGGCGACGTACGGTGAGCTTGAGACGATCTGGAACGCCTACAAGGCCATGCTTGTCGGCCAGGCGCCGGTGCGCGAAAACGCAACGGCGCTGATCGATCTCGATGGCAAGGTGCTGGCGTTGGCAAACAAAGGCACCTCGCAGCTTGAACAGGTGTCCGGCAAGCCTCTGGGCCGGCTCGTCAACATCGCGGGGCGTCAACGCATGTTGTCGCAGCGGGTGGCGAAGTTCTATCTGGCAATGGCTTGGAAGGTCCCTCTGCCCAACGCCCAGGTCGAGCTGGACAAGGCGCGCGCCGAGTTCGTGTCCGCGCTTGACGTGCTCGCCAATGCGCCCGAGGCGACGACGGCCATCAAGCAGGAGATCGAGCTCGCGCGGAATCAATGGGTGTTCTATACGGCGGCGCTTGCGCAACGGGGTGCCGAGACCGCCTCGCCGGAGCGCAGCGCGAACGTGTTCGCGTCCAGCGAAAACATTCTGGTTGTCATGGACAAGGTGACCAGCATGTACAGCCGATTGACGACCTGACCTGTGAGGCTGGCCGATGCCAGCTTTGAACACCACGGGCACCAGGTCACGATCAACGTCTGGCCAACCGGCGGGCGCTGGAGTTGGTCGTACCAGATCGATGCACATCGTGGCGACTTACGAAGAAACCCGCCACGCAGGGCGGGTTTCAGGGCGATGCGGGAGGAAGGGGCGAACCCCGGTCGCCCGGCTCGTAACAGGGCTGCGCCGACGGATGCGGATAGCGCGTTTGGGCCCACGGCGGCTGTACGCTTGACCCCCGAAGCGGCGCGCCTGGGGATCAGCGCCGGGCGCCTTTTAAATCAAACGCCGAAAGCCGGTCAATTGGTGGGGGCTTGCTTCTTGGCCGCCGCCTTGGCATCGCGCGTGTCGACCTTGGCCTGTCCCGCACTCGCGGCCTTGCCGCCGCTGGCCTCAGGATTGATTTCGGCACTCTTGGCTTCGTCGCCCATCGGCTTCTTCACCATGCCCTGGGCCTTGGCGTTGGCCTTGTTCTGGCCTGCCGCGGCAGCCTTTCCGCCGCTGGCCTCAGGATTGAGTTCGGGGCTGTTGACTTGGTCGCCAGCCGGCTTCTTCACATTGCCTTGGGGGCGAGCTTCCACCTTGGTTTGGGCGCGGTTTTGTGCCTTGCTGTTCGTCACGGGTTGTTGCTCCGACGATGTCCCCGCCGGATTTTGCGCATAGGCGCCTGCTGCGAACAGGCCGGTAATCATGACTGCGAGAAGTTTGCTCATGGATGTCCTTGGAAGTTGGTCGATTCGCCTCGCCATCAGCAGATGGTCAGACCACAACGATGGTGTTCGCCCCATCGTTGACAGGGATTCGCGACGGCGGCGCAGTGCTCGGCGGACGGTCGCCGGCATCGAGGAACCGCCCGTGTCCTCGTGGGTGTCGAAGCTTCCTCTGCCAGCGCCGGAGGCCATCCATTTCGCCACGATGGAACCAGCGTCAGGTTTTGTTCAGGAATGAGGTCCACGATGAGTCCTTCCTCAATGGACCTTGAAGAAGAAGGTCTTGCCCGCTTCGGCGGGCTTTTTCATGGGGCGATCGGCGGACGGCCGCCGGCATCGAGGCCCCACTCTCAGTGAGCGGGTTGCCGAAGCGGCCTCTACCAGCGCCAGCGGACCATCTGGACCAAGGGTACGCCCTGTTTGTTATGGCTGTGTGTCCCCGACGTTCGGCACCTCGCTGATCGCGGGCTTTTTTCATGGGCGCTCAGCCGCCTTAGCCAGCGTCCAGATCGTCGCGCCGATGCATAGTAGAACCTCGAGGTCGATCTGGTAGTTCTCGCTGTGCACGTCCAAGCGGTCGATCAAGACTGCGATGCGCGAGATCGCCTCGTCGGCTGGAAGCGCACCGCCTGCCTCTGCGCTGGCTGGCCATTTCCCCAACCAGGCGGCCGCTGAAGAAGGTCTGGATCGTCGCCTCAAGGCTTGGCTTGAGGACTATGAAAAACATCTTCGCCCCGCGGGCGACGATCATGTTCCCTATGACTCGTGACTCGAAGCGCCCGCTTACTTGGCTCCCGGCATGTCAGGCGTACCGCCTTGCTTGGCCGGCGTCCGGTTCGGACGGCGGGCATCGCGGGTATCGACGCGCGCCTCGCCGGCTGCTGCCGCCTTGCCGGAGCCAACCGGATTGAGCTCTTCCGAATTTGCCGTGTCGCCGACAGGCTTCTTGACCTTGCCCTGCGGCCGCGCATCGACCTTGGATTGGGCGCGGTTTTGTGCCTTGCTGTTCGTGACGGGTTGTTGCTCCGACGATGTCCCCGCCGGATTTTGCGCATAGGCGCCTGCGGCGAACAGGCCGGCGATCATGACTGCGAGAAGTTTGCTCATGGATGTCCTTGGGAGTTGATCGATTCGCCTCGCCATCGGCAGAGGTCAGAGCACAACGATCCCCCAGGGCCCATCGTTGACAGGGGATTCACGCATGGTGGGCGCAGCATAGGCCGCAGCGCCGCAGGCATGCAATCCAACCGATGGCGGATGCTGCGGCGCAAAGCGAGGTCGCCGAACCCCGGGTTTTCCATTAATCAATCCACTTGATTTATTAACTTGGCGAATCCAAACTCTGTTGCCCGTCCTCAATACTTTCTGGCAAACAGGAGACAACCCGATGTTCAAGCTCACCCTCGCCGCCGCCCTGGCCTCCGCCGCTGTGCTGGCCGCCCCTGTCCCGGCCCAGGCCGCCGAGCCCGTGATCGGCCTGATCACCAAGACCGAGACCAACCCCTTCTTCGTCAAGATGAAGGAAGGCGCCACCGCCGAGGCCAAGGCCAAGGGCGCCAAGCTGCTGTCGGGCGCGGGCAAGACCGA
>NZ_JBFUHO010000039.1:0-71649 GCF_056402355.1 Variovorax sp. P4_B11
CGAGCGACGCATGCGAGGTTTTCGCAGGCCCGAGCGCGCGCAGACTTTTCTATCGAGCTTCGGTCCCATCCGCCAGCACTTCGCTCTCAAGCGTCATTTGCTGCGCCCATCGCTTTACCGCAAACAGCTCGCTGCGCGCTTTGAGGCATGGCACCTTTTCACCGGCCTCGGCCAAAATCCGTCCACCGCCTTCTGAGCCCAGGCATCCCTGTCGTTTTTGCAACCTGTCATGCCTAACGTGACAATGCCCCCGGTGCGCCTGGCCGACAAGCCCTACGTGCTGGGCGTCGGCCGCGACGTCAGCGAGCGGCTCGCGAGCGAACGGGCGCTGCGCGCCAGCGAGGCCCAGTACCGCGGCATCTTCAACGCCTCGGCCGACGCGCTGGTGCTGCGCGCGGCCAACTTCAGCATCGTCGATGCCAACGCGACCTACGAGCGCATGAGCGGCTATCGCCTGGCCGAGGTGCTGGGCGTGGACCGGGTGCTGGCCAACCCGCCCGAGATCATGGCCACCATCCGCGGCCTGCACGAGCAGGCGCTGGCCGGCGACCCGGTTCGGCTCGAAACCGAACTGGTGCGGCGCGACGGCGAGCGCTACGACCTCGAATTGCGCGGCGTCCCGATCCTGCACCACGGCGAAGCGCACGTGCTGTACATCGGCCGCGACATGACGCAGAGCAAGCGCGCCGAGCGCGCCCTGCGCAACAGCGAGGAGCAGTACCGGGCGATCTTCAACGCCTCCGCCGACGGCCTGGTGGTGCGCGACGCCGGCTACCGCGCGGTCGACGTGAACCCGGCCTACCTGCGCATGAGCGGCTTCACGCGCGACGAGGTGCTGAGCGCGACCCGGGTGCTGACGCAGCCCGATCCGGCGCTCCAGCAGCGCCATCGGGCCCAGCACGCCGAGATCCTGGCCGGCCGGCCGGTGCGCTTCGAGGCGCCGGGCGTGCGCAAGGACGGCAGCCCCTTCTACCTCGAGGTCAGCGGCATGCCGGTGACCTACCGCGGCGAGCCGCACGTGCTGTATGCGGCGCGCGACATCACCGAGCGAAAGGCCGCCGAGGGCGAGCGCGCACGGCTCGAGGCGCAACTGCGGCAGGCACAGAAGATGGAGGCCATCGGCCAGCTCACCGGCGGCATCGCGCACGACTTCAACAACATCCTGACCAGCGTCATCGGCTACCTGGTCCTCGGCCAGGAGCATGCCGAACGCCTGGGCGACGCCAGACTCCAGCGCCAGCTGAACCAGGCGCACATCGCCGCACAAAGGGCGCGCGAGCTGATCGCGCAGATGCTGGCCTTCGCGCGGCGCCAGCGGGGCCAGCGCCGAACCCTGGCACTGGGCCCGCTGGTCGGCCAGACCCTGCAACTGCTGCGCGCCACGCTGCCGTCTTCGGTATCGCTGGATTTCGTCGCACCTCCCTCGGCCGGCGGCGACGACATGAACGTGACCGTCGACGCCGTGCATCTCGAACAGGTCCTTTTCAACCTGTGCATCAATGCCCGCGATGCGATCACCGGCTCGGGCTGGATCCGCGTGCGCCTGGGCCGCAATGGCGGCGGTGGGACCTGCGCGTCGTGCCGCGCCCAGGTCGAGGCCGGCCGATGGGTCGAGCTGAGCGTGGCCGACAGCGGCGGCGGCATCGCGCCGGACCTGATCGATCGCATCTTCGAACCTTTCACCTCCAGCAAGGAGGTCGGCCGCGGCTCGGGCATGGGCCTGGCGATGGTGCACGGCATCGTGCATGACCACGGCGGCCACGTGCTGGTGGAGACTTCGCCGGACACCGGCTCGGTGTTCCGGGTGCTGCTGCCACCGGCCAGCGGCGCCGCGGCCGACGCGCCCGATGTGCCGGCCGTCGCGACAGCGGCCGGCGAAGCGCTCTGCGCGCGCGTGATGGTCGTCGACGACGAGGCCATGGTGGGCGACTTCATGGTCGAGTTGCTGTCCAGCTGGGGCATCGAGGTGGTGCTGCAGCGCAGCCCGCTGCAGGCACTGGCATGGCTGGAGGACAAGGGCCAGGCGCTCGACCTGCTGATCACCGACCAGACCATGCCGCAACTCGACGGCCTGCAGCTGGCGCGGCGCGCGGTCTCGCTGCGCCCGGGCCTGCCGGTCCTGCTGTACACCGGCAACGCCGACGGCGTCGACGAGGCCGAAGCGAAGCGCCACGGCGTTTGCGGCGTGCTGCGCAAGCCGATCGACAACGAGTCGCTGCACGCGCTGATGAAGTCGTGCCTGCAGAGAGCGGGCGGCCCCGGCCGCTGAGCCGGCGCCGGCGGATACCGGCGCGATACAAAGGCGAGGGGCCGCGACACGCGGGCAATACCAAGGCCTCCCAGACTTCGTTTCTCGCCGCCAGCGCGACCGGACGCTGCGCGGCGCTTCCATCCCCCATCCGGCCGCACCTTCGAGGAGAACGGTTCCATGGTTGACTTTCACACCACCCAAGGCGGCAATGTCGGCATCGCCGACGAGCCCATCGCGGCGCTGCGCGCGGCGCTGCGCGGCAGCCTTCTCATGCCGGCCGACGACGGCTACGACGTGTCGCGCACGCTGTGGAACAGCATGGTCGACCGCCGGCCGGCGGCGATCGTTCGCGCTGCCGGCGCAGCCGACGTGATCCAGGCCGTGAACTTCGCGCGAGCGCACCAGCTGCTGCTGGCGGTCAAGGGCGGCGGCCACAACATCGCCGGCAAGGCCGCCTGCGATGGCGGCCTGATGATCGACCTGTCGGCGATGAAGTCGGTGCGCGTCGACCCGGCGGCCAAGCTGGCGCGCGTCGAGCCCGGGGCGCTGCTGTCCGACTTCGACCGTGAGACGCAGGCCTTCGGCCTGTCCACCCCCACCGGCATCAATTCGACCACCGGCATGGCCGGGCTCACGCTCGGCGGCGGCTTCGGCTGGCAAAGCCGCAAGCGCGGGCTCACCATCGACAACCTCAATGCCGTCGACGTGGTCCTTGCCTCCGGCGAGTTGGTGCAGGCGAGCGCCACGAAGAACCCCGATCTGTTCTGGGCCGTGCGCGGCGGCGGCGGCAATTTCGGCGTCGTGACCTCCTTCGAGTACCGGCTGCATCCGCTCGGTCCCGAGGTGCTGGCCGGGCTGATCGTCTATCCGCTCGAACAGGCGAAGCAGGTGTTCGAAGGCTATCGAAACTTCACCGCCGCGGCGAGCGACGAGATGACCGCCTGGATGGTGCTGCGCAAGGCGCCGCCGCTGCCCTTCCTGCCGCAGGAGGTGCATGGCAAGGAGGTGGTGGTCATCGCCTTCTGCTGGGTCGGCGAGCTGGCTCGGGGAGAAGAGCTCGCCAGGCCGCTGCACAGCTTCGGCAAGCCGGCCGGCGCGCATGTCGGTCCGATGCCCTTCGCCGGCTGGCAGACTGCCTTCGACCCCCTGCTGCAGCCGGGCGCACGCAACTACTGGAAGTCGCACGACTTCAAGTCGCTCAACGCCGATGTCGAGCGCATTCTGTGCGAGGCCACCGCGGGTCTGCCGAGCGACGAGTGCGAGGCCTTCATCGGCCAGCTGGGCGGGCAGATCAACCGGACGGCGGTCGGCGACACGGCCTACCCGCATCGCGATGCCGAGTTCGTCGTCAACGTGCACACCCGCTGGCGCGACGCCGCGGACGACCGCAAGTGCATCGACTGGGCGCGCGCATTGTTCGATGCGCTGACGCCGCATGCCACCGGAGGCGTCTACGTGAACTTCATGCCCGAGGACGAGATGCAGCGCGTGGCGGCCGGCGCCTATGGCCCCAACTATGCGCGGCTGGCCGCGCTGAAGGCCAAGTACGACTCGGCCAACCTGTTCAGCCAGAACCAGAACATCCGGCCGGGAGCCTGAGCGATCGGGGAGCGGGCGAGCGCCAACGCCCGCTCGTGTCCACAAGCGAAACGGGTGCCGGCGGGCCATCCCCGCCGGCACCCGTTTTTTGCGCGCCTGTCAGGCTGTCATCTGCATCTCGGCCTGCCGCGGCATGGCGTAGGCCAGCGGCGCCAGCGCGTTGTCGATGCGCGCGCGTTGCGCATCGTCGAGCATCGGGAACAACACCTTCTGGAAGCGCGGCGCCGTCACGCCCGAGACGATGTACTGCCAGCGGTAGGCCTTCAGCACCGTGTCGTGGATCTGCCCTTGCTGCGCATCGCTGAAGGGCGTGCCGGCGATGGCGCAGAAGTAGCGCGCGTCGGCCGCGGCCTGGGCCTGCAGGATGCCGTCGACCGCGCCGACCAGCCCGATCAGGTCGTCGACCCCGGCATCGCGTTCGGCGGCGCCGATCCTGGCGTTCTCGGCGACGAACTCGATCTCGTCGAGGATCGCGTGCTGCGACTCCTCGCGCCAGTGGAACAGGAAGACGTCCTTCCACAGTGCCGACGCGTTGTCGTCGGGTTCGATGCTGGCGCGGTAGTGCGCCAGCGTGAACAGCTCGATGTCCAGCGTCAGCGCCAGCACCGCCCAGGTGCGCTTGCCCAGCACGGCCCGCGCCACCGCATTCGGCTCGGCGGTCATGACATAGCCCACAGGCATGTCGGCGGCCATCATCTCTTCCAGCCGGCGGAACAGCGCCTGGTGCTTGATCTCCTCGTCGGTCATGCGCACCAGGGCTTCCAGCGCCACCTGGTCGCCGAAGACGTGTTCCCGGCTCAGGTCCATGACCTTCGACGAGATGAAGCGTTCGACCAGCCCGAAGATGTTGGCATAGGTGCGGCCCTGCACCTGGCTCAGCAGCCGCTCGTCGGCCGGGCTCAGGAACCCGATCTCGTGGACCAGCGACAGGCCCCTGGGCAGGAAGGTCTTGCCGTAGTCGAACTGGCGGCCGCGAATCACGTCGCGCTCGATTTCCCAGCGCACGCGCTTGGACACCTCGATGACCTTCGCGTAGCGGTCGGTGGGGATGGATATGGACATGCTCATGCTCCTTTGCTGATTGCAGTGACAAGGCCGCGCCTTGCAGAAAGTCGGGCCATGGGCCCCCTTGCCGGTCCGGCGCCGGTCTGGCGCAGCGGGATCACGGCATGGGAGGTAGTCTGGGCAGCGCTGGTATCCGCCGTGCATCCGCGGATCGCGCCTTTGTCGCCGTCGTGTAGCGCCAGCGCAATGCGTTCGCGCAGGCGCTCGTTGTACGGACTCTGCGGCCGGCTGGCGATGCGCTCGCACAGCAGCTGCCGTGCCAGGGTCGGCTGGCGGCTGCGCAAGGCCGCTTCCAGCCAGGTCAGGTGCAGCAGGTCGCACTGCGCGCGGCTGCCGCCGCAGCCGCGCACCAGGCGCTGCTGCGCATCCAGCTGTTGCGCCGCGACCGCATAGCGTTCCTGACCGAAGGCGACGAAGGCCTCGCACACCGGCAGCGCGGCGTCGTACACAGCCGGTCGCAGATCCGGTGCCCGCAAGGCGAAGTCGCGCAGCGCATCGAGCAACCGGCGCGCACTGCCCCAGCGATTCGTGGCAACGAATGCAAGCATGGCGTGCACGTCGTTGAAGGGCCGCAAGCCGGCGCACCGGTGTCCCTCCCAAGCGTCTGCGATCCGCTGCCAGCGGTCGGCCGCGTCCAGGCCCCGCAAATGGAGGCGCCACAGCAGGGCCGAGGCATCGACCAGCGTGGAAGTGCCTGGTTTGCGGCCATGCATCAAGCGCTGATCGAGGATGCGCAGCACAGCGCCCAGGTTGCCCTGGTCGAGCCGGAACAGCGATTCGTGCCACCACAGATGCGTCGAGAAGGCAGTGCTGCCGGACCAGACGCCGCGCGTGCCTTCGAGCCAGGCCGCGCCGTCGGCGCTGCGTCCCTGCATTTCGAGCGCGTGCGCCACGGCGTGCACGGCGCCGCACTGGCGCGGCTCGAAGCGCAGCGCCTCGCGTCCGACCGCATCGGCCGAGACCGGGTCGGCCGCCTCGGCCAGCCCGAAGGCATACATCGCCAGCACATGGCCGTAGCCGGGTTCGTCGGGGTGCCAGTGCCGCAGCGCGGTGGCGATTCGCTCGCGCAGCAGGTCCGTGCGGCCCCATTGCAGGTCGCCGAACTGCGCCACGCGCAACGCCAGGGTGTCCTTCGGGTCGCGCTCGGCGATCTCGCCGTACAGGCGCAACGAATGCTTCATGTCCTTGTCCAGCCAGGCCTGCGCGGCGGCGAGATGGGCACGTTCGCGCTCGCCGGCGCGGGCCAGATGCAGCCGCGCCGTTCGCAAGGTTTCGTCCAGTGCCGGCAGCGCGTCGTCGCGGCTGGCCATGACCAGGCTGGCCGCACGCAGGCAGTGCGCAGCGACGAAGTCGGGCCGGGCGCTCAGCACCCTCGCAACGACGGCCTGCGGGTCGCCCTGGCCGGCGTGCAGCAGGTCGAGCGCCTCGCGGCAGGCCTCGGCGGCGGCCGCGTCGTCGAATTCGGTGACGGTTTGCAATGCGCGTTGCATGGCGGGCTCCTCGTGAGGCCGACCACTTTGCGCGGCGCTGGTATCCGGCGTGCAACAAGCCGACGCGCTTGTGTAGCCGTTGGGTAGCGGCCGACGAGGCGCTGTCGGCGCGGGCCCCGACCCTGGCCGGAAGCACTGTTGCAAACCCGAGTCGGCGGCGCAAAATCGCGGCCATGGACACGATCTCGCGACTGCTCATCGTGGACGACGATCCCTCGGTGCGCGCGATGTTGCGCGAGTACCTCGAAGACCACGCCTTCAGCGTGGCCGAGGCCGGCAGCGGCACGCAGATGCGCGAATGCATCGAGCGCGAACTGCCCGATGCCGTGCTGCTGGACATCCGCCTGCCCGGCGAGGATGGCCTGAGCCTGGCCAAGTACCTGCGGGAGCGCTACGACGTGGGGATCATCATGGTCACCGCATCGGGCGACGTGATCGACCGCGTGGTCGGCCTGGAGATCGGGGCCGACGACTACATCGCCAAACCCTTCGACCCGCGCGAGTTGCTGGCGCGGGTGAAGAGCGTGCTGCGCCGGCTGCAGGCCAAACCGCCGGCGGAGGCTGCGGTGCCGGCCACGCTCAAGAGCGCTCGCCAGCGCTTCGGCCGCTGCGAGCTGGACATCGACGCCCGCCGCCTGTTCGAAGCCGATGGAGCGGAAGTGGCAATGACGGCCATGGAGTACGAGTTGCTTCGGGTGTTCCTGGCCAACCCGAACCGCGTGCTGTCGCGCGACCAGTTGCTGATGCACACGCGCCATCGCGAGTGGGAGCCCTTCGACCGTTCCATCGACATTCGCATCGGCCGCCTGCGCCGCAAGATCGAGCCCGATCCCGCGGGCGAGCCGCGCTGCATCCGTACGGTGCGCAACGCCGGCTACATGTACGTGCCGCAGACATGATGGGCACCGATGATCATTCGACCCGTCCGCATTGGCCGCGCATGATGTTCGTCTGGCGCGGAAGATCCCGCTCAACTTCGTTCCCTTCTCGCTGATCGGGTTGACGCTGGCGATCGGACCGCTCGGACGCTTGACCGAGGCACTGGGCGGCTGCGAACGCAGCGCCGGCACTCCTGCGCGGTCATCATTCACCGCACCATCTACCTGTACTGCGTGCTCCTGCCCTTCGGCCCGGTCGATTCGATCGGGCCGATGACACCGGTGCGAACGACCTCGCCCTGGACGCGACGTCGGCGACGATCGAATCCACGCTGCGCGATGCGCCGCCTCACGCGGGTTTGCACTGATTATTTAGTTCAATCTGGAAACTATATTGGTTATGTCGCATAACTTTATAAAGCGACTTCCGACTTCCTTCCAGAGGAGACAACCATGGTACGAATCGATTGGCCGGCGCTTGCGCCGACGGCTTTCCTGTTGAGCGCGTCCGCGCTTCTCTCCGGGTGCGGCGGTGGCGGCGGCAGCGGGTTCTTCCTGCCGACTCCTTCAGCGACAACGCCCGCCAGCCCGCCGGCCGCCGTCCCCGCCACGAGCAGCACCCAGGCGCAGCCCGGCAAGCTGATGTCTTGCGAGGACCTCGCGTCGAAGGCCGCGTTCGGAGGCACCGTCTACAGCGCCGTCACGTCGGTCGCAGCCGGAGGCCTCACCGTGGCCACCGCAAGCACCCAGGTGCCCGCTCACTGCCTCGTCAAAGGGAAGATGAACGAACGCACCGGCCCGGTGGACGGCCAGACCTACGCGATCGGATTCGAAGTGCGCCTGCCCGTCGAATGGAACGGCCGCTTCTTCTATCAAGCCAATGGCGGCCTCGATGGAAGCGTCGTGACAGCCACTGGCGGCATCGGGGGCGGTGCTCCGCAATCGACCGCCCTGCACATGGGCTTCGCCGTGATCAGCTCCGATGCCGGCCATCCGTCGCCCACGCCCAGTTTCGGCCTCGACCCGCAAGCGAGACTGGACTATGGCTACAACGCCGTCGCCCAGCTCACGCCGATGGCCAAGAACCTGATCGCCAAGGCCTATGGCCGCGGGCCCGATCGCTCGTACCTCGGCGGCTGTTCCAACGGCGGCCGGCATGCGATGGTCGCGGCCTCGCGCTTCGCCGATCAGTACGACGGGATCCTGGCCGGCGACCCTGGCTTCAATCTGCCGCAAGCGGCAGTGGCCCAGCTCTACGGCGTGCAGCAGTACGCCACGGTCACGACCGCCACCACGCCGGCCGGCAAACCCGACCTGCAGACCGCCTTCACCCAGGCCGAACTGAACCTCGTCGCCAAGGCGGTCGCGAGGCGATGCGATGCGCTCGACGGCCTGGCAGACGGCATCGTGGCCGACCTGCCCAGGTGCCGGACGGCCTTCAGCCTGGCTGCCGACGTGCCCTCCTGCTCGGGCACGCGCGACGGCACTTGCCTGACCGACACCCAGAAGACGGTGCTGGCCAAGGTCTTCGCCGGCGCCCGGGACGGCGCCGGGACGTCGATCTACAGCAGCTTCCCGTTCGATGCCGGCATCAACGGCGCGAACTGGCGCCAATGGAAGTTCGCGAACTCCCAGGCACTCGACACCGGCGCCGTGGGCTTCGTCTTCAGCACCCTGCCCCTGGGTCCGAGCCGGCCCTCGGGCATCGACTTCGCTTTGGCATTCAGCATGGACGCCGACGCGCCGAGCATCTACGCGGCCAGCGGCATCTACACCGAGTCCGCCATGACCTTCATGACGCCGCCGAATCCGACCAGGCTGGCGACGCTGCACGACCGGGGCAGCAAGCTGCTCGTCTACCACGGGACCAGCGACCCGGTGTTTTCTTCGGACGACACGGCGAACTGGTACGAGGGACTGCGCGCGAACAACGGCGGCGACGCTTCGAGCTTCGCGCGCTACTTCCCGGTCCCGGGCATGAACCATTGCTCCGGCGGCCCTGCCACCGACCAGTTCGACATGCTCACGCCGCTGGTCGCCTGGGTGGAGCAGGGCCAGGCGCCGGACACGATCAAGGCCACGGCACGCGGCGCCGGTGCCAACGTGGTGAATACCGAAGTCCCTGCCACCTGGTCCGCCAGCCGCACCCGTCCGTTGTGCCCCTACCCCAAGGTGGCGACGTACACGGGCAGCAATCCGGAAGACGCAGCCAGCTTCAGCTGCAGATAGACGCCGCGGGCCGGCGGGCGCGCCGGCCCCATGTCAGGCCTGCAACTCCACCGAATAGAACACCCGCCGCATCTCCGGATCGTTCGATCCAGCGCTAGCCTGCACCTGCGCCATGAAGTGCGCCAGGAAGCGCTGGGCCGCCAGCGAAGGCGTTTCGTTGCTGCGCCGGATCACCCCGACCGTGCGCGGCGCGAAGCGCTCGCGCAGCTGCAGGGCAACCATCCGGCCGCGCAGGTAGGCGGTCTCGACCAGCGGCCAGGGGCAAAAGGTCAGCATGTCGCTCTGCTGCACCAGCGTCAGCATCAGCGATGCCGACTGCGCCAGCAGGATGCGATGCCGCGGCACGGGCGCCCCGTGCTGGCCGAAGAGCTGCTCCATCAGCGCCTGCTCTCCATCGGGCGCGTAGTTGAGCAGCCAATCGTCCTCGAGCAGCTCGTGGATCGAGCCGGCCTGCGCGCGCGGGTGGCCGACGCGGGCCATCACCGTGGATTCGTAGGCGAACAGCGGCGTGGCCTGCAGGCCCTGCATTTCGTCGGCCGTCGCGATGCGGCCGATCATGAGGTCGAGGCTGCCTTCGCGCAGCTTGGGATAGGCCAGCGCCGAGAAGCCGTCGAACAGCTCGAGCCGGACGTGCGGCATCTCGGCCCGGAACTGCCGCAGCACCGGCGCCAGCAAGGTCTGCGCGACCCAGGGCGTGACGCCGATCGACAGGTGCTGCGGCGCGCCGGCGTCGCGGTGCCGCGCCAGCGCTTGCTCGGCCTGGTGCAACTGCTCGAGGATGCGCTGGGCGTGCTGCAGCAGGTCGCGTCCGGCATCGGTCAGGTCGATGCCGCCGCTGCGGCGGACGAACAGCGCCAGCCGGCAGTCGGCCTCCAGCTCGCGCATGCCCTGCGTCACCGCCGCCTGGGTCACGCCGAGCGTGCGCGCCGCCGCGCGAATGCTGCCCTGTGCCGCCACCGCGACGAGGTAACGAATCTGGTGCAGCTTCATGTTCGCGATTATCGATGGCTGCTCGAGCACGGTTGCGCCGTCGTGGCAAGACAGGCGGCGCAACACGGCGACAGGCATGGCCTGTCTGCCGTGCGGCCCCCCTGCTTCCTAGACTTCACGGCCATACCCAACGAGAAAGACAAGGTCATGACCCAGGTCCTGGAAGCCACTGCACGCCGTACTGCCGACGCCGACATCGTCCTGCCCGGCATCCGCGCGATCGAGCAGGACATGGTGGCGTTGCGCCACCATCTGCATGCGCATCCCGAACTGGCCTTCGAGGAGTTCGCCACCAGCGATCTGGTGGCACAGCAGCTGGGCCAGTGGGGCTATGCGGTGGACCGCGGCCTGGGCGGCACCGGCGTCGTCGGCACGCTGAAGCTGGGCAGCAGCCCGCGCGTGCTGGGATTGCGCGCCGACATGGACGCGTTGCCGATCCACGAGGCCACGGGCCTGCGCTACGCCAGCACCGTGCCCGGCAAGATGCACGCCTGCGGCCACGACGGCCACACGGCCATCCTGCTGGCCGCCGCGCGGCACCTGGCCGGCGAGCGCAGCTTCGACGGCACGCTGCACCTCATCTTCCAGCCGGCCGAAGAAGGACTGGGCGGCGGCCGCAAGATGATCGAAGACGGCCTGTTCACGAAATTCCCCTGCGACGCGATCTACGCCCTGCACAACATGCCGGGCTTTCCGGTGGGCAAGTTCGGCTTCAAGAGCGGTTCCTTCATGGCGTCGTCCGACACCGTGCTGATCGCCGTGCAGGGCCGCGGCGGCCACGGTTCGGCCCCGCACCTGGCGTCGGATCCGGTGGTGGCGGCGGCGCACATCGTGCTGGCGCTGCAGACCATCGTCTCGCGCAACGTCGACCCGCGCGACATGGCGGTGATCTCGGTCGGCGCGATCCATGCCGGCGATGCGCCGAACGTGATTCCCGACCGGGTCGAGATGCGCCTGTCGGTGCGCGCCTATCGCCCCGAGGTGCGCGCGATGCTGCGCTCGCGCATCACCGAGGTGGTGCAGGCGCAGGCCGCCACGCTCGGTGTCCAGGCCGAGATCGACTACCGCTGGCGCTACCCTGCCCTCGTCAACGACGCCGCCCGCACCGACTTCGCACGCCAGGTCGCACTCGACTGGCTGGGAGACGAGGGCGTGATCGCCGACCTGCAGCCGTTGACCGGCAGCGAGGACTTCTCCTTCATGCTGGAGCAGTGCCCCGGCAGCTACCTGATCATCGGCAACGGCGAGGGCGACAGCCACGGCAGCGGCGGCTGCATGGTCCACAACCCCGGCTACGACTTCAACGATGCCTGCCTGCCCATTGCTTCGACCTTCTGGGTCAAGCTGGCGCAGCGCTTCCTGGCGCCATCGTGCGCCGACTGACTTTCTCCACTTCCGGGTCTCACGCGATGTCCTCCCCCTCCCCCTCCCCGCTCCGTGCTCCTCGCCTGCCGTTCCACCGGAACCTGCTCGCGCTGCTGGCCGCCACGGCCGCCGCGCTCGCGACACCCTGGGCAGCGGCCCAGAGCGACTATCCGAGCAAGCCGATCAAGATCGTCGTCGGCTATCCGCCGGGCGGCTCGGTGGACATGGCGGCCCGCATCGTCGCCGATGCCCTGGGCCCGCAGCTCAACGCCACCCTCGTGATCGACAACCAGGGCGGCGCGGCCGGCGCCATCGCCGCTCAGCGCGTAGCGAACAGCCCGGCCGACGGCTACACGCTGCTGGTCGGCTCCAGCAACGAGATGGCAGCGACCGGCCTCGTGAACCCGGCCCAGAAGTACAGCCCGCAGAAGGACCTGACACCCATCGGCCTGATCGCCACGGCGCCGGTGCTGCTGGTGGCCGGCCCCAAGGCCGGCGTGAAGACGCTGGCGGAGTTCGTCGACGCCACCCAGCGCAACCCGGGCAAGTTCAGCTATGGCAGCTCCGGCGTGGGCTCCACGCTGCACTTCGCGGGCGAACTGATCAAGCAGCGGGCGGCTCTCTTCCTGACCCACATCCCCTACCGCGGTACGGCGCCGCTGACCAGCGACCTCGCCGGCGGGACCATCGAATTCGCCGTGATGTCGCCGACCGCGGCCATGCCCTTCGTGCAGAACGGCCGTCTTTTCGCGCTCGGCATCTCGAGCGCCAAGCGCAACCCCGAGCTGCCCAACGTGCCGGCGCTGGGCGAGCATCCCTTGCTCAAGGGCTACGAACTGGTCGGCTGGTTCGCGCTGGCCGCGCCGCGCAATCTGCCGCCCGAGCTGAACCAGCGGCTGAGCCAGGCGCTGCAGGCCGTCATGCAGGACCCGAAGGTCAGGCGTCGCCTGACCGACGCCGGCATGGTGCCCGCCAGCGGCAAGGAGGACATGGCCGCGCTCATCCGCACCGACATGGCGCAATACGGCAAGCTGGTGGCGTTCGCCCACATGCGCGACTGAAATGAAACACCCCCCGAGGCGCCTGCGGCGCCTCCCCCCTCAAGGGGGGCGATACCGGCGGCCCGGCAAAGCCGGTTCCGCGGTATCCCTGGCATTTGGCTGCGCCGGTTTCATGCGTCGCGGGTCGCGCGATCATGTCGTGGAGCACTGAAATGAAACGCCCCCCGAAGCGTCTGCGGCGCCTCCCCTCCAGGGGCGATACCGGCGGCCCGGCAACCGCACACCACCGACGGCACCCCGAAGCGCTGCGACACGGACGATTGACACACTGTTTCACGCTGATGCGCGCCGTTCGCGGTCCTGCCAACCGGCGCGCCTAGATTGAAGCCGTGCCACCACCGCTGGCGCAGGAGATCATGATGAACACCCCAGCTGCATCGAGCGCCTACGAACTGCGCTTCAACGCGCTCTTCGGCGACCGGCGTTCCTTCTCCTTTCCTTGCGACGCCACGGGTCGTGTCGACATGGACACGCTCGGCGAGCGGGCGCGCGTCAATTACCTGTACGCCCGCGCAATGATGGGCCTGGAAGTGTCCTGGCCGGACGTGCGTCCGAGCGGGCCGCACTGAGTCCGAGGCAACCGGAGGGTGAAATCCATGAGCAGGAATCCCAGAACCCCGAAGGCAGGCAAGTCGGCCGCGGTCCGTGCCCCCTCCGACACGCCGTCCAGGCGCAAGCGCGCGTCCGGCGCCACCGCGCAGCCCGACGAAGCGGCAGGCGAATCCGAAGACCTCCGCCCCCTGCACGACCCGGATAGCGGTCGCGTCGACATCGAGCGGTCGACCGAGCAGTCCGGCGTCTCCGTCGAGACGACCCTGCGCAATGACAGGGCCGTCGGCATCGAAGAGCCGGGACCGCCGTCGGACGAGGAAAGATCCCAGCCCTTCGAGTAGCTGTGCCTTCCCCCGCTAGAACCGGGTCGCCGAATAGGGCGCGGGGTCGATGAAGGGCGCCGCGCCCTCGATCAGCTCGGCGAGCAGGCGGCCGCTCGCCGGCCCCAGCGTGAAGCCCTGGTGCGCGTGGCCGAAGTTGAACCAGAGGCCCGGATGGTCCGGCGCCGGACCGATCACCGGCTTCATGTCCACCGTGCAGGGGCGGTTGCCGACCCAGGGCTGGGCCTCGACCGGTTGCGGAAGATCGAGCAGCTCGCGCGCGGCGGCCTCCGCCTTGCCGAGTTGCACCGGCGTGGCCGGCGCACCGATACGGGCGAATTCCGCCCCGGTGGTGATTCGCATGCCCTGGGCCATGGGCGCGAGCACCAGGCCGCGTTCGGCATCGAGCATGGGCAGCCGCAGGCCGGGGCCGCCGAGGTAGTGCCGGTGGTAGCCGCGCTTGACGAACAGCGGCAACCGGTAGCCGAGCGGCGTGATGACCTCGTCCGCCCAGGGGCCCAGCGCCACGACCGCGTGGCGCGCGACCAGCGGCCCGGCGGCCGTCTGCACCCGCCATCCGCCGGCGTCGGGCCGCAGGCTGGCGGCATCGCCCGTCAGCAGCTGTCCGCCGAGCTCGGCGAAGCGTTGCGCATAGCGCGCCACCAGCGCGCCGGGGTCGCTCACCGACCAGGGGTCCAGCCAATGCAGCGCGCCCGCCATGCGCTGGCGCAGACCCGGCTCTGCCAGCGCCAGCGCGTCGCCGTCGAGCAGCGTGTGCCGGATGCCGTAGCGCTGCGTCAGGTCGGCCGCGCGGGCCGCAGCCAGGTCCATGGCCGCCGCCGTACGGAAGCCGACCCGGTAGCCCTCCTTGCGCACCAGGTCGCCGGCGGCGGACTCGGCCATCAGCAGCGCGTGCTCGCTCAGGCAGTGTTCGATCAGCCGGCTGTAGTCGAGCGCGATGCGCGCGTAGCGCGCGGGTGCCGAGGCGTGCCAGTAGCGTGCCAGGCGCGGCAGCACCGCCGGCAAGGCGCCGAAGTGGTAGTTGACGTCGATGCCGCGCTTGAATGCGACATCGAAGACCGCCGACCAGTCGCGCGGAAAGGCATAGGGCTCCACCGCCTCGCGCTGGATGATGCCGGCATTGCCATAGGAGGTTTCGCGCCCGGGCGCCTGGCGGTCGACCAGCGCGACGGCGTGCCCGCGCCGCGCCAGCTGCAAGGCGGTGCAGGTGCCGACCATGCCGGCCCCGAGGATCAGGACATCGCAGGACATCGGTGTCGCGCCGTGCCCCGGATCAGTCGCGCTGCGCGGCGGTGACCGTGATCTCGAGCCGCGCACCGGGGGCCAGCAGGCTGGCGACGACGGTGGTGCGCACCGGGAGCGGGTCCTGGAAATGCCGGCGGTACTCGGCATTGAAGGCGGCGAAATCGGCCCCGTCGACCAGGTGGACCGCCACCTGAACGACATCGTCCAGCCCCAGGCCCGCCGTGGCCAGCGTGGCGCCGATGCGCTGGAGGAAGGCCAGGCCCTTGGCGAGGCGAAGCTTGGAGAACGGAAGTGCGGGGGTTGGGGTCATGGGTCGTGGCGCGATGGACCGGTCGATTATGGGTGCCCGCGCGGATGCCGGCATGGCAATCTATTGAATGATCCGTTGCGATATTTGCAACGCAATGAACCTTCCTACCCCTCCTTGCGCAGCACTTCCCGCAGGTGACCGAGAAAGGCGCGGCACGACCCCGGCAGGGTCCGCCCGGCCATGGTCTGGACCTCGAAATGGCGCTCGTTCATCTCGCGATCGCGCAGCGGGACGCCGACCACGAAGCCGGCCTTCAGCCGCGTGCGCAGCGCGGCCTCGCCGCTGAGCGCGATGCCGCCGCCGGCCGCGGCGAACGAGATCGTGGCGTCGAGCCGGTTGCTCAGGAAGGCGGGCTCGCACTGCAGGCCCTGGCGGCTGCAACTGATGTCGAACAGCTGGCGCAGCGTCGAGTACGGACCGGGCAGTGCCATCGGATAGCCGATCAGCTGCGACAGCGCCAGCTGCCGCCGCGAAGCGAGCGGATGGTCTTTCGCCATGATGGCCAGGATGGGGGACGGGTGGCGCAGCTCGACGTTGATGTTGCGCTCCGAACTGGTGCTGAGCGTCACGCCGATGTCGACGTCGCCGTCGCGGACCCGCTGCGGGATCTCGGCCTGCATGCACACATCCAGCACGAAGCGGATGCCCGCGTAGTCGCGCTGGAAGTCGGCGATCAGGTTCGGCAGGAATTCGGACGCGAAGCCCTCGGTGCTGGCCACCCGCACCCGGCCGGTCTGCAGCCCGCGCAGCGCCTGGATGTCGTCCGTCACGCGCTCGATGTCCTGCCAGGCCCGCTTGGCATGCGCGGCCAGCAGCTCGCCGGCGGCATTGGGCACCATGCCGCGGGCCCGGCGCTCGAACAGCAGCGTGTCCAGTTCGCTCTCCAGGCGGGCGATGTGGCGGCTGACGGCCGAAGGTGCGACGTTCAGGCGCTCGGCCGCGGCCGTGACGGAGCCGGTGCGCACCACTTCGAGGAAATGGCGCAACGCGGCTTCCTGCAAGACCCGTTGGCTGATGTTCTGTGGCACGGGATTACCCTCATGAAGATTGCCATTATCGCAATGGAATGTTCCAAACATTGATATTGCTGCAGCGCATTCGCCTTCCTACGATGAGGTCTCGCCGCTTCGCTTCGCCCCGCCAACCCACGCCACCGCCCGCCATGCACGCTCATTTCCTGCGCACCGTCGGCATCGCCGCCCTCTGCACCTTCGGTCTCCACGCCCCCGGCGCCCTGGCCGAGGATGCCTACCCCTCGCGGCCGATCACGATCGTGGTGCCATTTCCGCCGGGCGGCGGCGGCGACGCCCAGGGCCGGCTGCTGGCACAGAAGCTGGCCGAGAAGCTGGGCCAGAACGTGATCGTGGACAACCGGCCCGGCGCCGGCACCGCGATCGGCGCCGCCTACGTCGCCAATGCCAAGCCCGACGGCTACACGCTGCTGATGAGCTCGGCCTCCACCTACACGCTGAACCCCGCGATCCGCAAGTCGCTGCCCTACGACCCGATCAAGAGCTTCGAGCCGATCGGCATCGTCAGCCGGGTCGGGCTGGTGATGCTGGCCAACCCCGGCGTCCCCGTGAACAACCTCAAGGACCTGACGGCGGCGGCCAAGGCCGCACCCGGCAAGTACGCCTATGCCTCCTTCGGCGCCGGCACCAGCTCGCACTTCGCGGCCGAAATGGCGCTGCAGGCCATGGGCATCCAGCTGATGCACGTGCCCTACAAGGGCAGCGGCCCGGCCATGACCGACCTGATCGGCGGGCAAGTGCCCTTCTCCTTCGACACGGTGACCGCCGCCCTGCCGCAGATCAAGGCCGGCAAGGTGAAGGCGATCGCGATCACGACGGCCAAGCGCTCCCCGCTGCTGCCCAACGTGCCGACCTTCGCCGAGTCGGGCTATCCGGCGGCGGTGCTCGACAGCTGGGGCATGGTGGTCGCCCCGCGCGGCCTGCCGCCGGCGGTGCATGCCAGGCTCGAGAAGGCGCTCGCCGACACGCTCGCCGATCCGGCGGTGCGCAAGGGCTTCGCCGACCAGGGCGTCGAGCCCGGCTTCATCGGTTCGGCCCAGGCCGCGGCACAGCTCGAGGCCGAGCTGCCGCTGATGCGCGCCATCGCGGTCCGCGCCAACATCCAGCCGGAGTGAGCCGGGTGAACAGCGCCGCCCGCCCCGTCGCCCTGGTCGAGCATTCCGCCGTCGCCTTGCGGCAGATGATCGCCACCCGGGAAATCTCGCCAGTCGAACTGCTGGCGGCGTGCATCGAACGCATCGAGGCGGTCAACCCCTTCGTCAACGCCGTCACGGCAACCTGCTTCGACCGCGCGCGCGACGAGGCCCGCGCCGCCGAGCGGGCGGTGCTGAAGGGCGAGCCGCTGGGCCTGCTGCACGGACTGCCGCTGGGCGTGAAGGACCTGGAGCCCACCGCCGGCCTGCTGACCACCTATGGCTCTCCCGCCTTCCGCGACCACGTGCCGGCGCAGGACATCGAGCTGGTGGCCCGGCTGCGCCGCGCCGGCGCCATCGTCGCCGGCAAGACCAACGTGCCCGAGATGGGCGCCGGCGCCAATTCGCGCAACCCGGTGTGGGGTGCCACCGGCAACCCCTTCGATCCCCGCCTGAATGCCGGGGGCTCCTCGGGCGGTTCGGCCGCGGCCCTGGCCTGCGACATGCTGCCCGTCTGCACCGGCTCGGACACCGGCGGCTCGCTGCGCATTCCCGCATCGAAATGCGGCGTGGTCGGCTTTCGCCCCTCGCCCGGCGTGGTGCCGAGCGTGCGCAAGCTGCTGGGCTGGACACCGATCTCGGTCGTCGGCCCCATGGGCCGCACGGTCGCGGATGCCTGCCTGCAGCTCGCCGCCACGGCCGGCATGCATGCCGGCGACCCGCTCAGCTATCCGCTCGACCCGCTGGCCTTCCTGAATCCGCAGCCGGGCGAGCTGGGCCGGCTCCGGGTGGCCTACACCACCGACTTCGACTGCTGCGACGTCGACCCCGACATCCGCGCCACCTTCGCCGCCCGGATCGCGGCGATGCGGCACCTGTTCGCCCGCTGCGACGCGGTGCGCTTCGACCTGGGCGAGGTGCACCGCTGTTTCGACGTGCTGCGCGCCGAGGCCTTCGTCGCCGGCATGCGCGAGAGCTACGAGAAGGACCCCGCGAGCCTGGGCGAGAACCCGCGCGCCAACTATGAGCTGGGCGCCGGCATGAGCCTGCTCGACAGCGCCTGGGCGCAGGCCGAGCAGACCCGCATCCTGCAGCGCTTCCAGGCCACCTTCGCCGATTACGACTTGGTGCTGGCGCCGACCACGCCGGTCTCGCCCTTTCCCTGGACCCAGCCCTACGCCCGGGTCGTCGACGGCAAGCCACAGGCCAACTACTACCGGTGGCTGGCGCTGACCTACGTCACCACGCTGACCACCCATCCCGCGCTGACGCTGCCCTGCGGCACCGACGCCAAGGGCATGCCTTTCGGCCTCCAGGTGGTCGGCCCCTTCCGCGGCGACCTGCGGGTGCTGTCGGCGGCGCTGGCGCTGGAGCAGGCCTTTGCCGCCGACCCGGCGCTGCGCCGCCCGCGCCCCGACCTGGCCGCCTTGCGGATGCCGCAGCCGACGCTGGACTCGATCGTCACCGCACCCCCGCCCGCGAACTGGCGCGAGCCGGGCCGTGCCGGCGGCGGCGCCACCTCGGTCGTGTAGATTCAAATCCCGCTCGCACGAACCCATGGCACCCACCTCCCTCGCCCTCCCCGACCTCGACCAGGCGCTGGCGCAGCGGCTGGATGCATTCACCGCGTCCAACCCCGCCAGCCGCGAGCGCTTCGACGCCCATGCACGCTTCCTGCCCGGCGCCAACAGCCGATCGGTGCTGTTCTACGCCCCCTTCCCGCTCACGATCGCGCGCGGCGAAGGCGCCGTCCTGTGGGACGTGGACGGCCATCGCTACGACGATTTCATCGCCGAGTACACGGCCGGCGTGTACGGTCACTCGGCGCCGGAGATCCGCCAGGCCGTGCTGGAGGCCATGGAGGGCGGCATCAACCTCACCGGCCACAACCTGCGCGAGGGCCAGCTGGCGCAGCTGATCTGCGAGCGCTTCCCCCAGATCGAACGCGTGCGTTTCACCAATTCGGGGACCGAAGCCAACCTGATGGCCATCACGGCGGCACTGCACTTCACCGGACGCAAGCGGATCATGGTGTTCTCGGGCGGCTACCACGGCGGCGTGCTGAGCTTCGGTGCCGAGCCGTCGCCGACCACCGTGCCCTTCGACTTCCTGGTGCTGCCCTACAACGACGAGGCGAGCCTGCGGGCCGCCTTCGCGCGCGAAGGCCGGGACATCGCAGCGGTGCTGGTCGAACCGATGCTGGGCGCCAGCGGCTGCATCCCGGGCTTGCCCGGCTTCCTGCAGGCCCTGCGCACGCTGACGACCGAGGCCGGCGCCCTGCTGGTGATCGACGAGGTCATGACCTCGCGCCTGGCGCCGCACGGGCTGGCCGCGCGCCACGGCATCAGGCCCGACCTGAGCACCCTGGGCAAGTACATTGGCGGCGGCATGCCCTTCGGGGCCTTCGGCGGACGCGCCGACATCATGGCGCTGTTCGACCCGCGCAGCGGGCCGCTCGCGCATTCCGGCACCTTCAACAACAACGTGGTCACCATGGCGGCGGGCCATGCCGGCCTGACGCGGCTCTTTCCGCCCGCCGCCGCCGGCGCGCTGGCGGCGCGCGGGGCGGCACTTCGGGAGCGGCTCAACGCCCGCTGCGCTGAAACCGGCGTCGCGCTGCAGTTCACCGGCGTCGGCTCGGTGATGAACGCCCATTTCGTGGCCGGCGAGATCCTGCGGCCCGAAGACCTCGCCGCGGTCGACCCGCGCTTGCGCCGGCTCTTCTTCTTCCACCTGCTGGCGCGGGGCATCTATGCCTCGCCGCGCGGCTTCATCGTGCTGTCGCTGCCGCTGGAAGACGATGCGATCGCGCGCTTCGAGCAGGCCGTGGCCGACTTCCTCGCGGTCCATGCGGGCCTGCTGCCTCGCCGTGCGGCCGGATGACGGAGCGACCCTGCGTGCAGCGCATCCCTAGACATCATGGTCGCTCGATAGGCGAAGGAAGGCTCGTCTCCGGTATCGTGGATTGCGCACTCTGAGAGTGTGCCGAGCCACATGTCGCGCGCCTTGATTGGCCCGTCCTGGCATGCCTTCGCGACCCCGGAAATAGGCTGAACAGGCCCTAGGCCGCCAACAGGCCGGCCACCTTCTTCGGCACCTCCCTGAGCAGGTCGAGCGCCTCCTGGTTGCTGGCGCGCAGCTGCTCCTCGGCGTCGAGCGCCTTCTCCATCGAGGCTCTCAGCGCGGCATAGGTGCCGCCGCCCATCGAGATGACCTGGCCGACGTACGGCGTGACTTTTTCGTAGAGCGCGAAGTCCAGTTCGGCCAGACGCATCTGGGCACCCACCAGCTCGGCCACTTCGGCATGGAACTCGACCTCGAAAGAGGCCAGCGCCTCGAGGCTGGCCTTGCCTGAAGTGAGGGCCTTGAAGGTGGCCCACATCATCGAATGGGCCGTCGAGGCGAGCGTTCTCGCCAGCGCCGCCACCGCGCCTCGCGTCTCCGAGCGAAGCTGGTCTTCGCGGCTGCGCGTCCAATTCTCCCGCTCGCGCAACGACTGCCGCCAACCCGCGAGCGCCCCACCGACGATCCCGGCGAGGGCACCGAGCGCCACGCCCAGAACCACTTCAAATCCTTGATTCATTTTCGATTCGGCGGCTTGACGCGGTCGTAGCCGCTCAGTTCCAGGAAGCCTTCGCCATTGGAACTGCCGGTCACCTTCACCGGCCCTTCCCAATAGACATTCGCAGTCGTCTGGGACGAATCGAATTCGCCATCCGGATGGAAGGGCTTGATGGCATAGGTCCCGGACGGCAGCTTGAGGCCCCATTCGACGACGTAGCGGATCCCGGTCTTCGGGCTGGTCCAGGTGCTGCCCGGCTTCAACTCGACGTCGCCCGCCTTCAGCGGCACCGCTCCCACGGCATTCGACACCGTGCCGGCGGTCATCACCTTGCGCCCCTCCATGTCGAACAGTTCATAGAGCATCACGTCGGAGCCGTCCGCCAGGTGCAAGGCAAACCAGTTCCAGCCCAGCGTCAGGACATCGAAGTCGCCCCATTGGTGGTCGAACCACACGTCGCCGCTCACCGGGACCGACTTGCCGCCGATCGAGATCTCGCCCTGGGTCGAGATGCGGGGGCGCGAGTAGTAGTAGCTGATGCCGCTCTTGCCGAAGTCCAAAAGCCCCGGCGTGGCCGAATCCGCGGCCCGGTGCGCAACCACCGGGTGTGTGTCCTCGAGGTCGAGCGCAAGGGAAGCACCCTCGAACGATGCACGCAGGGCATGCGCCGGGCCCGATGCCACGACCTGCCAGCCATCCTGCCTGAAATCGAATCCGTTGGTGACGCTCCTGGCGGGGAGGCCGCCCGTGCGGTTCTGGCTGGTGAAGCGCTTGCCGGTCTGCAGGTCGGTCAACGCTGCGTGCATAACCGTCTGCTTGACCAGTCCGTTGGCGACGAAGACGGCGACATGGAAGGCGTAGCGATCGCCCGTCTTGGCGTCGAGGATGCCGTTGTAGTACCACCATTCCATGCCGGAGCCATGCGGCGCATGGTCGGCCGGCAGGTTCAGCGGCGCCAGGGCCGCCGTGCGCTCCGCCGGCTTCTTGCCCGCTTCGACCGGCGCGGCCGGCGCGGCGGCGAGCGGCAGCCGCTCGGACTCCGACAGGTAGAGCAGGCCCGCACCGACCACCGCGATGACGGCGACCATGGCGGCGAAAAAGATCCACAGCCCCTTCCTTCGGGCCCGCCGTCTGCGGGACGAACGCGAACGGCCCGAACCGGAGCGTCGGTAGTCGCGGGCCAGGTCGTCGGCTTTCATGGTCAGGGCATCCTTTGGCTTGCAGCCTTGGCGCGCACCGCGTCGTCCGGGCCGGCCGATGTCGAGATCGCCGCCATCATTCCCACGACGGCCGCGGGGATCGTCAGCAGCACGATGAGGATCGGCGCGACCCGGCTGGTGCCGCCCTTCCTGAGCAGTAGCGCACGCAGGGTGTCGGGGTCCTTGCCGGGCAGGCTCAGAACCTTGGAGATCCGCTTCCTGCACAGCCGATAGTAGGCGGCATCCGCGTACAAGGGTGGCAGCAGCAGGACAGGGAGCCCGACCGCCAGCGTCACGACGGCGACGGCCGCCGGACCGAAGGGGGCCGCGATCGCGGTGGCGAAGCCGACGACGACGCCGGGCACGAAGGCATAGAGCGCCGCGTTCAACCAGCTCTTGCGGTAGAGCAACCAGCCGAAGGTGACGAAGAAGGCCGGCCAGTGCCAGCCCGCCGAGGTTTTTCCGTCGCGATCGAACTGGGCGAACTTGCGCAGGTAGTGCTGAAGATTGGCGTCGCCGATCACGAGCGAATAGAGCTCTTCCTGGCTCTGCGCAACCCGCGACGAAGACCGGCCCTGGGGCGCCGTGGGTGTCCGCATGCGCTGCCAAGCGCTCTCGCTGCCCATCGCCGGCTCCACCCTGCCCATCGCATCGCGCGGAGGCGGACCGACGGCGGCCGCCTCCTGCAAAGCACCGCCGGCTGCGGCGCCGCATCGGGCGCAAGCGCCGGCCCCGGGAGGCATCAAGGTGCCGCATCGAGCGCAATTCATCGTCAACGATCCCCAGGTCATCGCAGGTCAGACTGGCCCCGAGCGTATCAGTTACATCCTGAAGCAGGAAATTGGCATGGGTGGTGCGTGAGTTTTTGACAACGCCGGCGGCTGCCGAAGCGTTCGAGACCCGCCGGCCTCAACGATTGCCGCCAAATGCCGATAGATTGGGATTCATTTACGGCGCGCCTTCATGAACGATGTCAGCTTCCTTGCCTCGGACCACGATCCCTGGATCGTCGTCGCTTCGGTGGCTGTGGCCATTCTGGCGTCCTACGTGACCCTCGACCTGTCCCTGAAGGTCCGCACGCCTGACGGGGGCGTCAGCAAGATGTGGTGGGCCGCCGGCTCCCTCGTCATGGGCACGGCCATCTGGTCCATGCACTTCGTCGGCATGCTGGCCTTCTCGTTGCCGATCGAGCTCGGCTTCACCGGCCTCATGACTTTCGCCTCCTGGCTCGCCGCGGTGGCCGCCTCGGTTGTCGCGCTCGGCGTAGCAAGCGCCGGTCGCTACAGCCCCGCCTCGGTGGCGGGCGCCTCGGTCGCGATGGGCGCAGGAATCTGCGGCATGCACTACATCGGCATGGCGGCCCTGGACATGAAGCCCGGCATCGTCTGGGACTTGCGCCTGGTCGCCGTCTCGGCGCTCATCGCGGTCGCCGCCTCCGCCGCGGCGCTGGTCATCTTCCGATTCCTCCAGCACATCCACACCCGGCAGAAATTCGCGCTCAAGGTGCTGGCCGCCACCGTCATGGGGGCGGCCATCTGCGGCATGCACTACACCGGCATGGCGGCGGCCCGCTTCCCGCTCGATTCGGTCTGCCTGAGCGCCCACGCGCTGCGCGGACAGAACCTGGCCGCCATCGTCGCGATCACGACCTTCATGCTGCTGCTGGGCACCCTGGTCGCCTCGATGGTGCAAGCCCGGCTTCAGCGGGTTGCGCGCCAGTTCTCGCATTCGCTTCAGGAATCCAACGCGCGACTCCAGAGCGCCAACGACGAGTTGCTCCAGCGGGCCTTGTCCGACCCGCTGACCGGACTGCCCAACCGGCATTTGTTCGAGGACCGGCTGCGCCAGGCCGTGTATCGGCTCGAGCGTGTCAACGAGCAGGCGGTGGTGGAACAGCTGGCCGTCCTGTTCGTCGACCTGGACGGCTTCAAGCCGGTCAACGACACCTTCGGCCATGGCGCGGGCGACCAGATCCTGGTCACCACCGCGCAGCGGCTGATCGCCGAATCGCGCGCGGGCGACACGGTGGCACGGGTCGGCGGCGACGAATTCGTGCTGCTGCTGGAAGGCCTGCACGCCATCGAAGACTGCGTCCAGGTGGCCAACCGGATCCTGCGCGCCTTCGCGCAGCCCTTCGAAGTCGCCGGCCGCCAGTTGCGCATTTCGTGCTCCATCGGCATCGCGATGCACGCCCTGAAAGGGGATGGCGAGAAGCTGGTCGCCCACGCCGACGCCGCGATGTATGCGGCCAAGCGCACGGGCGGCTCCAGCCTGGCTTTCTTCGAGGCGCACATGTCCGTCGACACGGCCGACCACCTGCAACTGCAGAGCGATCTTCGCCAGGCCCTGGAGGGCGACCAGCTCGAGCTCTACTACCAGCCGAAGATCCATGGAAGGCGCCATCGCCTGAGCGGCCTGGAAGCCCTCGTCAGATGGAACCACCCCCGCCTGGGCGTCGTCGGCCCCGACACCTTCATCCCGCTGGCCGAGCGCTTCGGCCTGATCGTGCGGCTCGGCCACTGGGTCATCAACGAAGCCTGCCGGCAGGTCGCGGCCTGGGGCGACGAAGGCCGCCACATGCGCGTGGCGGTGAACCTTTCCGTGCATCAGCTGCGCGAGGTCTCCCTGGTCGACTCGGTCGAGGAAGCGCTCCGGCGGCACGGCCTGCTCGGTTCGCAGCTGATCTGCGAGATCACGGAGTCGGTCGCGATCCAGGAGCGCGAGATCACCACCCGGATCTTCGAGGGCCTGGCCCGCATCGGCGTCCACCTGTCCATCGACGACTTCGGCACCGGCTACTCGAGCCTCAGCCAATTGCGCGACCTGCCGGCACGGCAGCTGAAGATCGACCGCAGCTTCGTCAAGGACATCGAGGGCAAGGAGGACGCGCGCGCCGTGGTCGAGGCCGTCATCAAGCTGGCCCATGCCCTGCGGCTCACGGTCGTGGCCGAAGGCGTCGAGACGCAGGGACAGCGCGACGTCCTGCTGGACCTCGGCTGCGACGAGTTGCAAGGCTACTTCTATGCGCGGCCGATGCGGGCGTCGGCGGTGCTGGGCTGGACGCTGGACGCGTCCTCGGCACTCGCGCCGGCCTCGTAGCCGCGCCGGGCTCAGCCCCGCGCGTGCGCCGCGTCCAGGCACTGCGCGAACAACTGCGCGGCCCGCGACGGCTGCGGTGCCCGGCGCACGATGGACACGAACCTGCAGCTGTAGCGGAAACGGTCCGGCCGCACCGCCCGCACCTGCCCTCGGCGTTCGAAGGCCTCGGCATAGTGGTCGGGCAGGAAACCCAGGAATCGCCCGGACAGGATCAGCGTGGCGATCGCCTCCTGGTCGAAGCCGGTCGCCGTGCGAACCAGGCGCGCCTGGTGGCTCAGGTCCATGTTGGGCGAGTGATAGCCGAGCCCTGCGAAGGCGTGCCCCTTGAGGCGCGCCCAGGTGAGCGCGCCCTGCGGGGCGTCGAACAGCGGATGGCCGGCACCGCAATAGAGCAGCATCTGCTCGCCGAACAGGTCGGTGTAGGAGAGACTGGTGGAGCTGCGGTGGGCCGGGATCACGCCGACGTGGAAACTGCCGTCGATGATGCCGCGCTCGATCGCGTTGAGGGTCGCCACGTGCATGCTCAGGCTGACGTCCGGTGCCCGGTCGTTGAACAGCGCGATGGCCTCGCCGATGCGCGCCTCCGGGTTGGTGGCGGTCTTGTCGAACACCGCCACCTCGAGCCGGCCGCCCATGCGCTGGTGGATGTCATCGATGCTCTCGCGGAAGACATCGACCGACGCCAGCAGGCGCAGGGTCTCGCGGTAGACGCGCTCGCCTTCGGGCGACACCGCGAAGCCGCCGCGCCCGCGCCGGCACAGCACCACCCCGAGCCGCGTTTCCAGGTCCTTGACGTGTCGGCTGACGGTGGAGGTCCCGATGTTGAGCTCGAGTTCGGCGGCCGCCATGCCGCCGCACTCGACCACGCTCTTGAAGACCCGCAGCAGACGCAGGTCCATGTCGCTGATCTGGCCCAGCACGGCCTTCGATTTCGCGCCCTTCGTTACTTTCATGATTCGTCAAGTGAACATTGATATCGGTTTCTTTTTCCAAGTATGAAGGATGCCAACAATGATCGCCACCGCAACACAACGCCCGCCTGCCCCGCGGGAAGATCCCATGACCGTCCTGACCTCTCCTTCGCCGGCGCCCGCCGTGCGCACCGATGCCGCCTGGCTCGACGCCCACTGGATGCCGTTCACCGCCAACCGGCAGTTCAAGGCCGACCCGCGGATGATCGTGGAAGCCCGCGGCGCCTACTTCACCGACGGCGACGGCCGCAAGATCTTCGACGGCCTGTCCGGCCTGTGGTGCTCCGGGCTCGGCCATGGCCGGCCCGAGATCACCGAGGCGGTGAGCCGGCAGATCGCCAGGCTCGACTACGCGCCGGCCTTCCAGCACGGCCATCCGCTGTCCTTCGAACTCGCCAACAGGCTCAAGGAACTGACGCCCGCGGGCCTCGACTACGTGTTCTTCACCGGCTCGGGCTCGGAAGCGGCCGACACCTCGCTCAAGATGGCGCGCGCCTACTGGCGGGCCAAGGGCCAGGCGAGCAAGACGCGCCTGATCGGCCGCGAGAAGGGCTACCACGGCGTCAACTTCGGCGGCATCTCGGTCGGCGGCATCGGCGGCAACCGCAAGACCTTCGGCCAGGGCGTCGAGGCCGACCACCTGCCGCACACGCAGCTGGCCGACAACGCGTTCAGCCGCGGCATGCCGGCCCACGGCGCGGCACTGGCCGACCGGCTGCTCGACCTGATCGCGCTGCACGACGCCTCGAACATCGCCGCGGTGATCGTCGAGCCCTTCTCCGGCTCGGCCGGCGTCGTGGTGCCGCCGCAGGGCTACCTGCAGCGCCTGCGCGAGATCTGCACCGCCCACAACATCCTGCTGATCTTCGACGAGGTCATCACCGGCTTCGGCCGCTGCGGCGCCATGACCGGCGCCGACGCCTTCGGTGTCCTGCCCGACATCATGAACGTCGCCAAGCAGGTCACCAACGGGGCCCAGCCGCTCGGCGCCGTGATCGCGAGCAAGGACATCTACGACACCTTCATGGCAGCCGGCGGCCCGGACTACATGCTCGAGTTCCCGCACGGCTACACCTACTCGGCCCATCCGGTGGCCTGCGCCGCGGGCATTGCCGCCCTCGACGCGCTGCAGAAGGACGGGCTGGTGGAGCGGGTCGCTTCGCTGGCGCCGTTCTTCGAGGCGGCGGTCCACAGCCTGAAGGGTGCACGGCACGTGGTCGACATCCGCAACTACGGCCTGGCCGCCGGGCTCACGCTCGCGGCGCTGCCCGGCGAGCCGGCACGCCGCCCCTACGAAGTCGCCATGGCCTGCTGGCGCAAGGGCTTCTATGTGCGCTACGGCGGCGACACGATCCAGCTCGCCCCGCCCTTCATCGTCGAGAAGGCGGAGATCGAGCGCTTGGTCAACGCGCTCGGCGAGGCGCTGGCCGAGACCGCTTGAGCCTCGGCTCGGCAGGGCCCGGCCCCCTCACTCCTTCGCCGTCGCCGCGTCGCCGACCCAGCTGGCCGAGCGGCCGATGCGCTCGAGCAGGTGCTCCGTGAAGGCCCGCACCTTGACGCTGGCGCGCGGCGCAGCGCGCACCAGGAAGATGCCGCTCGCCTCCTGGCGCGGCGCGCCTTCGAGGTCGAGCTCGACGATGCGGCCGGCCGCCAGGTCTTCGCCGATCGCCCAGTTGGGCATCAGCGCGATGCCCAGGCCCTGTGCGGCGCACATGCGGCGGGCGTCGCAGTCGTTGCTCTCGAGCGCGAACTGCGGCGGACGGCTCCAGTCGAAGCCTTCGAGCTCGCGCCAGCCGCGCGCGCCGGTGCTGTGCTGGCGGTCGATCAGCCGATGCTGCGCCAGGTCGGCGAAGCGCCGCGGATGACCGTGGCGCTGCAGGTAGGCCGGCGAGGCGCCCATGATGTAGCGCTGGCTGCCGATGCGCTGGCAGATCAGGCTGCTGTCGGGCTGGTCGCCGATCCGGATCACGAGATCGAAGCGCTCGAGCACCGGGTCGACCACGCGCTCGGTGAGCTCGAGTTCGACGTTCAGCGCCGGATGCTTGTCGAACAGCGAACCCAGGTGCGGCGCCACGTGGCGGCGGCCGAAGGCCGGCACGCAACTCACGCGCAGCAGGCCCTGCACGCTGCCGTCGAGCGAGACCACCTCGCTGCGCGCATCGCTCATGTCGTGCAGGATCTTCACGGCGCGCTCGAACAGCAGCGTGCCGGCCTCGGTCATCACCAGGGCCCGGGTCGAGCGCGTGAACAAGGGCACCTTGAGGTCCTGTTCCAGCGCATCGATCTGGCGCGCCACCGACGAGGCGACCAGGCCCTTGCGCCGGGCCACGGCCGAGAAGCTCTTCGCCTGCGCCACGTCGACGAACATGGAGAGGCTTTCGGCAAAGCGGATCGATTCCATTTGTGCAAACAACGCAAAGGCATTTGGCCCTGACGCCGGATTCCCATGACGAGGCGCAAAGAATAGCATCCGTGGGCTCCACCGAGGTACGCCTATGAACACCGACGCCGAACCTGGCGGCATCCAGTCCTTCAGCTTCGAGAGCCGCGCGCAGCGGGTCCTGTTCGGGCACGGCAGCCTGTCGAAGGTCGCCGGCGAGATCGAGCGGATGGGGGTCGGCAAGGCGCTGGTGCTGTGCACGCCACCGCAGCGCGCCCAGGCCGAACGGGTGGCCGACCTGCTCGGCGCCCGTGCCGCGGGCATCTTCGACGGTGCGGTGATGCACGTGCCGATCGAGAGCGCACGGGCGGCGCGGGAGGCCGCCGCGCGCCTCGGCGCCGACGGTGCGGTGGCGATCGGCGGCGGCTCGACCATCGGCCTCGGCAAGGCCATCGCGCTCGATTCGGGCCTGCCGATCCTGGCCATCCCGACCACCTACGCGGGCTCGGAGATGACGCCGATCTACGGCCTCACCGAGAACGGACTCAAGCGCACCGGCAAAGACCCCCGCGTCTTGCCGCGTACCGTGATCTACGACCCCGCCCTGACGCTCGGCCTGCCGGTCGGCCTGTCGGTGGTCAGCGGGATCAACGCCATCGCGCATGCGGCCGAGGGGCTCTATTCGGCGGACGGCAACCCGGTCTGCGACCTGATGGCGGTCGAGGGCATCGCGGCGCTGGGCCGCGCCCTGTCCGGCATCCATGCGGACCCGGCCGACACCCTGGCGCGCAGCGACGCGCTCTACGGCGCCTGGCTCTGCGGCACGGTGCTCGGCAGCGTCGGCATGGCGCTGCACCACAAGCTGTGCCACACGCTGGGCGGCAGTTTCAACCTGCCGCATGCCGAGACCCACACCATCGTGCTGCCGCATGCGCTGGCCTACAACGCCGCAGCCGCGCCCGGCGCAATGCGGCGCATCGCCGGCGCGCTCGGTGCCGCCAGCGCCCCGCAGGCGGTCCACGAACTGGCGCTGCGCAATGGCGCGCCGACGGCGCTGAAACAGATCGGCATGCGCGAGGAGGACCTGGACCCCGCCTGCGCGCTGGCGTTGCAAAATGCGTACGCCAATCCACGGGCGATCGAGGCGCGCGCCCTGCGGCAGTTGCTGCAGGATGCCTTCGACGGCGTGGCCCCCAGAACTTGATCCGCCTGCCACCCAAGGTTCCTGCCGCATGACCCACGACGCCGCCTTGCCCAGCCCCTTTGCGCGCCAGCTGGCGCAGCAGTACGGACTCGATGACGTGCCGGCGTCGCGGTCGGCCTCGCTGTCGCTCGACATGGCGCGGATGCACTACGCCCAGCCGCATCTCTTCGTGCTGGCGCCGCTGCCGGCCGACGACGCCTTCGTCGTCAGCGTGGAGCTCGCGCGGGCCGGCGGCAGGCGCTTCTTCCAGGGCAGCGCGCAAACCCAAGTCGGGCTGCTGGAACCCGGTGCGGTCCACATCGCCGACCTCGCCGAGCGGCCTTCCGCCTATGTCTGCAGCCCCTTCCATTCGGTGCTGTTCCGCCTGCCGCGTGCCGCGATGGACGCGTTCGCGCGCGAAACCGGCGAGCCCCCGATCGCGGCGCTGCATTGCACGCCCGGCGCGACCGATCCGGTGCTGGCCGGCATTGCGGCGGCGCTGCTGCCATCGCTGGAGCGCCCGGCGCAGGCCTGCCGGCTGTTCCTCGACCACATGGCGCTGGCCCTTTGCGCGCACCTCGCCAGCGCCTACGGCGGCGCCCGCCGGCGGCCCGCGCCTACGGCCGGCCTGGCGCCCTGGCAGGCGCGGCGCGCCAAGGAGCTGCTGGCCGCGAACCTGGCACGCAGCGTGCCGCTGGTGGAGGTCGCCGCCGCGTGCCAGTTGTCGCGCGGCCATTTCAGCAAGGCGTTCAAGGCGACGACCGGCCAGTCGCCGCACGCCTGGCTGGTCGAGCGCAGGATCGAGGCGGCGCGCGGCATGCTCCTCGCATCCACGGCTTCGCTGTCGGAGATCGCGATCGCCTGCGGCTTCGCCGACCAGAGCCACCTGACGCGCGTGTTCGGGGCCCGCACCGGCAGCTCGCCGGCGTCGTGGCGGCGCCAGCGCCGCGCATGAGCCGCCGGGCCGTTCCCAAGGCGAATGCCGAAGCGCTGCTGCGCGAAGGCTTCCCGGTGAACGGCGCGCGCCTCAGGCCGGCAGGATGTCCGGCAGCAACGGCCGCTGCAGGCGCTTGCGCCACCACTTGAACGCCTCGCCCGTGGCGGCGGCCGGCTTCCAGGCCAGCCAGAAGTCTTCCTCGGGCCGCGACTCGTCCAGCGCCAGCTCGACCAGCTCGCCGCGGGCCAGCGGCCCCCGCACGCAGGCCCGCGGCAGGAAGCCGTGGCCCAGCCCCTCGACCTGGAAGGCGATCTTGGCCGCCATCGACGGCACCGTGATGCGGCGCTGCCCGGCCAGCAGGCCGATGGTCCGGTCGGACATCGAGCGGGCGCCGTCGCCCACCACCACGGCCGTGTGCTCGAGCAGGTCGGCGCGGACCAGCGGCCGCTGCAGCATCGCCAGCGGGTGCGTCGGCGCGACGCAGAACGCGAAGTCGAGGCTGCCCACCGACACCGCCTTGTAGCCGCCGCCGGCCGGCCCGTCGCCGGCGGCGACGATCAGGTCGGCGCGGCCGTCGCGCAGCGCTTCCCAGGTGCCGGTCAGGGTCTCGCAGGCGATGCGCAGGCGCGTGCCGCAGTTCAGATCCTCGAAGGCGCGGATGTCGTGGCTGAAGGCCGCGGTCGGAATCAGCGAGTCGTGCACCAGCCTGAGCTCGGATTCGAAGCCGGTGGCGATCTGGCGCATGCGCGATTCCAGGTCGGCGGCGGCGGCCACCAGCCAGCGCCCTTCCTTGAGCATCTCCTGGCCCGCGGCCGTCAGGCTGACGCGCGGGCCCTGGCGCACGAACAGCGCGATGCCCAGCTGCTCCTCGAGCTTGCTGATCGCGTAGGAGATGGTCGAGGGCACCTTGTGCAGGCGCTCGGCCGCCGCCGCGAAGGAGCCGTGGCGGGCGATCGCGTCCACCAGTTCGATGGCCTCGAGGCTGAGCTTCAACATCACGCTTCCTTCGCTTTCAATAGAGGATCGAAATTATCGATCATCAGCGCCGGAATATCTCAACATTGACACCCTTCCGACCTCGGATACTCCTTGTACTCAATCGTGAATTTAGTCGAACGAAACCCCACAAGGAACGCCCATGATCGAACTTCGCAAGGCAAACCATCGCGGCCTGGCCGACCACGGCTGGCTGCAGTCGCGCCACACCTTCTCTTTCGGTCATTACCACGATCCGAAGCAGCAGGGCTTCTCGGACCTGCTCGTGATCAACGACGACCGGGTCGCGCCGCAACAGGGTTTCGGCACCCATCCGCACCGGGACATGGAAATCATCTCGTACGTGCTCGAAGGCGCGCTCGAGCACCGCGACTCGATGGGCACCGGCTCGGTCATCCGGCCGGGCGACGTGCAGCTGATGAGCGCCGGCACCGGCGTGCGCCACAGCGAGTTCAACCATTCGGCCAGCGAACCGGTGCACTTCCTCCAGATCTGGATCGTGCCCTCGGTCCGCGGCGCGGTGCCGCGCTATCAGCAGGTGCATTTCAGCGCCGCCGAGAAACGCGGCAAGCTGCGCCTGATCGTCTCGCCCGAGAGCGCCGAAGGCTCGCTCTCGGTGCACCAGGACGCCCGCGTGCATGCCGGCCTCTTCGACGGCGGCGAGGCTGCCACGCTGCAGCTCAAGCCCGATCGCTATGCCTACGTGCACGTCGCGCGCGGCAGCATCGAGGTCAACGGCGAACGGCTCGGCCAGGGCGACGGCGCGCGGATCCGCGACGAGCGCACGCTGCGCTTCGCGAAGGCCGACCAGGCCGAAGTGCTGGTGTTCGACCTGCGGCCCCACGAACGGCCTTCGATGTAGGTCGCCGGCACGGCGCGGCGCTGGCGGGTGGCGGTCCGGCCACAGCGGCGCTTACGCTTTGATGACACGTCGCCTACAACTTGCCTCATGGCTGCCGATACATAGGCAATCATGGACAAGCCACATTCAAGCCGATCACCCGAGCTGCTGACCCAGCTCCCGAGCGAAAGCGTTCTTCAAGACGACGGGGTGCACATGCTCGTGTCGACGAGAGGCGTGGAAGGCTCGAGGAGCGATGGCATTCTCCTTCGCCGATGTGCCTTCTCGATCGCCGCGCCACTGGGCTGCGCAATTCTGGGTCAGTACAGGCAGCTGTCGGATGGCTTCTGGCACGCCTCCATGTGCAGCAGGGCCCGCAGCGACGGCGCCCTGGGCCCTCCCCAGGTGGGGATCTATGCGACGGAACTCGACGCGCTGGTCAATCTCTGGGCAAACCGTCGGCGTTTCGACCTCGGTATCCGGGTCTGAGGGCCGCGGGGCCTCTGCCGGCGCACCTTGATCGTCCTCCGGCGTCCCGGCTATGCTGCGGCACTTCGCTTCCAATGACCTGCCTTGCCATGCCG
Source organism: Variovorax sp. P4_B11 (assembly GCF_056402355.1). NCBI lineage: Bacteria > Pseudomonadati > Pseudomonadota > Betaproteobacteria > Burkholderiales > Comamonadaceae > Variovorax > Variovorax sp. P4_B11. Next base: position 33,293 of record NZ_JBFUHO010000039.1, read on the forward strand.
CCTCGTCTTGCTGCCCAGGATTTCGACCAGGAACTGCTCATACTCTTCGACGCCTATGTCCATGGCGACCTGGATCGGCGCTCATTCCTGAGGCAGGCCCAGAAATTCGCCAAGGCCGGGGTTGCCGCGACGACATTGCTGGCGGCGCTGAGCCCCGACTTCGCGGCCGGACAGCAGGTACCCCCCGCCGATCCGAGGCTCAAGGTCGAGCGGGTGAGCTATCCCTCGCCTTCCGGCAGCGGCACCGTCAACGGCTACCTGGCGCGCCCGGCGAATGCCGGTGCGAAGCCCCTGCCCGCGGTGCTGGTCATTCACGAGAATCGCGGCCTCAATCCACACATCGAGGACATTGCGCGGCGGTTGGCGCTCGATGGCTTCATGGCCTTCGCGCCCGACGCACTCACGCCCCTCGGTGGCTATCCCGGTGACGAGGACAAGGCGCGCGAAGCCTTCGCCAAGCTCGACCAGGCGCATGCCCTCAACGACTTCCTGGCGGCCACCACCTGGCTGAAATCGCGACCCGATGCCACCGGAAGGATCGGCGCCGTCGGCTTTTGCTACGGTGGCGGCATGGTCCACCAGCTTGCGATCAGGCTGCCGGACCTCCACGCGGGCGTCCCTTTCTACGGCAACACGCCTGCGCCGGCGGAAGCGGCCAAGGTCAAGGCACCGCTGCTCGTCCAGCGTGCCGAGATCGACGACCGGATCAATGCGGCATGGCCCGCCTACGAAACGGCCCTGCGTTCCGCCGGCGTGCGCTTCACGGCCTATCAGTATCCCGGTACCCAGCACGGCTTCAACAACGACACCACGCCGCGCTACGATGCGGCGGCCGCCCAGCTGGCCTGGTCGCGTACCGTTGGGTTCCTGAAGACGCAACTGGCAGGCGACTAGCGCCATCGGCGCTCTTTAACGGCATGCGAATCCACGAACTGAAACGACGGCTCCGGAACGCCGGAGCGGGTCCCCTCCACGAGCACCGGATCCTTCGGCTGTGGTCCCATGCGCTGCCCCGGGACAGCGGCAGGCGTCGACCCGAGAGCTTTTTTCCGTCGTCGCTGCTGGCCGCCCTGCCGTCCATCGAAGCCGAACTCGCGGGACTGGCGCGCATCCACGCGGTCCATCCCGGCGCCGATGGTTCCGAGCGGCTGCTCGTCGCCCTGGCGGACGGCCAGACCGTCGAGAGCGTGTTGCTGCCCCGGGACGGTCTCTGCGTCTCGTCGCAGCTCGGGTGTGCCGTCGGATGCCATTTCTGCATGACGGGTCGCGACGGATTGCTGCGCCAACTGGGAAGCGCCGAGATCATTGCCCAGGTCGCCCTCGCGCGCATGCGACGGCCGGTGCGCAAGGTGGTCTTCATGGGCATGGGCGAACCGGCCCACAACCTCGACAACGTGATGGAGGCGATCGACCTGCTCGGCACGGCGGGCGGAATCGGCCACAAGAACCTGGTGTTCTCCACCGTGGGCGATCCACGCGCGTTCGAGCGACTGCACCAGCAAAGCGTCAGGCCCGCGCTGGCACTCTCGTTGCACACGACCCAGGCCGAGCTGCGCAGAAGACTCCTTCCGCGCGCGCCGAACATGACGCCCGAGGAACTGGTCGCCGCCTGCGAACGCTATGCCCGGGCGACCGGCTACCCGATCCAGTACCAGTGGACGCTGCTGGAAGGTGTCAACGATGGGGTGGACGAGATCGAAGGCATCGTCCGCCTCCTCGCCGGCAAGTACGGCGTGCTGAACATGATCCCCTTCAACGCGGTGGATGGCGCGGCGTTCAGTCGCCCGCCATGGGAGCGCTGCAAAGAGATTGCTGCCACGCTGCACCAACGGGGCATCCTCACGAAGCTGCGCTATTCCGCCGGCCAGGATGTCGACGGCGGGTGCGGTCAGTTGAGGGCGCGTGCAGCCGAAGTACCCGTGCTGCTCCGAAGGGCCCAGGACGGGCGTCAGGCACCCGCAGCCACCGCATAGAGAACGCTGCAGATGCGACGCTGCCGCACTACAGTGCCGGCATGGCGCCCGTCCAAAAGCATCTGATCGTCCACGGCCTCGTGCAGGGCGTGGGTTACCGTTGGTCGATGGCGCAAGCCGCCGAGGCGCTGGGCGTGCGCGGTTGGGTGCGAAATCGCCGCGACGGCACGGTGGAGGCCCTTGCCATCGGCGATGCCCCGGCGGTAGAGGCGCTGGTGGCGTGGGCACTCCGCGGCCCGCCGCAGGCGCGAGTTGAACGGGTGGAGGTTCTGGAGATGCAAGGACATGCGCATGCACCCGAAGGATTCGAGCAGCGCGCGACGATTTAGCGCCACCCACGAGATCGGCTCAAGACCCCAGTTTGCTGTCTTCGCTCTTGTGCAGCCGTATCGGCAATCCGGGAATACCTGGCGTTCTACCCGGATCGGGTCGACGTCATCGAGGTCGGCGTCGAAGGCTGAGGCTCACGCAAGGAACTCGTCGCCGAACATCGGCAGCCCGCTCTTCGATTCAGCCCGCGTCGCCTCGTCCTGCAGCACGTCCCAATGCTCGACCAGAACGCCGTCGGCGATGCGCAGGATGTCCACCCCGATCCAGTTCACCGGACGGTGTTCACCCCAGAAACGGCCGTGGATCATCACGTGGTCGCCCTCGGCCATGATCAGGCCCGGCTCGTAGCGCAGCGACGCCGGCAGGCTCTTGATCAGGTTGAAAAGCCCGTCGCGGCCCGGCGAAATGTGAGCACTGTGCTGGATGTAGTTCGGCGACCAGTAGCGTTCGGCCTTCGCGTAGTCGCGCTGGTTGAACAATGCGTCGAAGGCCTCGAGGACCAGCGCCTTGTTTCTCGCTTCGATGGACAGACTCACTTTCGTTCTCCAGACCTAGTTGCGCGCAAGCGGGATCTGCAGGTTCGTCGGCCTGTTCTCTTCCTTGTCGAACCCACGACCGTCCACGTTGCGCGCGCCCCAGAACGGCATGTCGTGGCTCAGGCTGCGAGCGTCAACGCCAGCACGAGCGCCAAGAGGCGCGAAATGCGTCGTGTCCACATCTGGAAAGAATTCTCGCCTGAGAAGGTGCGCAAATTATGAAGCGCGAGCGCCCTGCTCCGTTAGCCCAAATCGGCAAAGCGACACGGCGTCCCGGTCGAGGGCCTGTTCACACTATTTCCCGGGTCGCGGAAATAGTGTAAACAGGCCCTTGGCTATTCTTCGATTGCAGCGCCGCCTCCGAACATCGCATGACACTCAAACTGGACGTATTCGACGACTTCCACGTGCATGGCGCCTCGGCGCCGGAGTGGAATCAACGCTATCTGCAGGTGTCGCCGGGGGCCATGCACAGTTCGCTCGCCGAGGTGACGACGGACAGCATCCATGTCTTTCGCAAGTGGATGAGTGAGCGGGTGATTCAACAGGGCTGTCTGCCCAACGGCAAGATCTGCTTCGCGATCCCGCTTGGGAAGCTCGCTGGAACGCCCCGAATGCAAGGGCACGAAATGCACGAGGACAGCGTCGTCGTTCTTCGCGGCGGCGACGAGTTCACGCTACAACGGCCGAAAGGGATGGAACTGATGGCGGTGACGTTCGAGCTCGACGAATTTCGTCGCCTGTCTGACGAACGGCCGTGGGCACCGGGCGCCCGGGCTCTACTGTCCCGCTCCGTGCTGCGAGCCCCGGGTCGCGCGATGCAGCGATTGCGGTATGACCTGCTTTCGTTGTTCGATGAGACGGCGACAGCCGATCCATGCAAATCGGAAGCGATCAACGGCCAGTCAGTGTCCCGCGGCGTGTTCGAAGCGCTTTGCGAACTGTTCGATGGTGCCGCCGACGCGAGGCAGCCCGTCGGGAGCGCTTCGGCCAGTTTCATCGTCGCGCAATGCCATCGGATGGTGGCAGACAGTGGGGATTCCCCACCTGGCGTAGAGGAACTGTGCCTGCGCCTTCGCACGAGCCGGCGCACCTTGCAGAACAGCTTCAGGCAGGTCGCCGACGCGACGCCTGTGCACTATCTGCGCTGCGTGAGGCTCAACGCCGTGCGTCGGCAGTTGATGTCGACGCGAGCGGTGGACCTGAACATTGCGCAGGCGGCCGCAGACAGAGGATTCAACCATCTGAGCCACTTTGCTCAACGGTACCAGGCGCTGTTCGGAGAATTGCCGTCACAGACGATGCGAGGCCGCACCTGCGCCAGTTCGCAGGACGGCCACGGGCAGAGCGACGAGGCGTGAGCGGCCGGCTTCGCCCCCTCAATCGATGGCGACCTTCGCATCCTTGACCAGCTTCGCGTACCTGGTCGTGTCGTCCTTGATCTGCGCGGCCATCTGATCGGGGCTGTCGCCCACCGGTTCGGCGCCGATCTCTTCCATGCGCTTCTTGAACTCCGGCGACTGGATGATCTTCACCATCTCGGCGTTGAGCTTCGTGACCACCTCCTTGGGCGTTCCCACCGGCGCCAGGATGCCGAACCATGTCCCCTGGTTGAAGTCCTTGATGCCCGCCTCGGCCAAGGTGGGCACATCAGGCAGCGTGCTCGACCGCTTGGCCGTGGTGACGGCCAAGGCACGCAGCTTGCCGCCCTTGATGTGCTGCACCAGCGGCGTCAGCGTATCGAAGGACATGTCGACCTGCCCGCCGAGCAGGTCGGTGGTCAGCGGTGCGCTGCCCTTGTAGGGGACGTGCAGGAGCTCGACGCCAGCCATGCTGGAGAACTGCGTGCCGATCAGGTGCTGCACCGTGCCGTTGCCGTTCGAGCCATACGACAGCTTCCCCGGCGATGCCTTGGCGAGCGCCACGAGGCTCTTCACGTCGGTCGCCGGGGACTTGGCGTTGACCACCAGCACGTTGGGCACCAGGGCCACGGTGGTGATCGGCGCGAAGCTCTTCTCGAAGTCGTAGGGCAGCTTCTTGTACACGCTGGTGGCGATCGTATGGTGCACCGCCCCCATCAGCAGCGTGTAGCCATCCGGCCTGGCCTTGGCGACATAGTCGGCGCCGACCGTCGCACCCGCGCCCGGCTTGCTCTCCACGATCACCGGCTGACCGATGCTCTGCGACAGCGGCGTGGTGATCGCGCGTGCCAGCGCGTCCGAGCTTCCGCCAGGCGGGAACGGAACGACCAAGGTGATGGGCTTGGCAGGGTAGGCCTGCGCCGCAGCGAGCGAGGCAGCGAAGCCGAGGGCGATCGCCGTCGAGGCGATGCGGGGCCGGAATGTCGAAGTCTTCACGGTTGTCTCCTTGTGGGTGTGATGCGGCTGTAGGGATGCAGAGGTTTTCAATCCGGGGTGAAAAGTGAATCCGTCGTTAACTTGAGTTCAATAGTCAAGACGCCGCCAGATGCGACCAGCGCGGAGCGTTTCGCCCTGCAAAGGACGCGTCGGCGCCGAGTTCGGCCTCGATGAACACCGGCCTGCGATCGCGGCCGCTGCGTGCGGGCGGGGGACGGCGGCCCTCAGGCCGCCTTGCGCTGGGCGCCGCCGGTGACTTGGTCGCACACCGCCCTGGTGACCTGTGCCGTCGTGGCGGTGCCGCCCAGGTCGCGGGTGTGGAGCGAGGTGTCGGCCGTCACGGCCTCGACTGCCTGCATGACGCGCTTGGCGGCTTCGGTCTCGCCCAGGTGCTCCAGCAGCATGACGACCGACCAAAAGGTGCCGACCGGGTTGGCCAGGCCCTTGCCCATGATGTCGAAGGCAGAGCCGTGGATCGGCTCGAACATCGACGGGTAGCGGTGCTCGGGATCGATGTTGCCGGTGGGGGCGATGCCGAGGCTGCCTGCCAGTGCGGCGGCCAGATCGCTCAGGATGTCGGCATGCAGGTTGGTCGCCACGATGGTGTCCAGCGAAGCCGGCCGGTTGATCATGCGCGCGGTCGAGGCGTCGACCAGTTCCTTGTCCCAGGTCACGTCCGGGAACTCCTTGGAGATCTGCAGCGCAATCTCGTCCCACATCACCATCGCGTGGCGCTGGGCGTTGCTCTTCGTGATGACGGTCAGCAGCTTGCGGGGACGCGACTGGGCCAGCTTGAAAGCGAAGCGCATGATGCGCTCGACGCCGGCGCGGGTCATCATCGAGACGTCGGTGGCGGCCTCGATCGGGTGACCCTGGTGCACGCGGCCGCCGACGCCGGAGTATTCGCCTTCGGAGTTCTCGCGAACGATGACCCAGTTGAGGTCATCCGGGCCGCAGCGCTTCAGCGGGGCGTCGATGCCCGGCAGGATGCGCGTGGGGCGGACGTTGGCGTACTGGTCGAAGCCCTGGCAGATCTTCAGGCGCAGGCCCCAGAGGGTGATGTGGTCGGGGATGTGCGGGTCGCCGGCCGAGCCGAACAGGATCGCGTCCTTGTCGCGCAAGGCGTCGAGGCCGTCGTCCGGCATCATCACGCCGTGCTCGCGGAAGTAGTCGCCGCCCCAGTCGAAGTTCTCGAACTGGAACTTGAAGCTGCTGCTTGCCGAAGCCAGCGCTTCCAGCACTTGCTGGCCGGCCGGCACGACTTCCTTGCCGATGCCGTCGCCGGGGATGGTTGCGATCTTGTACGTCTTCATGGTGTGTCTCCCTTCGATAGTGGGTGGGTCCAGTGAATGTAGAAAATCGACGGCCTGCTGGATCGGCGCTAAAGTGAATCCATTGTTAACTTGAGTTCAACAGTGGAGCCGCCATGACCCACGCCATCCTTCCGGCCGATCTGGGCTTCTTTTCGACGCTGGCGAGCGCCGGAAGCCTCAGCGCGGCCGCGCGCGAGCTCGGTGTCACCACCCCTGCCGTGAGCAAGCACCTGGCCCTGATGGAGTCGAGGATCGGGGTCTTGCTGGTCAATCGGTCGACGCGCCGCATGAGCCTGACGCCTGAAGGCGAGCTGTACCTGGCGCATGCCCGAAGGATCCTTGGCGAGATCGACGGGATGGAGGAACTGCTTGGGGTTTCGAAGGCGAGGCCGAAGGGCCTGCTCCGGGTGAATGCGACGCTGGGCTTCGGCCGCAGTCATGTGGCGCCGCTGATCTCGAAGTTCGTTCGCGAGTACCCGGAAGTGGAAGTCCAGCTGCAGCTCTCGGTGAATCCGCCCGCGCCGACCGAGGATCTGTTCGACGTCTGCGTGCGTTTCGGCGCTCCTCCGGACAGTCGGGTGATCGCCAGGAACATCGCCGCCAACCGGCGCCTGTTGTGCGCTGCGCCGGCCTATCTGGCGAAGCACGGCATCCCCAAGGTCCCCAACGACCTGACCCGGCACAACTGCATCGGGATCCGCCAGGGCGAAGAGGCCTACGGCGTTTGGCGCCTCGCCAGCGGCAGCGGCCGGAATGCCAGCACCGAGGCGGTGAAGACGCGAGGGAACCTGGCCACCAACGATGGCGAGATCGCGGTGAACTGGGCCCTCGACGGTCACGGCATCCTGATGCGGGCCGAGTGGGACATCGAGCGCTACCTTCGCAATGGCCGTTTGGTCCAAGTCTTGCCACAGTACTTCACGCCGGACGCCGACATCTACGCGGTGTATCCGCAGCGGCACCAGCTTGCGGCCCGGGTGCGGGCCTTCGTGGATTTCCTGGCGCTGTCGTTCACGCAGCGGGCGGCGTCGGCGGCCTCCCGCCCATAGCCAGACTCAAAGCACCGCGGCCGTCGTGGCGGACCGTGGTGGGTTTCAGTCCAGCGCCAGGAAATGGTGGACCACCGGCGCCTCGGGCCCGATGTGGAAGCGCACCGCCTCGTGCTGCAGGTCGGCATCGGCCTTCGACACGCGCTGGTGCTGGCGCAGGTGCTCGGCCCACGACTCGACCAGGAACCACTCCATCAGGCGCTCGGGCTCGTGGGTGTGCTCGGTGATGCCCCAGGCGTAGGCGCCGTCGCGCCGGCGTTCCAGCGACAAGGACTTCAGCGCCCGCAGGAAGGCCGGCCGGTCTTCCTTGCGGATGCGGTATTCGATCTGCACCATGACCGGCCCGCGGTCGTTCGCGACCGGCTCGTCGAGCAAGGGTTCGGGCCAGTGGTTGGAGGCCTGCAGGTCGGCCTCGCCGGTCGGCAGCCGGATGCGATGGAATGCGAAGGCCACCGCCGTCAACCCGGCGGCACCGGCCAGCAAGGTGACCGGCACGCCGATCGTCTGCGCCACCAGCCCCCAGCCCAGACTGCCCGCGGCCATGGCGCCGTTGAAGACGGTCAGGTAGATCGCCAGGCCCCGGCCGCGCACCCAGTTCGGCAGCACCCCCTGGGCCACGCCGTTGAGCGTGGTGAGCGCGATGATCCAGCCGCTGCCCAGCAGCAGCATGAGCAGGACCGCCAGCCATTGCGGCGGTGCGCTCGCGAGCACCGCCATCACCAGCGCCGACAGCAGCGATGCGAGCAGCACCAGGCCGTCGGCGTCGAGCTTGGTGCGCAGCCTGGGCAGCAGCAAGGCACCGAGGATCGCCCCGACGCCGACCGCGCCCAGCATCAGGCCGTAGAAGCCGGCCGTGCCGCCCAGCATCCGGCGCGCCACCAGCGGCAGCAAGGCCCAGACCGAACTTGCGAACAGGAAGAACACGGCCGCGCGCAGCAGCACCACGTGCAGCTCGCGGCTGGCGCGGGCGTAGCGCAGGCCGGCCCGGAAGGCGCCGAAGAACTGCTCCGTCAGGCCGCTGTCGGGCGTCGGCGGCCGCTTCCACCACAGCAGCGCCGCAATCACGAACACGTAGCTCAGCACGTCGGCGCCGTAGGCTGCGGCGGCGCCGAAACTCGCCAGCAGCAGGCCGCCGGCGGCCGGGCCGATGGCGCGCGCGATATTGATGCCGAGCGAATTCAGCGCCACCGCGTTCTTGAGGTCGGCGCGCGGCACCAGTTCGGGCACGATCGACTGCCAGGTCGGCCCCATCAGCGCGGCGCCGATGCCGCCGACGAAAGTCAGCGCGATCAGGTATTCGACCGTCAGCGCCTTGGTGCTCGCGAGCAGCAGCAGGGTACCGCTGACCGCGGCCAGCATGAACTGGATGAAGATCAGGAAGCGGCGCCGGTCGAGGATGTCCGACAGCACACCGGCCGGGATCGCCAGCAGGAAGATCGGCAGCGTGGCGGCGGTCTGCACCAAGGCCACCGCGGTCGGGCTGGTCGACAGCTCGGTGACCATCCAGGCGCTGGCGACGTCGCGCATGAAGCTGCCCACGTTGCCCAGCACGGTGGCCCCCCACAGCACGGCGAACACGGGCTGGCGCAACGGTGCGAAGCTGCCGCTCGTGGCGGCAGCGGCAGAGGCCGGGGTCGAAGGGTCAGTGCTCATCGGGTGCCCGCAGATCATGCCAGGCGACCAGCAGGAAGCCGCCGACGAGCCCCCAGTGCTCGAAGAAGGCATTGGCTGCCATGAAGCGATCGGGCGGCCCGAGCTCCCAGAAACGGTTGGCCACGAAAGTGGCCATGAGCGTGAAACCGGCCAGCCCCAGCGCGCCGAGCCAGCGGTGGAAGCCGGTCAGGATCATCAGCGAGGCGCCGAACTCGAAGGCGATCACGGCCACGGCCAGCGGCGCCGCCGGCGCCAGGCCGAAGTGCTGCATCTCGCCGATCGCCGACGCGAAGTCGGTGGCCTTGTCGAAGGCGCCCTGCAGGTAGGCTGCGCACAGCAACAACAGCGCGAGCCAGTGCACGGCGCGCGCGGTGAAGAGACGGCGAAGCGCCTGCATCCTCAGACCGCCCAGCAGGCGCAGCCGAGCGCGCCCCAGAAGCTCTGGAGGTCGGCCACGGGCAGTCGGCTGCTCCAGGCCGTGGCATGCCGATGGCCGTGCACGTTGCAGTCGTTGGCGCAGCCACAGGCCTGGGCCGCCTGACGCAGCGTGGCCTGCAGCGGCGCGCCCTCGGCATCGCCCCAGCCCGCGTAGCCGCCGAAGCGGCGCACCGGCGACCAGTCCGGCATCGCCGGCGGCGGCGCGCCCTCATCGTGCACCGCGAAGTCGCCGGCACCGTAGACCACCTTGCCGCCCACCACCGTGAGCAGCGCCGTGGTGTCGGCGATCTCGGACTCGGGGCAGGCGAAGAAGTCGCGGTCGGGCACGATCAGGTCGGCCAGTTGCCCGGCCTCGATCCGGCCCTTCTTGCCAACCTCGTTGGAGAACCAGGTCACGTGCTCGGTCCACATGCGCAGCGCCGCCTCGCGGTCCAGGCAATTGCGCTGCGGCGTGATCTGCAGGCCGCCGACGGTCTTGCCCGTGACCAGCCACGACAGCGACACCCAGGGGTTGTAGGAAGCCACCCGCGTGGCGTCGGTGCCGGCCGAGACCTTCACGCCCTTCTCGAGCATGCGCTTGACCGGCGGCGTCGCCTCGGCCGCCGCCGCCCCGTAGCGCTCGACGAAGTATTCGCCCTGGTAGGCCATGCGGTGCTGCACCGCGATGCCGCCGCCGAGCGCCGCGATGCGGTCGATCGACTTCTCGGAGATGGTCTCGCAGTGGTCGAAGAACCAGTTCAGCCCGGCCAGCGGCGTGTCGCGGTTCACCTTCTCGAAGACGTCGAGCGCACGCTCGATGGTCTCGTCGTAGGTGGCGTGCATGCGCCACGGCCAGCGGTTCTGCACCAGCACGCGCACCACCTCCTCGAGATCGCCCTCCATCTCGGGCCCCATGTCGGGACGCGGCTGGCGGAAGTCCTCGAAGTCGGCGGCCGAGAACACCAGCATCTCGCCGGCGCCGTTGTGGCGGAAGTAGTCGTCGCCCTGCTTGTAGTTGGACGTCGCGGTCCAGTTCAGGAAGTCCTGCTTCTCCTGCTTGGGCTTCTGCGTGAACAGGTTGTAGGCCAGCCGAATGGTCAGTTGGCCGGCGTCGGCCAGCTGCTGGATGACCTGGTAGTCCTCGGGGAAGTTCTGGAAGCCGCCGCCGGCGTCGATGGCGCCGGTGACGCCGAGCCGGTTGAGCTCGCGCATGAAGTGGCGCGTCGAGTTGAGCTGGTAGTCGAAGGGCAGCTTCGGCCCCTTGGCCAGCGTCGCATACAGGATGCTCGCGTTCGGCTTGGCCAGCAGCAGCCCGGTCGGGTTGCCGGCGCTGTCGCGCACGATCTCGCCGCCCGGCGGCGCCGGCGTCTCGCGCGTGTAGCCGACCGCGCGCAGGGCCGCGCCGTTGAGCAGGGCGCGGTCGTACAGGTGCAGCAGGAACACCGGCGTGTCGGGCGCCACGGCATTGAGCTCGTCGAGGGTCGGCAGCCGCTTCTCGGCGAACTGGTGCTCGCTGAAGCCGCCCACCACGCGCACCCACTGCGGCGCCGGCGTGATCGCCACCTGGCGCTTGAGCATGCCCATCGCGTCGGCCAGGCTGCGCACGCCGTCCCAGCGCAGCTCGAGGTTGAAGTTGAGGCCGCCGCGGATGATGTGCAGGTGGTTGTCGATCAAGCCCGGCAGCACCGGCCGGCCCTGGAGGTCGATCACGCGGGTCGCGGGACCGGCCAGCGGCAGGACGTCCTCGTCGCGGCCGACACGGCTGAAGCGCCCGTCGGTGACGGCCACCGCGCTGGCGACCGGGTTGGCGCGGTCCAGCGTGGTGATGCGCCCGTTGTGGAGGACCAGCGACGGCGACTCAGCCACGGCCCTGCTCCCCACTGGCGACGGCAGCGCCCGCGCTCGGCGGGAGCGCTTCCTTGGCGCATTCGGGCAGGCGCCCGAACATGTGCGGCTTGACCTGGTGCTGCAGCCAGGAGGTCGATGTCGGGCTGCGGTCGAACAGGCGCTTGGCCAGCGGCGGCAGCTGCTCGCCGGCCAGGATGCCCAGCAGGCCGACCAGCGCGATGATCGGCGGCGCCGGCGAGCGCACGCTGAAGAGCGCGTAGATGACGCCCACCAGCACGCCGAGCGCCAACGAAACGAGGTAGGGCTTCATTCGCGTGGCTCCCCTTCAGCCTTCGTGGGCGCCGAACATGGTCTTGGCGTAGATGATGCCCAGGCCGTAGGCCCCGCCGAACTTCTTCGCGATGCCGGTGGTCATGTCGTAGGTGCCGGTGCGGGCCCAGTCGCGCTGCAACTCCAGCAGGTACTGCAACGAGGTCATGGGCTGGGCGCCGGCCTGCACCATGCGGTCCATCGCCCGGTTGTGGGCCTCGGCCGAGACGTCGCCGCAGGCGTCGGCGATCACGAAGACCTCGAAGCCCTGGTCGAGCGCCGACAGCGCCGGGCCGACGATGCAGACCCCGGTCCAGAGCCCGCACAGCACGATGCGCGACTTGCCGATCTCGTTGACCTTCCGGATCACGGCGGCGTCCTCCCAGGTGTTCATGGAGGTGCGGTCGAGCATTGCCTGCTCGGGGAAGGCGGCCTTGATCTCGTCGAACATCGGGCCCGAGAAGCTCTTCTCGGCCACCGTCGTGAGGATGGTCGAGGCCCCGAAGCCGGCGGCCGAATGCGCCACCAGCGCCGCATTGTTGCGCAGCGTGACGGCATCGATCGAGTGCGTCGCGAAGGCCATCTGCGACTGGAAGTCGATCATGATCAGCGTGTGATCGGTCGGCGTGAGGAGCTTGGCGCCCGGGGTGGGCTTGGCGGTGATCGGCATGGCTGGGTCCTTTCGAGAAGCAGAGCAGGTCTGCGGTGGGAAGTTGCCCGAGGCTACGGTACGCAGACCTCGCCGGCTTGAACAATGTGGCGCCGTTTTTACCGTTTGTGCGCTGACGGCGACGCTCGCGCCGGACGGTCCGCTGCAGGTCAATCTGCAAGGCTGCCGGCGGCGGCGACGATCTGCGCCGCATCCGGAAAGATGCAAAGGCTGTTCGGCCCGTCGCGCGCCTCGATCTGCACCCAGCGGACCCTGCCGGCCGCGTCGACCAGGAAGTGTCCGACCAGCTGAGTGCCGTGGCTTGCGAAGATGGCATCGTCGGTTTCGTCAAGCTCGAACCCGTCCTTGGCGTTGAGTGCGGTGTTGGCTTCCATCGGCTGCATCGGTTCCGGCAACACACCGCCAGGATTGATTCGCGCCGCCTCGAATTGCGCCATGCTTGCGCGATAGGGCCATTCGGGGCGCTCGCTGCTGCCATCGGGCAGGAACTCGAGATACGGCACGCCGAAGGCCCGGTGCGTGAGGCAATCCGGGTCGCACAGCAGCGTGACCGGCGTCGGCCGGTGGCGAAAATACAGGCTGGCATGTTCCACCGGCGTGTTGATCACGGCGAAGGTCTCGACCCCCATTGCGCGCAAGGGCGCCTGTACGCCGGCAAGCTGCAGCACCTGGCGCCGGCAGAACGGGCAATGCAGCCCGCGATAGAAGCCGATCAGGAACGGGCGACCGCGCAAGCTGTCCAGGGAGACCATTCCTTCGATGTTGGCCGCGCGAAGCGCGAACGCGGGCGCAAGCTCGCCCGGCTGCAAGGGGCGTCTCTGGTCTCCCATGGAACATCTCCTTTGGGTGTCGTCCAGTTGAAGAGCGGAAGGCCGACCGTATCACTTGTCACAGGCCGGCACAACGCTCGAGCTCGCGTGACGCGCCACCTACCGTCCGAGTCGCGCAGGCACTCGCAATCTATCGAAACATTGCTTCATGCAGCCGGTATCTGGCTCGAAGCGAGGCCTAGCTCTTCTTGGATGTTTTCGCAAAGAACTGCGTCGGCTGGTGCTGAACGGCATCACTGCCGCACTTCGGGCATTGCAAGCGGGCAGTCTCATGCTCGGCGACGTGTTCGATGTGGTCGAAAACCTCGCCGCACTTCACGCAACGATACTGGTACGTAGGCATGGCGCTTCTCCATGACGGTTGCGAGAGGCGCAGTTGCAACCGTGAATGCCGGCGCCCCTCCTCGTTGATCCTACGACGATGCCGCCGAGTTGGAAACTCTTGCACGTTTCTCGTCAGTCCGGAATCGGAGTGCGGTTTCAAGCCATCGCGGCCGCAGGCCAGCGCAGCACGTGACCGGTTCGCTCGGCGAAGCGCTCGAGGTCTTCGGGCGTGTCGATGTCGACGCGATAGCGCCGGTTGTCGGTGTCGAGCCAGTGCACCTGCTCCGGATGGGCTTCGCGCCAGCGGCGGCAGGCGCCATCGACCTCCCCGGCCAGCCACTGATCGCGCAATCCGGCCTCGAAGATGACCGGATTGCCCGGCTCGCCGGCCACGCGGGGCACCACCATCGACGCCTCGCCACGCTTCTTGAAGGCGCCGATCAGCGCCGTGATGTCCTGCGCGTTGATCATCGGCTGGTCGGCCAGCGCGACGACCACCGCGTCGAGCCGGCCCGAAAGCGCCTGCAGGCCGATGCGCACCGACGAGGCCTGGCCGTCGTCCGGCGCCGGGTTGCGCGCCAGCGTGACCGGGAATTCGCGCACCGCCGCCTCGATCGCCTCGGCGTGATGGCCGAGCACCACGACCACCTCGTCGACGCCCGCGCCCGACAGCGCGATGAGCTGGCGCCGGATCAGCGGCACGCCGCCGAGTTCGAGCAGCGACTTGGGCCGTCCGCCGAGCCGTCTGCCGGCCCCTGCGGCCAGTAGCACGGCGCCCACCACGAGCCGCGAATAGAGACCGCCGCCGCCCTTGAGGATGCAGCCCATGTCAGTCTCCGCAGCACGGCGACCTGGCCGGCAGCGCAGCCACCGCCGGGCGAGGAAGCGCAACCTCGCCCTCCGGCTGATGCGCAGGCGACGCGGCGGATCGGCGTCGGTTCGACACCACCGCCGCCAGCACCGACAGCGCGATCTCCTCCGGCGTCGTCGCCGAAATCGGGTAGCCCGCCGGCGCCACGATCGCAGCCACGGCGACCGCATCGGCACCCGCGGTGATCAACGAATCCTTCAGCACCTGCGCCTTGCGCGCGCTGGCGACGAAGGACACCTGCCGCGCATTCAACGACAGCGCCAGTCCCAGCGCCTGCAGGTCCCGGCGCCCCTGCGTTGCGATGACGACCCAGGCGCCGGCGCCGACCTGCGGCAGCACGGTGGCCGCATCGTCGCGGTCGATGACCCGGCAGGCATCGGGATGGTCCGCCGCCTTCGCGCCCTGGGCGACCAGCGTCACCGAGAAGCCGACGCGCGGCCCGAGCTGCACCAGGCTCGCGGCCACCGGCGAGCTGCCGATCACCACCAGCTCCGCGCGCGGCAGCAGCGGGTCGACGAACAGCTCCAGCGTGCCGCCGGAGTGGCAGGCCATGCCGAACTCGAGCACGTCGCCCAGGTCGCGTTCGTGGCCCTCCTCGGCCGGCGCGATGCGGATCATCCGCGCGCGGCCGTCGGCCAGCGCCTGGCGCACGGTGCGGATCACCGCCGGCTGCGCGCAGCCGCCGCCGACCCAGCCATGCATCTCGCCGGCGGCGGTGACGACCGCCTTGTCGCCCGGATGCGCGGACGCGGGCGGCAGCGCCTTCACGACGCTGACCAGCGCGCAGGGCGTACCGGCCTGCTGCAGCCGGCGCGCGGCCTCGAGGACGGTGTCGGCGTGGTTCATGTCATCTTCTCCTTCAGGGGGATGCCCGCGATTCAACGCAGGTGCTTCGCGAGATCGGCAAGATCACGCAGACTGTTGAGACGCGAAAAACCGTCCACAAGTTCGCGTTTCCCGATCACCGCCTGCATCGACTGCGATGCCGGCGGCGCCTCGGACGGATAAAACCAGTGCACCCGTGCACCGCGGGCTCGCACGCGCGCCAGTTCCTGCGCCAGCCGTTCCGGCGGATCGGCATCGAAGCCATCGGACAGCACCCAGACGCGCGCGTTGCGCTGCAGCTGTGCGCGCGCATGCACCGCGTGGAAGTCCGCCACGCTGGTGGCGATGCGGGTGCCGCCGCCGAAGCCGGCCGTCACGGCATTGATCTTCTCCTGCACCGCGGCCGAATCGCTGCGCAGCAGCGGCGTGACCTCGGCCAGCCGGGTGTGGAACACGAACACCCGTGCGTTCATGGCGGCGACGAAGGCGCGCGCGATGCGCAGGAAAAGCTGGGCATGGGTTTCCATCGACCGGCTGACGTCCACCAGGATGAAGAGCCGCGGCCATTCCCGCCGCGCGGCGCGCCATGCGGGATGGATCGGCAGTCCGCCGGTTCGAAGGCTGGCGCGCAGCGTGCGCCGAACGTCGAGACGACGCCCCCGCGCATCGTCGTGCCAGCGCCGCGTCAAGCGCTTGCGCAGCCGCCGCGCGATCCGCTCGGCCAGGCTCTGCAGCTGCGTCAGGTCTTGCGGCAGCCATTGCGACAACGAGCGGTCGTGCAGCGCGTCGGTGCGGCTGGCCCCGCCTTGCGCCCGCTGCAGCGCAGCGTGGTCGTCGACGACGGGCGGCGCGTCGAGCGCGGTGTCGGCCGCGCCGGGCCGGGCCGAAGGCGAAGCGCCGTCCATGTGCTCGTGCAGGCTCTGCACCACCTGCTGCAGGCTTCGGCTCGGCCGCGTCTGGCCGCCGACCTTGGCGCGGCCCCTGGCGCGCTGCGGATACCAGTAGCTGTCGAACAGCTCGGGCCAGCGACGCCAGTCGTTGGCGTCGTGGCAGGCGATCGCGCGCCAGGCCGGATCGAGTCGCGCCGCCCGCGCGAGCGGCAGGCGCAGCGCCGCCTGCACGAAGGCCTGCTGCTCGGAAATGCCGACCTTCATGCCGTGGTCGCGCAGCAGCGCGGCGAAGCCGGCGATGCTCTCGAGCGGGCTCGCCACGGTGTTCATGTCGGCGCCGCCGTCGATTGCGGCGCCTTCTCTGCGACGCCGACCGCGCGCCGTCCTTCGATCAACTGCCGCATGCGGTCCTCGCCGAACTGGAAGCGGTCCTCGCGCGTTTTCAGCAGGCAGGCCAGCGTGGCCGCGAGCGCGTGCGGATCCTCGGGCAGCGCCTTGAAAGTCAAGCGGTGCAGGGCGCGCACCCAGTCCAGCGTCTCGGCCACGCCGGGCTTCTTGGCCAGGTCTTCGCGCCGCAGCCGCTGCACGAAGGCCACCGCCTGCTCGACCAGCGCGCCTTCGGCTTCCGGCAGCGTGTTGCGCACGATCGCGATCTCGCGCGCCAGGCTCGGATAGTCGAGGTAGTGGTACAGGCAGCGCCGGCGCAGCGCATCCGACAGTTCGCGCGTGCCGTTGCTGGTCAGCACCACCTGCGGGATGTGCCTGGCATGCAGCGTGCCGAGCTCGGGCACCGTGATCTGGTAGTCGGCCAGCACCTCCAGCAGGAAGGCCTCGAAGGCCTCGTCGGCGCGATCGATCTCGTCGATCAGCAGCACGCAGGGCTGCTCGCTCGAGATGGCCTGCAGCAGCGGCCGCTCCAGCAGGTAGTCGCGCGCGAACAGGTCGGACTCCTTGAGCCCCTCGGCCCGCGTCTCGCCGAGGCGGATCGCCAGCAGCTGGCGGGCGTAGTTCCACTCGTAGGCGGCCTGCGACAGGTCGAGGCCTTCGTGGCACTGGAGCCGAACCAGCGCCTGTCCCCGGGCCCGGGCCAGCGCGCCGGCCAGCGCGGTCTTGCCGACACCGGCGTCGCCCTCGATCAGCAGCGGCCGCTCGAGCTCGCCGGCCAGCCACAGCGTGGTCGCCAGGCTCTCGTCGGCGATGTAGCCGGCGCGGTGGAGCGACTCTCGCAGCTCGGCGTCGGTCATGGCAAGCTCAGGCGCGCTTGCCGAACAGGCCGGCCACCCAGCCCTTGAGCAGGTGCCAGAAGATCGCGAGCGCATTGATCTCGTTCGGCTTGACCGTCGCGGCCGCCGGTGCGGCCGCCGAGGGCTCCGGCGGCTCGACCGGTGCCATGGCGACGGCTTCGGGCGCGGCCTCGGTCGTCGCGACGGCGGCCGCCTGCGGCACCGGCAAGGCGGCCGCCGCCACGCGGAAGTTGTCGACGAACTGGCCGAGCAGCATGTCGGACACCTGCACCATGAGCCGGCCGCCAAATTGCGCGAACTTGCCGTTGACGATCACCTCGGCATGGCCCACCAGCACCGAGCTGCCGGCCGTCTCGCCGGCCTCGATCGTGGCCCGGAGGTTCATCGACGCCGACGAGCCGCCGCGGTCCGAGCCCTTGCCCAGCAGCTGCAGCGTCTGGTGCACCTCGTCGAGCGCCAGCACTTCGATGTCGCCCGCGAAGGCCGCATTGGCCGGCCCGACCTTGACCTTGACGCTGCCCTTGTAGTGCGTGTCGTCGATCTTCTCGGTGATGGCCGCGCCAGGCATGCAGCCGGCCGTGGCCGGCACATCGGCGAGCAGCCTCCAGGCGCGCCGGGCGTCGACGTCGAGCGGATAGCGTTTGTCGAGCTTGACTTCCATGGGTCTGCGATCGGGTGCGGCGCCTCAGAGCGCGACGCCGCTTTGCTTGAGCTGCTGCCAGACGCGGTAGGCGCTGTGCGGCATCACCATGTGCCTGACGCCGAGGTGCGCAAAGGCATCGACCACCGCCGAAGTAAAGGTCGGGATCGACCCGACGTGCGGCGATTCGGCCACCCCCTTGGCGCCCAGCGGGTGGTGCGGCGACGGCGTCACGGTGTGGTCGGTCTCCCACTTCGGCGTCTCGACCGCGGTCGGCAGGAAGTAGTCCATCAGCGTGTTGCCCAGCAGGTTGCCCTGGGCATCGAAAGGCATCTGCTGGCCCATCGCGACCGCATAGCCTTCGGTCAGCCCGCCATGGATCTGGCCCTCGATGATCATCGGGTTGATGCGCGTGCCGCAATCGTCGAGCGCGTAGAAGCGCCGCACCTTGGTCTCGCCGGTGCCGCGGTCGATGTCGACCACGCACAGGTAGACGCCGAACGGGAAGGTGAAGTTCGGCGGGTCGTAGTAGTGCACCGCCTCGAGGCCGGGCTCCAGCCCGGGCGGGGCCTGGTGGTAGGCCGCCCAGGCGATGTCCTTCATCGACTTGAAGCGCGCGTCGTCGCCCTTGACCTTGAAGCGGTCGATCTCCCAGTCGAGGTCGTTCTCGCCGACCTCGAGCAGGTGGGCGGCGATCTTGCGCGCCTTGGCATGGATCTTCCGCGAGGCCATCGCCACCGCGGCGCCGCCCACCGGCGTCGAGCGCGAGCCATAGGTGCCGAGACCGTAGGGCGCGGTGGAGGTGTCGCCTTCCTCGACTTGGATCACCTCCGAGGGGATGCCGAGTTCGGTGGCGATGATCTGGGCGTAGGTGGTCGCGTGCGCCTGGCCGGTCGAGATGGTGCCCATGCGCGCGATCGCGCTGCCGGTCGGGTGGATGCGGATCTCGCAGCTGTCGAACATGCCGACGCCGAGGATGTCGCACATCTTGCTGGGCCCGGCGCCGACCACTTCGGTGAAGGCGACCAGGCCGATGCCCATCAGAGTCGGGCAGGCCGGATCGGCCCGCTTGGCCGCCTGTTCGGCACGCAGGCCCTGGTAGTCGCAGGCGGCCAGCACCTTGTCGAGCGCCGCCTGGTAGTCACCCGAGTCGTACTCGAAGCCGAAGGCCGAGGTGTAGGGGAACTGTTCCTTGCGGATGAAGTTCTTGGCCCTGATCTCGGCCTTGTCCATGCCGAGCTGCTGCGCCAGGATGTCGACCATCCGCTCGATGACATAGACCGCCTCGGTCACGCGGAACGAGCAGCGGTAGGCCACGCCGCCGGGCGCCTTGTTGGTGTACACGCCCTTCACGCTGCACCAGGCCGCCGGGATGTCGTAGGAGCCCGAGCAGATGTGGAACATGCCGGCCGGGTACTTGGTCGGATCGGCGCAGGCGTCGAAGGCGCCGTGGTCGGCGAGCACGTTGACGCGCAGGCCGAGGATCTTGCCGTCTTGCGTGGCGGCGATCTCGCCGTCCATGTGGTAGTCGCGGGCGAAGGCGGTGCTCGAGATGTTCTCGATCCGGTCCTCGATCCACTTCACCGGCTTGCCGAGCACGATGCTGGCGACGATGGCGCAGACGTAGCCCGGATAGACCCCGACCTTGTTGCCGAAGCCGCCGCCGATGTCGGGCGAGACGATGCGCACCTTCGACTCCGGAATGCCCGACAGCAGCGACACCACGGTGCGCACCACGTGCGGCGCCTGCGAGGTCATCCAGGTCGTGAGTTCGCCGCGGACCGGATCGAAGGAGGCCACGCAGCCGCAGGTCTCGAGCGGGCACGGATGCACGCGCGGGTAGAAGATGCGCTCGGCCACCTTCACCGGCGCGGCGTCGAAGGCGGCGTCGGCCGCGGCCTTGTCGCCCGCCTCCCAGGTAAAGATGTGGTTCGGATGGTCGCGCTTGCCATGCGCGCCCTCGGTCTTGCCCGCCAGGTCCTCGCGCAGCACCGGCGCATCGGGCGCCAGCGCGGCGTAGGGGTCGAGCACCACCGGCAGTTCGTCGTACTCGACGATCACCGCCTCGACGCCATCGGCCGCCGCGTAGCGGTCCTCGGCGATCACGACCGCGACCTCCTGCATCTGGAAGTGCACTTTCTCGTCGGCCAGCACGGCCTGCACGTCGCCGGCCAGCGTCGGCATCCAGTGCAGCTTGAGCGGCTTCAGGTCTTCGGCCGTCAGCACCGCGATCACGCCGGGCACCTTCAGTGCCTCGGTCTTGTCGATCTTCTTGATGCGCGCATGGGCAACCGGCGAACGCACGATGTCCATGTGCAGCATGCCGGCCATCTGGATGTCGTCGACGTAGTTGCCCTTGCCCTGGATGAAGCGCGCGTCTTCCTTGCGCAGGCGGCTGTCGCCCATGCCCTGCAGCGCGGCCGCGCGTTCGAGCAGCTCGGGATTGATCGGCGCGTTCATTGGACCCCCTTGGCGCTACGCGCCGTCCCCCCGAGGGGGAATTCGCCCTTCGGGCGGCCGTGCGTGCTCATGCGGCCACCTCTTCAGTTTGCTGCAGCTTGGCCGCCGCATACAGGACGGCCTTCACGATGTTCTGGTAGCCGGTGCAGCGGCACAGGTTGCCGCCGATGCCGGCACGCACCTCCTCTTCGGTCGGATTCGGGTTCTCCTGCAGGAAGCGGTAGCTGCGCATCAGCATGCCGGGCGTGCAGAAGCCGCACTGCAGGCCGTGCTCCTTGTAGAAGCCTTCCTGCACCGCGTGCAGCAGCGGACCCTTGGCCAGGCCCTCGACGGTCAGTACCTCGGAACCATCGCACTGGATCGCCAGGTGGGTGCAGCTCTTGACCGATTGGCCGTCGAGGTCGACGGTGCAGGCGCCGCAGTGGCTGGTCTCGCAGCCGATGTGCGCGCCGGTCAGGCGGCATTCCTCGCGCAGGAAGTGGATCAGCAGCGTGCGCGGCTCGACCGCCTTCTCCACGCGCTGGCCGTTGATGGTGAGACTGATGATCTGCTTGCCCATGGGTCGCTCCTTGTTGTACTTATTTGCAGCGCGACAGCGCCAGCCGCAGCGCCCGCTGCACCATCTGGCCGGCCATCGCGATCTTGTAGTCGCGGTCGCCGCGCAGGTCCTCGGCGGGATCGCAGACCGCCATCGCGCGGGCGGCGGCATCGGCGATCGCGGCCTCGGTCAGCGGCTTGCCGAGCAGCGCGGCTTCGGCGTCGGCGGCGCGCAGGGCCGTCGGCGCCAGGTTGGTCAGCGCAATGCGGATGTGGCTCACCTTGCCGCCGTCGATGCGCAGCACCACCGCCGCGGCGGCGGTGGCCCAGTCGCCGGTCTTGCGCTTGAGCTTCTGGTAGGCGTAGCCGGTGCCGGGCGCGAAGGCCGGCATGCGGATCGCGGTCATCACCTCGTCCTCGGCCATGTCGGTCATGTAGGTGCCTTGGAAGAAGCCGTCAGCCTTCACCTCGCGCGTGCCCTTCGGCCCTTCGAGCACGAACACGGCATCCAGCGCCATCGACAGCGCGGGGTGGTCGTTGCCCGGGTCGCCATGCGCGATGTCGCCGCCGATGGTGCCGCGGTTGCGCACCTGCGGGTCGGCGATCTGCTTCGCGGCCTCGGGCAGCAGCGGCAGCTTCTGCTGCAGCAACGCCGAGCGGATCAAGTCGTTCTCGACCGTCATCGCACCGATCACGATCGTCCCGCCCTCCTCGCGGATGCCGCGCAGACTCTCGATGCGGTTCAGATCGATCAGGTGCGCCGGCTGCGCGAAGCGCAGCTTCATCATCGGCAGCAGGCTGTGGCCACCGGCCAGCAGCTTGGCGTCGACGCCGTACTGCCCGAGCAGCGCGATCGCATCGCCGACCGAGCGGGGCGCGTGGTAGTCGAATCCGGATGGGATCATCGTTCTTGTCTCCTGTCGTGGGGTCGCCGACAGAAGTTAAGGCGACCGGGTTTCGACCGCGGGCTCCGACGCACGAACGACCGCATCGCACGCACGAATGGCGGCGTTCGTTGCATGAACGGCGAGCGCCGGATCGCCAGCTCGGGTTTTCCCTGATGATCTGGCCCGGTCCGGCCCGGCGACGGCGAGGTGCTCACGTTCCTGTCCCGGAACGATCGCGTGGGTCGCCAACGAACCGTGCGCGCAGCACAATCCGGACACCCCGAGGAGTCATCCATGAACGCACCACCCACCTACGCGCATGCGATCGTCACGACCGCCGAACTGGTCGTGATGCTGTCCGCCGGAGGGAACCCACCATGAGCGAGCGTCATTCGCCGGAATGCAAGGTGATCGCAGCCGTCACCACCACTGTCGCCACCGCCGAGCAGGCGGGCGCGCTCGCCACCGCCATGGTCGAGCGCCGCCTTGCCGCTTGCGCGCAGCTCACGCCGATCGACAGCGTCTATCGCTGGCAGGGCGAACTGCAGCGCGAGGCCGAAGTCCGTGTGCTGTTCAAGACCACGGTGCTGCTGACGCCCGCGCTGATGACCGCCATTGCGCAGTGCCATCCCTACGAGGTGCCGGACATCCACGCCGAGACACTGGCGGACGTGCATCGGCCCTATGCGGACTGGGTGGCGGCGAACGTGGTGAGCGCATAGGCCATGAAGCATGAAGTCATCCCACTCGGCACCGGGCCCGCCCCCGTCTCGGTGCTCGAGCTGCTGCATTTCGAGCGCCTGCTGTCCGAGCTGTCGGCCGCCTTCATCGACTTGCCGTCGCAGGATATCGATCGTGCCATCGAGAACAGCCTCGAGCGCATCGTGGCTGCCCTGCAGATCGACCGATGCACGCTCAACCGGGTCTTTCCGTTGACCGGATGGATCGAAGTCACGCATTCGTTCGCGGTCGAGGACGTCGAACCGGTGCCCAAGGCGCTGCCGGCACGCTCGCTGCACCCCTGGATCATGTCCAGGTCGCGGCGCAACCTGCCGTCGATGTTCGAGCGCCTCGACGACCTGCCACCGGAGGCGAACGTCGACAAGGAGGCCTTTCGCCGCATCGGGCTCAAGTCGCACGTCACGATGCCCATCGTCGTGGCCGGGGAGCTGCACGGCTCGCTGAGCTTCAGCTGCGTTCGCGCCGAGCGCAGTTGGCCGGACAGCCTGCTTGCACGGATGCGGCTCTTGACCCAGATCTTCGGCAGCGCGCTGGCCCGCAAGCAGACGCAGGAAGAACTGGACATCGCGATCGGCTTCGAACGGCTCGCGAGCGCCATCCTGGCCTCCCTCGTGCTGGCGAAGCCGGGCGACGAGAGCCGGGCCATCGCGCTCGGGCTGCAGCAGATCGGCGAGTTCGTGGGGGCCGATCGGGTCGCGCTCTGGGAGAAGCTGGGCGAGGAGGAAGCGCGCTTTGGCGCCACGCGCTGCTGGAATACGGACGGCTTCGCGGCCACGATCGATTCGGACACGTCGATTGCCCTGCCCTGGGTCAGCGCCCGCATTGCCGCCGGGCATGTGGTGCGCGTCACACGCGTCTCCGAACTGACGTGGTCCGCGACGCGCGACGGCGAGGCCCTGAAAGCCGCGGGCATCCGCTCGCTGCTGGTGGTTCCGATCGCCGTGTCCGGACGAAGCGCCGGCGCCCTGTCGATCTCCAGCCTCCGGCGCGAGCACGAATGGCCCGACGCATTGACACCGGGCGTCAGGCTGCTGGCCGAGGTGTTCGGCAGCCTGCACGCGCGCGAGGCGGCCGAGCGACGCAAGTTGGCCGCGGAGGTCGAGGCGGCGCACTGGCGCGAGCGCCTGGCGCATCTGGTGCGAGTGCACACCGCCGGCGAGATGTCGGTCGCGCTGGCCCACGAGATCACCCAGCCGCTCGGTGCGATCGAGAACTACGCGCTCGCCGCTCGCCGCCGTGCCGGCGAGCCGACGCCAGATCTGGCGCGGGTGCTCGACCTGCTCGACAAGGTCATCGGCCAGGCGACGCGGGCCGGCGACGTGGTCACGCGGATGCGCAGCATGGCGCAACGCCACGAGCTGGACCCTCGGCCGATCGACATCGAGCGCGCGATCGCCGAGTGCATCGGCATGGTCAAGATGGACTGCGAGCTGCGCGATATCCGCATCCGGTCGACCTCGTCCGCCGGACTGCCGGTAGTGACGGTCGACGAGATCCACCTTCAGCAAGTGGCATTGAACCTGCTGCGAAACGCAATGGAGGCGATCGAACTGCCGGGCGCCGGCAGCGCGAGGGAGATCCGCATCGCGATCGCACTCAACGCGCGCGACGAGGTGCAGGTGGAGGTCGCGGACAGCGGCGCCGGCATCGCCGAAGGCGAGCTCGAACGCATCTTCGAGTCTTTCTACTCGACCAAGTCGAGCGGACTTGGCGTCGGCCTCGCGATCTGCCGCAAGCTGATCGAGGCGCACGGCGGAACGCTGTGGGCGGCGCACAATCCCGGCGGCGGCGCCTTGTTCCGCTTCACGCTTCCCGTCACCTCATCCACAGACTGACGCCATGTCCGAACCCACCGTATTCATCATCGACGACGACGAGGCCTACCGCGATTCGGTTCAGGAACTGGTGAGCTCGGTCGGCCTGACGACCGAGACCTTCTGTTCGGCGCTGGATTTCCTCGAGGCCTTCGACCCCGCGCGCCCCGGCTGCCTGGTGCTCGACGTGCGCATGGCGCGCATGAGCGGGCTGGCGCTTCAGGAGCGCCTCAACGCCATGGGCGCGCGCATTCCCATCGTGTTCATCAGCGGTCATGGCGACATCGCCATGGCGGTCAAGGCCGTCAAGGACGGTGCGGTGGACTTCGTGCAGAAGCCCTACCGCGAGCAGCAGCTGCTCGATGCGATCGACGAAGCGCTGCGGCGCAACGCAACACCGCGGGCGCCCTCGGGCGACGCGCGACACCCGCTGGCGAAACGGGTCGAGTCCCTGAGTACGCGTGAACACGAAGTCATGAACCTGGCGCTGAAGGGGCTGCCGAGCAAGCTGATCGCCAAGGAGCTGGACATCAGCCACCGCACGGTCGAGCAGCATCGCAGCCGCCTGCTCGAGAAGCTGGGCGTCGGTTCGATCAACGAGCTGCTGCGCCTCAATTTCGACCGCCCCGCCGACTGAGGCGCGGACGCGGTCGTCGATATCGCCCGGCTGGATGCCACCGATTTTCAGGAGCGACCGGTCGGCGTGCGCCAGCTGCGCGCAGCCTTACGCCGTGCCTGTCCGGATGTCAAGTGACATCGAGGGATTACGTGGCAGCACCTAGCGCCTTGCGTGGGCGCACGGCTCCAGACTGCGTGCGCGCCACGATTTCCGCCGCGGCCGACCCCGCCTAAGGTCACAGGCAGATCTTGATCGAGCACTGCGGCGGCCCCTTCCCAGGGGCCATCCGATCGAGTAAAAGCGTTGCCTGAACGAGGAGGCCCTACATGATTCGAGCCCGATTCTTCGCCGGTCCCTGGCTGCTCGCGGCGGCGCTTGCGCTCGGCGCCGGTGCACAGGCCCAGCCTTCACCGAGCCCCGGCGCCAAGGCCCCGAGCAAGGCGGCCGCAACGCGTGGGCCCCAGCTCGAGGCCAAGGCCATCGACCTGCTGCGCGCCATGAGCGCCAGCCTGACGGCCTCGAAGTCGATGGCCTTCACGGCCGTCGCCACCTACGAGAGCCCGAGCAGCGTCGGGCCGTCGCTGGCCTATGCGACCTCCTCCGAGGTGCTTCTGCAGCGCCCCGACAGGCTGCGCGTCGTCACCTTGGGTGACGGACCGCCCGCGGAGTACTACTACGACGGCAAGACCCTCAGCGCCTTCGCGCCGGCCGAGAACCTTGTGGCCGTCGCGCCAGCCCCGCCCACCATCGACGCCATGCTCAAGCAGGCCTTCGACAATGCCGCGATCTACTTCCCCTTTGCCGACATCGTCGGCAGCGACCCCTTCAAGACGCTCACCGAGGGCCTCACCAAGGCCTTCTATATCGGCCAGTCGAAAGTCGTCGGCGGCACCACCACCGAGATGGTCGCCATTGCCAGCGACCAGATGTTCATGCAGATCTGGATCGGCGCCGACGACAAGCTGCCTCGCAAGATGCGTGCGGTGTTCCGCGGCGACCCGCTCCAGTTGCGCCACCAGGTCGAGCTCTCGAACTGGAAGCTGGACCCGGTGATCGCGGCCGAGGCCTTCGCGGCGGTCAATGCGGCCAACGCGAAGAAGATCGCCTTCGCCGCGCCGAAGCCGCCGGCGGCCGCGAAGAAGGCGGCCAAGCCCGCGGCCAAGGCGCAGTAAGGAGCACCGACGATGACCCCCCTCAAGACACTTCTTCCTGTGCTGGCAGGCTTGCTGATGACGGCCGGCTTCCACGCGCCGGCGGCCGCCTGGGCCAGCGCCAACCGCTTCGGCGGCCACTCCTCGGGCGGCTGGGGCGGCGCCGAGCACACCAACCGCTGGGGCGGAAGCACCGAGCACAGCTGGGACGGCGCCACCAGCCACACCAACATGTACGGCGGCACGACCACCGGCGTGGCCGGCTACGGCGCCGTCCACACGACGGCAGGCGGCTACAGCACCTACCATCCGCCGGCCTACGGCGCCGCGGGCTACGCGCCCTACCACGCGCCGGTGGCGGTTCCCTACTACCACGCGGGCTGCTACGACTGCGCCGGCGCGGTGGCCGCGGGCGCGGTGGTCGGGGTGGCGGCAGGCGCGGCGATTGCCAGCGCCAACCACGCGGTCTACCCCATGGGCGTCAGCTACGCCCGGGTGCCCGCGGGCGCGGTCATGGTCAACCGCTACGGCGTCGACTACTACCAGGTCGGGGACAGCTGGTTCCGGCCCTTCTACGGCGCCAACGGCGTCTACTACACCGTGGTAGGCGCACCGTGAGCGTGCACCGCCGGCATGCAAGGACTCGATGACATCCCGCTTCTTCCGAACATCGCTCGCCGGCGGCCTGGCCGCGGCGCTTGCGCTTCTCGCCAGCGGCTGCGCCGCGCCCGGCTCGGGCAACGCCGGCATCACCGCGTCCGACGACAGGGCCAAGGTCTCCAATGTCGGCTTCCTGACGGAGCCCGGCCGGCTGAAGGTCCAGGCCGCCAACGGCGGCTTCCTCTGCTGGCGGCAGCCCGGCATCCACTGGAACATCTACGACAAGGTGATGATCGAGCGCATCCAGGTCTACGTCACGCCGGCCAGCGCGCAGAGCCCGATCGACCCGACCGACCTCAAGACCCTGCTCGACTACTTCCACAGCGCGCTGGTCAAGAACCTGTCGCCCGAAGTGCAGTTGGTCAACGCCCCCGGCCCCGGCGTGCTGCGCGTCAGGCTGGCGCTGACGTCTCTGGTGCCGACCAACACGCTGGCCAGCATGGCCGGCACCGCGGTGCCCTACGGCTTCGTCGCCGAGATGGGCTCGGGTGCGGCCACGGGGCGCCCGGTCGGCTCGACGCCCTACCTGGGCAAGACCGGCCTCGAGGCCCAGTTCCGCGACGGCGCCACGGGAGCCGTGCTGGGCGAATGTGCGGACACCCAGATCGGACTCAAGTACGCGGCCGACCTCAACAAGAACGCCACCACCGCGGCAGAAGCCTGGATGAACGGCTACGTCAGCTCCTTCACCAGCTGGAGCTACGCGCAGGACGCCTTCAACAAGTGGTCGTCGGCCTTCGCCCAGCGCTTCGCCGAGCTGCGGGCCCAGTCGCCGCAATGACTGCGTCGGACCCGACGCGCCTGGCGATCCCACAAGTCGAGATGACCGGGACGTGACAGCAGTGTCGGGCTCGCTCAGCGTCGAGAAGGCGCTGCAGTTGGCAGCGCGCATCTTGGCGCGAGGCGCCAACGGCCCGACGACGCTGACGACCCGGAGAAGATTCGGGAACTTCAGCGGAGAGTTCCAGACGTTCGTTCAACATACGATTCCCGCAGCGCATGCGCGAGCTCGTAGGCAGCCGCTTGCGACGGCGTCAGCGTGAGGAGCGTTGGGTCGACTGTCTTGGCGAAGGCGATCATCGAATTCTCGACGCCCGGCGCCTCCACCATGCTGAGTTCCGCGACATAAAGCTCTCGAAAGCGCCGCTTCGCCCGGTCGGTTTCTGCGGCGGCATGGTCGCCAGGCGTCGCCAGAAGCGCCGCCGTCTTCACGGTCTCGAGGTAGATCGTCCTGCGAAGCTCAGCCAGCGGCTTCATGGCTTCAGCCTCGCGAGCCGCAGCCTCCCTGAGCCTTGTCGAGTTGAAGCTCAGGACGCTGATCACGACGCCGGCGACGACAGCCAGAACCTGAACCGTTGTCGCTACCAGTTCGAGAGTGCTCTTTGCATCTGCCATGGATGTGCCCCTCTTGCATCGGCGTGGCTGCTACGGCGCCATCCCGCACTCGATCATTTTGTTGAGTACGGGCGCGGCGATCCTGTCGATGAAGGCGACGCGGGCGTTGTCATGCTTGCGAAGCAGCGCGATGGCCGCTTTCTTGGCCATGGTGGGCGGCTCCTCCTGACGCGCCTTGAGCTGCTCGCAGCTTGCACGCTCGAACTTCTTGATCACCTCGGCCGCGGCAAGGTCCAGGACCTTGCCCTCGGCCGCGGCCAGTTCCGAGGCGTTGCCGCGCCCCGGCCAGCCACCCGCGACGACCACCATCGCCACGGCGATGACGATCGAGATCGACCTGCTTGACTTGTTCATGACCTGCTCCTCGCCTGCGCTCACGGAATCATTCCGCACACGAACATCTTGTTGAGCACCGGAGCCGCCACCTTGCTGACAAAGGCGGCCCGGGCCTGGGCGTCGTTCTGCAGGAACTCCTTGGCCTCTTTCTCCTTGTCGGTCTGCGGCGCGGCCTTCTGCGCCTTCAACTGCTCGCAGCTCGCGGCCTGGAACTTCTGGATCATCTGGCTGGCCGCGTAGTCCAGCAGCATGTTCTGCTGCGCGCTTGCGATGCCGGCGCCGACCAGGCCGCAAACGAAGATCGATACAGCGATTCGTCTCATGTCGCACGCTCCCTTCAGTCCTTGGCCTTGGCAAGCGCTTCCTGGACCTTCTTCTCATCCGCCGCCGCGAGCTGCGACGGTCCGAGGTTGAAGGTCAGCCGGTCGATCTTTCCGTTGAAGCGGAACGGCACCTTGTAGTCGAGGTCGTTCACGCCCGTTCGGGTGTCGACGCCGACGTCGAAGGTCTCGTCGGCCGGCATCAGGAACGGCACCGTCTTCGGCACCGACAGCGTGCGGGTCGCCTTGCCGTCCACCGACAGCACGCCCGTCCCGCCCTTCGCGACACCGGGACCGTCGTACTTGAAGTCGAACACGATGGTGTGCCTGCCGGCCGTGAGCGGCGGCTGGTCGCCGGCCCACCGGGCCGTCAGCAGCGTCAGCATGTTGTAGGTGAATACCGGCTGGCCCTTGAGCAGGTACAAGCCATAGCCGCCAAAACGCCCGCCCAGGGTCACGAGCATGCCGTCGCCACCGCCTTGCGGAACATCGACCTCGGCCGTGATCGTGAACGACTTGTTCAGGATGTTCGGCGCATTGCCGAGCGGAATGCCCCAGTTCTCGCCGGTGTAGGTGAACACGGTCTTGCCCGCGACCGCACTCGGCCGCGGCGCGATGGCCCTGGCGAACTGCGAGTTGTCGAGCGGCAGGACCTGGTACCTGGCCGCTTCCTGGTCGAAGATCGCCTGCATCTGCTTGAGCTTGTCGGGCATCTTCGCGGCCAGGTCGTTCGACTGCGTGAAGTCCTCGGCGAGGTTGTACAGCTCCCACTTGTACTCGCTCACGGGTGGCATCGGCGCGTTGAGCACCCAGGGCGCCACCGGCGGCGTCGTGTTTGCGTACCAGCCTTCGTGGTAGATACCGCGGTTGGAGACCAGCTCGAAGTACTGGGTCGTGCGCTTCGAGGGCGCCGTGGCGTTGGCCTTGTCGAAGGTATAGGCCATGCTCACGCCCTCGATCGGACTCTGCTTGATGCCGTTCACCGTGTCCGGCGCCTTGATGCCGGCGGCTTCGAGAATCGTGGGCACGATGTCGATGATGTGGTGGAACTGGTTGCGCACCCCGCCCACGTCCTTGATGCGGGCGGGCCACGAGATCGCCATGCCCTGGCGCGTGCCGCCGAAGTGCGACGCCACCTGCTTGGTCCACTTGAACGGCGTGTCGAAGGCCCACGACCAGGCCACCGCCATGTGCGGATAGGTGGCGGACGAACCCCAGGCGTCGTAGAAGCTGAGCTGCTCCTGGACCGGCACGTCGAGGATGCCGTTGTAGGCCGTGTACTGGTTGGGCGTGCCGAGCGTGGTGCCTTCGGGGCTGGTGCCGTTGTCGCCGCTGATGTAGATGACCAGCGTGTTGTCGAGCTTGCCCATGTCCTGGACCTGCTGGATCACGCGGCCGATCTCGTGGTCGGTGTACGCCGTGTAGGCCGCGAACACCTCGGCCTGGCGCGCGAACAGCTTTTTCTCGTCGGCCGACAGGGTCTCCCACTTCGGCAGGCTGTCGGGCCAGTCGGTCAGCTTGGCATCGGCCGGAACGACCCCCAGGCGCTTCTGGTTGGCGAAGATCTGTTCGCGCATGACGTTCCATCCCGTGTCGAACTTGCCCTTGAACTTGTCGATCCACTCCTTCGTCGGCTGGTGCGGCGAATGGCTTCCGCCGGGCACGTAGTAGACGAAGAAGGGCTGTTCGGGCGATGCGGCATCGAGGTTCTTGATATGGGTGATCGCCTCGTCCGCCAGGTCGGTGGTGAGGTTGTAGCTGCCTTCCTTGCCGACCCAGGGAAAGATCTGCGAGTGATCGCGGAACAGGTACGGTTCCCACTGGTCGGTCTCGCCGCCCATGAAGCCGTAGAAGTAGTCGAAGCCCATGCCCGAGGGCCATTGATCGAAGGGCCCGGCCGCGCTGTACTGGAACCCGGGCGTGTTGTGGTTCTTGCCGAACCAGGACGTGGCGTAGCCATTGCCCTTGAGGACCGCGCCGATGCTCGCCTTGTCCGGCGTGATGATCGAGTCGTAGCCCGGGAAGCCGGTCGAGAGCTCCGTGATGACGCCGAAGCCGGCCGAATGGTGGTTGCGTCCGGTGATCAATGCGGCCCGCGTCGGCGAGCACAGCGCGGTGGAACAGAACTGCGTGTAGCGCAGGCCGGCCTTCGCGACGCGGTCCAGGGCCGGCGTCGGCACGACGCCGCCGAAGGTGCCGCTGACCCCGTAGCCCTGGTCGTCGGTCATGATCAGCAGCACATTGGGCGCGCCCTTGGGCGGCACCACGCGAGGCGGCCACCAGGTCTTCGAGTCCTTGGCGCTTTCCTTGATCACGCCGCCGAACTTCGGTGGCTGGGGCGGGATCTGTCCGCCTTCGATCGTGGTCGTGGCGCTCGGCGAGCCCGGCACGCCGGTCACCTGCTGGGAGAGGGCCGGACCGGTGGCCACCATGGCCGCAACCAGCATCGCCACGGCGTTCGCCGCGGCGAGCGACTTGTGTGTTTCCTTCTGCATTTGACTTGTTCCTTTTTTTCCGGCCGCAATGAGACGCCCAATCTCAAGGCGGACCCGCCGCACCTGCCACCTGCCCTATCGAAGCCAGCAGCGAACTCCCTTGAAACGGCTTGACCAGATAGCCCGAGACGCCGCGGCGCTTCGCCTCCGCGCGCAGCTCCGGCGAGTCGTGCGCCGTCATCAGGATGACTGGGGGCCAGCCCCCGCGTCCCGCCAGTTCGGCCGCCAGTTCGAGGCCCGACATGGCTGGCAGCTTGTAGTCGCTGACCACGCACACCGCACCCTCGACGCCTCCGGTCGCCAGCAACGCTTCTGCCGACCCGAAGGAGACCGCTTGAAAGCCTGCGGCCTTGAGCAAGCGCCCAATCGCCTCCCGCACGCTGTCATCGTCCTCCACCACAACCACCACCCGGCCTGCGCTCAACGCCATCACGGATCTCCGTGCGACTTCTGATGGCGCCTGTGGACCGGCCCGGACCCGGCTGTGTGTCCGCCGCTGCTCAGGCTGTCATCGAGTGATCGCAAATTGGGGTCACGCGGCCATGATCCCGCGGCCGGATCGGCGCGTAAATCCGGCCGAGGGGCAAAACCGTTGCCCGAAAGACCGTCCCTATGGCGCGCTGCGGTTCAGCTTCTCGGCCAGGGCGCCGAGCTCGGCCGCCGAGTCCACGCCCAGCTTGACCATCAAGTGGGCGCGTTGCGTCTTGATCGTGCGCTCGCTGCTGCCGAGTTCGTCGGCAATCTGCTTGTTCAGCCTGCCCGCGACGATGCGATCGAAGACCTCCCGTTCGCGGCCCGAGAGCGTCGCGAACAGGGCGCGAATCCGCGCGGCCTCGGCGCCGGCCGCCCGTTGCGCCGCATCGCGAGCGAGCGCGCGCTCGAGCGCTGCCAGCAAGGCGTCGCGCTGGATCGGCTTCTCGAGGACATCCACTGCCCCGCCCTTCATGGCCTGCACGGTGGAAGGCACGTCCGCATGTCCCGTCAGGAAGACGATCGGCAACGCGACCCCGTTGTCCCGCAGCGCGCCCTGCAGGTCCAGGCCCGACGGGCCGGGCAGGCGGACATCGAGCAGCAGGCAACTCGGACGATCGGGCGGTGGACGAAGCAGGAACTCGCCCGCCGAGGCGTAGCCGCGGCCCTCCAGGCCCGCCATGTCGAGCAAGCGCAGCAGCGCGGTGCGCAGCGACTCGTCGTCATCGACAACGTGTATGAGCGGGGCGGAGTTCATGCGAGGGCGGCGCTCGGAACGCTGCTTTCGCCGTGCACGGGCAGCGAGACGTGGAACACGGTGCCATGGCCGGGATCGCTCTCCACCCGGATGCGACCTGCGTGCGCTTCGACGATGGTCCGCGCGATCGACAAGCCGAGCCCCATGCCCCGACGCTTGGTGCTGAAGAAGGAATCGAAGAGCTTCGGGACGTGTTCGGTCGCAATGCCCCGGCCTCGATCGCGCACGGTCACGGCGAGCCCGCCGGCCTCAGGCACGACCGACACGACGATCGTGCGCCGGTCCGAGGGCAGGTTGGCGACAGCGTCCATCGCATTGAGCACGAGATTGATGAGCACTTGCTGGATCTGGACCGGATCACCGAAGACCCGGCCGGGCGTCGCTGCGTTTCGCACGACCAGGGTCAGCTCTCTGCGCCGCGCTTCTGCCTGGAGGATGTCGCACGCATCGCTGACGATGTCGGCGAGCTCGAAAGCCTGGCGCTCGATCGCCTTGTTGGACAGCAGCGTGCGCAGGCGGCGAATGACATCGCTGGCGCGCAGGTCGTCGCGCCGGATGTCGCTGAGGATCATGCGCAGGTCCTCGCGCCGGTCGACATCGGCCTGGAGGATCATCTCGGCGGCCTCGGCGTTGGTCAGGATCGCCGCCAGCGGCTGGTTGATCTCGTGGGCGATCGAAGCCGTCAGTTCCCCGGCGATCGCCAGGCGCGAGGCGTGGGCCAGTTCGCCCCCGCGCTGCACCAGCGCCATCTCGGCCTTGCGGCGACGGTGGTGCTCGAGCAAGAGGGAAGCGATGAGCCCGGCCTGAAGCAGGATCACGGTACCACCGATGATGGCCACCGTCCGGTACGCCTCCCAGAACGTGGGCTGCCTGAACTGCAGCACGGCGCCGGCCGGGATGTCGCTGTCGGCGATCCCCCAGCGGCGGGTCTGGCGCAGGTCGACGTTCAACTCGTTGGGCATGGCCTTGGGCAGATCCAGCGACGCGGGCAAGGCGCCGTCGAGCAGCTTGTTGACGATCTGCCCCGCCTGCTGGCCGGCGGCCTCGAAGCTCGGGACCCGGCCACCGACCGCGCCGGTGCCGACGAAGCTGCTGAACGTTCCGTAGACCGGGGCCTTGGCCGCCTTGGCCACCATCTGGACGGATTCGCGCGGGGTGTACTTGAGGACATCACTGCCCTGGTAGAAGCCGGGGGTGAAGACGATCCAGTCGCGATCCAGACCACGCAGACGCTCGAGCAGCTTGTCGGTCGGCTGTCCAGCCAGGAATTCGATGGCCACCCGGCCTTCGAAGCGCGCGAGGGTGTCGCGCAGCAGCGCTTCCCATTCGCGGTCGCGCGGCGTCGCGCCGGTCACGACGAGCAGGTGGTGCGCCTTCGGATGCCAGTGCAGCGCCTGCTCGACCGTGCCGGCGGGGTCGTACTCGACCGGAACGCCGACGACGTCGGCGGGGAGCGTCGGGAACGGATTCGGGTACGCCTTGAACGCGGCCGTGTGGACGATCGGGACACCCGGGAAAAGTTGCGCGCGACGGCGCAGCATGAAGTCGAGCGATTGCCCTGCAACGGCCACGACGAGGTGCGGCGGCCGCCTGGCGTACTTGTCCCGCAAGTACGTCGCGACGGTGCTTTCGTAGTCTTCGCCGACGAACTCGGGATAGTCGAGAAACTCGCTGAAGATCTCCACCGGACGGTCGGCGGAATCCACGATTTCACTTTTCAATCCGCGCTCGACGTCGACGTTGGCGGGCACGAGGCGGCCATTGGAATAGAGCACCAGCACATTCGTCGCGTCGGCAGACATGGCCGTCGGGGTGATCAGCGCGCAGAGGATTGCAATGACCCACCCATGCCGCCGTCCGCCTCGAATGGCTGCGGTCGGGAATCCTCCGCAAGGATCGTCCCTTGACGGCGTATCTGTCTGAATGCCCATCGTTTCGACCACATTGCACGCGATTCGACGGATGATCCGCGCAACGCGCTTGTAAGTCCACCGTATCAATTCATTGATCAGCTTGCGCCTGCGCATGCGCTCGACGGTGTGCCGGTGCGGCGGCTCCTTCTGCCCGCTTCACCTTCGGGCAACCGCTTTGCCCTTCGCCCCCATTCTCAGATCGCCGCGATGGGACGAAGATGGCGATGAAGATGCCGCGCGGTGCGCGTTGCGCCATCGGCACAACCCAAGGAGATCGTCATGAAGCGTTACATACTTGCCGCAACAGCCGCGTTGGGCGTTTTCGGTCTTGTTCCGTCATCGTCCTGGGCGGTCACCTGCGCACAGGGCGTCTATCGCGCCGGCTGCGCCGGCCCCAACGGTGCGGCAGTGGTCAAGAAGCCGCCGCCGGCGCAGGTCACATGCGCCAAGGGCGTCTATCGCGCGGGTTGCGCCGGGCCGAACGGCGCAGCGGTTCGCAGGTACTAGCTGCCGGGCGCAAGGACGCGCCAGCCGACCGCGAGGATCACGACCTGCTTGTTCAACCACAGTGGAGAAAAACATGAAGTCAACCAAGTTCATTCTGGTGCTGTGCGCCGCGGTGGTGGCAGCGGGTTGCGTCAGCAAGCAGACCTACAACACCGAAGTGCAGAAGGCCGATACCTACGCGGCGCTCGACAAGCAGCTCTCGGGCCAGTTGAGCAGCGACCAGGCACAGATCACGCAGTTGCAGAATCAGCTCAAGGTGACCATGGTGAACGAGGTGCTCTTCCCCGAAGGCGGCTGGGCGCTCAGCCCCAAGGGTGAACAGACGCTGGGCAAGATCGCGCCGACGCTTTCAAACCTGCCCGGCCAGCAGATCATCGTCCAGGGCTTCACCGACAACGAGCCGATCGGTCCGGCACTGAAGGCGCGGTTCCCGTCCAACCTCGAACTCTCGTCGGCGCGGGCGGACAACGTCGCGCGCTTCCTCACCTCGAAGGGCGTGCCGCAGAACTCGATCTCGGCGCAAGGCTACGGCGACGCACGACCGGTGGCGAGCAACGACACGCCGCAGGGCAAGGCGAAGAACCGCCGCGTCGAGATCGTCATCACGGCGGCCAACCGGCCCTAGCAGCTGCGCGGGCACGGCGACTCTCGCGGAACACGCTGCGCGGCGCCGTGCGGATCGCCTTCACAGCGGGTGGACCTCGCTGATCCCGAGTTGCTCGAGCAAGCGCGCCACGCTGGTGCGCGCCACCGGCAGCGGCGTCGTCTCGCCGCGCAGCTTCAGGCTGACCCGGCCCTCCTCGCGCAGGATCTGCTCGGCGAAGTCGAGGTTCGCGAGGTAGCTGCGATGGATGCGGAAGAACGAGGCGCCGTCGAGCCGCTCCGCCAGGTCGCTGATGTTGAGGTTGCAGAAGCTGGAGCCCTGTGCGGTGCTGACCCAGGTGTAGTGGCCTTCCGAGCGGATGTAGGTCACGGTCTCGACGTCGACCAGCACGATCCGGTTCTGCGAGATGGTCGGGATCTTGTGCAGCTGCCGCTTGGCCGGCGCGGGCTTCTCGGCCGACAGGCTGGACGGCGTCATCGGCGGCGCGGGCTCCTCGCCGCTCACCAGTTCGGTGATGTCGTAGAAGATCAAGGTGTAGCCGGTGGTGTCGCCGCGCAGATCGGACAGCTTGGTCACCTTGATCAGCAGCACCCGCTCCGGAATGTTGATGATCATGGTCATGGGCGGCGGGTTGCTGACCGGGCACTCGGCCTGGTCGAGCAGGAACTTCACCTTGGCCACCGAGCGCTCGGGGTGGAACGACAGCACCATCTTCTCGAAGGGCTGCTTGTCCTCGACCGGCAGCAGGCGCCGGGCCAGGCTGTTCATGGCCATCACCCGGAGCTCGCGGTCCAACTGGACCACGCCCGGGTCGAAGCGTTCCAACAGATACAGCGGACTGCGCACGGGCATCGGTGTCTCCAGCGGCGTGTGATCCGCCTTGACGCGATTGGAGCATTGTTTTGGCCCGCCGCTCAGCGGTCCTTGCGCAGCAACTGGCGCAGGGTCGGCCTGGGCGCCGCCCTGGACGGCGAATCCCGCCGCGCGCGGAAAGCGGCGCGCTGGGCCTGGAGCACCTCGGCGAGCGCAGCAACACTGGCCGCGTGGTAGTGCCAGACGCCGGTCACCGCGAAGTGGCCGGCCTGGCCGGCATGCGGCTTGGGAGCGATTCGAACGTTGTCCGTGCCGATGCTCTGCAGGATCTCGGCACGGACGCTGGCCAGCGTCGCCTCGCGGCCTTCGAAGCCCTCGATGTCGCGGCTCAGCTCGATGCCGATGGCATGGATCGACGGGTAGCGCTCGGCGATGAAGCTCACCACCTCCGCGAGGACCAGTTTCGGCAGCGCCTTGGCTCGGAAATCGGCGAAATCGGTGGTGAGGAAGTTCTCGACCCGCAGCTCGTCGCCACCCGGGCTCAACGTCACGGACTGGACCCGTCCGATGAGGGAGGAACCGTCATAGACCTCGATGGGCTCACCCAGCACATAGGGGCAGCCCTGCGGGCCGGTCAGGTGCAAACTCTGGAAGGTCATGAATTGAAACGCGTGGCCCAGCGCACACTGTACTTGGCGCCGGATGGCCTGCAAGGCATGGCATTCCCGATCTGTCGCCTGCGGCACGCGGGTCCGGCGGCAGGCGAGGCACTCAGCGCGTGTGCGCCTCGGCCCAGCGGACGATGTCCGCCGCGCCCATCGCCCCGGCTTGGCGGGCCACCTCGCGCCCGCCCCTGAACAGCGCCAGCGTGGGGATGCTGCGAATGTTGAAGCGTGCGCCGAGGGCGGGAACCGCCTCGGTGTCGACCTTCGCGAGGCGCACCCGGGGTTCGAGCCGGGCCGCCGCCTGCTCGAAGCCCGGCGCCATCTGGCGGCAGGGGCCGCACCAGGGCGCCCAGAAATCGACCAGCACCGGGATCTCGTTGCGCGCCACGTGGCGGTCGAAGGCGGCTTCGTCCAGTGCCGTGGAGTGGCCGGTGAACAACGGCCGATGGCAATTCCCGCAGTCGGGCGCACTGCCGAGTTGCGCGGCCTGCACCCGGTTCGTGGTGTGGCAATGCGGGCAGACGATGTGAAGGGTGTCGGTCATGGGGTCTCCATCGGCGGGCGTTCGGGTCCA
Organism: Variovorax sp. P4_B11; assembly: GCF_056402355.1. NCBI lineage: Bacteria > Pseudomonadati > Pseudomonadota > Betaproteobacteria > Burkholderiales > Comamonadaceae > Variovorax > Variovorax sp. P4_B11. The sequence goes on from NZ_JBFUHO010000039.1 coordinate 71,091, forward strand.
CGGCAACTGGGGGCGCGATTCGGGAGATGCAAGATCCTGAAATAATGAACACTTTGTTACAGGAGTCCTATTTCGTGATCTTGAGAATCCCTTCGACCGCACTCGCCATCGCGGCAGCCCTCTGCGTGCTCGCAGGTTGCGCCGGCCCGTCCAGGAACCAGGGCCAGCCCGGCGCTGCCGCCCCGGCGCCCGAGCCGGTCGCCGCCGCCCCCGCCCCGCTCAAGCCCGAAGTGCCGAGCACCGGCAAGACCAGCTACGACCAGGTCGTGAAGCTGGTGCGCGGCGCCCGCGGCGACGAGGACAAGCTCGAGAAGGCGCTGGTCGGCAAGGACCTCAGCGCGCGCGTGTCCAAGGTCAAGGGCGCCGGCGACGACTTCGCGGTGCGGCCGGCCGACCCGGTGCGCTTCCGCTGCGACGAGGGCGAGTCCTTCGCGGGCGGCCAGGTCTTCTCGCGGATCGTCGGCGTCGACTGGTCGGCCGACACCAAGCGCGAGCTGCTGCAGCTCGATCGCTGCGGCCCCGCGGCGGCGGCCGTGGCGCCCGCACCGGCGCCGAAGCC
>NZ_JBFUHO010000040.1:0-70891 GCF_056402355.1 Variovorax sp. P4_B11
CCGGCGCGCGCCCTTGGCACCCTTGGCACCATGCGCGAAGCTCGCACCGAACTTGTCGCACCAGCGCCGGATCGTCTCGTAGCTGAGGACCACGCCACGTTCGAACATCAACTCCTCAATGTCACGCAGGCTCAGCTGAAACCGGAAATACCAGCGCACCGCCTGGCTGATCACCACCGCAGGGAACCGATGACCGTGATACAGCGACCTCTTCTTTTGCATCCAACAAGCTTACGCCTTCGGCAACGTGACAATGCCGCACCGGGATATAGCGCAGTTCGATGTGGAAGGTGCTGCCGTCGGCGCGCGACACCGGTTCGACGGCCTGGGTCTCATGCCCTTGCAGCGCCGCTTCGATGAAACCGATCAGGCGCTGCATGTCCTGGGCATCCGGGCGTTCCGTCCAGTGCCTGCCGACCACCTGCTCGCGTGTCATGCCGGTCATGCGCACGAAGGCCTGGTTGACATCGGCGGTGCGCAGATCCTCGCTCCACAGCACCATCGAGTCGACGCTGCCGTCGAAGATGGCCCGGTACTTCTGTTCCTGGGCCTGCAGCGCCGCCAAAGCCGCCTTGCGCTCGGTGATGTCGCGCGCGAACGCCACGATGTGGTGGCGGCCGTCGATCATCGCCGGCTTGAGCCAGACCTCGTCCCAGCGAAGCTCGCCGGCGCGGCTGCGCCGGTGCCATTCGAAGGGCGGGCAGCGCCCCAGCTTGGCCAGCTGCATGTGCTGCAACCCCTGCTCGGCCGTGTAGGGGGCATCGCCCGAACTGATGTCGGTCAGAGACAACCGGCAGAGTTCGTCACGGCTGTAGCCATAGACGGCGCAGGCCTTGGGGTTGGCGTCGAGGATCGCGCCGCTGTCCCAGTCGTGGATGAAGATCGAATCCTCCGAGGCCTCGAAGATGGCCCGGTAGCTGGCCTCCGAACGCTGCAGCGCCTCGCGCGCACCAAGTTGTTCGATCTCGGCCGCGGCACGTCCGGCGAAGATGCGCAGCATCGACTCGATCCGCTCGACGTTGACGAGCGGACGGCGCGAGACGATGCCGATGGTGCCCAGCGGCTGGCCTTGCGCATCGTTCAGCGGAAAGCCGGCATAGCTCTCGGCACCGAGCAGCCGAACGTCCTCGTCCAACACGAACAGCTCGCCCAGTTTCGACGGGTAGGCGCGGAACTGCTGGCCGAGCACATGCTCGCAAGGCGTGCCCTTGACCGGGTAGCGATGGCCGCGCCGGACCTCGCCGTCGCTGACGATCGCCAGCATGTGCAGGGTATCGCCGTCATCGGGCCGGTGGCGCGAGATGAACGCCATCTCGACCTGCAGGATCGTCGCCAGGTAGCGCGCCAATTCGACGAACACCGACTCGCCGCTGGCCGCGGACACGGCCAGCGCCGCCGAGCGAAGCGCCTCGTCGGCACTGCTGCGCTCGATCTCGGCGATGATGCGGCTGGCGAAGATCTTCAGCAGCGCCTCGGCCAGCGTGGCGTTGGCCATCGGCTTGCGGTCCATCGCGACCAGTAGTCCGAGCGGGCTGCCGTCGGTGTCGTTGAGCGGGAATGCCGCGTACGAATCGAACCCCGTTTCCGCGAACACGGTGCCGGGGATCAACTCCGCCGCGACGCCCTGGGCGACGAAGCGATAGGCACGGCCGATCACCTTCTCGCAGGGCGAGCCCTGCAGCGGGTAGTCGAAGTTGCCCATCGGCCGGCCATCGAGCACGGCTGCCAATGTACGCAGCGTGCGGCGCGAGCTGTCGGTGAAGACCGCCACGAACACGGTCGCCACGCGCAGGATCTGCGCCAGTTCCTGCACCAGTGCGGCCAGGGTGCCGGGGCCGCTGGCGCCGGCCACGGCCTGTGCGGCGCGATACATCGCTTCGGCAGCGTCGGTCCACGCCGGGGTGTCGGTCGAGCGAAGACGGCGTTCCGTGACAGCCATGACCCGCAGTCTAGGCCGCAGCGCCCTCGTGCGCTGGGTCATTGCCTTGGCGATACCGCGCGGATACATGCCGAATACACGCCGACGCGGCAAGCGCCGGCACCTCACAGCCGCGCCAGATCGGGTCCGTCCTTGGGGCCGAACCAGGCGCGACGGTAAGCCTCGCTGGCGGCCTGCGCCGCGCGGGCGTCACCCTTCCTGCGCTCGACTTCGGCCAGCCCGGCCAGGGCCCAGCCGTTGTTGCGCACGCGTACCAGCGAAGCCCTGAACGCCTGCTCCGCTTCGTCGAGCTTGCCCTGGCGCAGCAGCACCGAGCCCAGCGATTGCCGCACCGGGTAGTACCAGTAGGGGGGCTCCGTGTAGGTGAGCGCGTCCTCGATGGCGATGGCTTCGGTGTAGGCCTTGGCCGCACCCTCCAGGTCCCCCGTGGCGTCGGCCAGGCGCCCGGTGGCGACCAGGCCCGCGGTGCGCACGATCTCCTTGGCCGGCAGCCCCCAGGGCTCGAAAGGCTTGAAGTCGGCCCCGCGCTCGATCTCGGCGATGGCGTCGATTTCCTGTCGCGCGCCTGCCTTGTCCTTGCGTTCCGCGAAAGCAACGGCGCGCGCGTAGTGGTACATGGTCGATACCAGCACCACTTCCTCGGACGGCGCCGCAAGCTTGAGGATCGTGTCGGCATCACTGAACTGTGCACGGGTCGTGTAGTGCGCCGCCTTGATCGGCTGCAGGATCGGAAACAGCTTCACCAGCTCGCCCGGCACCGATGCATCCAGCTTCGAGGCCGCATCGATGGCCGTCTTCGCGTCGCCCCCCATCTGTGCGGACACCATCACGAAGTGAATGTTGTGCGGGTAGTAGGCGGCCTTGTACAGTGGATCCGATGGGGACGTCTTGAAGTAGTTTTCGTCGACCTGGATCGCGCGCAGGTTGGCGTCCAGCGACTCGCGGTACATGCCCACGCGGTAGTAGATGTGCGCGGGCATGTGCACCAGGTGGCCGGCGCCGGGCACCAGCGCGCCCAGCCGCTTCGCATAGGGCAGCGCGCGCTCCGGCCGCGTGGACGCCTCCACCGCATGGATGTAAAGGTGGATGGCGCCGGGGTGTGTGGGGTTGCGCTTCAGCACGGTCTCGAGGGTGCCGACGATGTCTGCGCCGCGTCCCTTCGGCTGGGCACCTCCGGCTTGCCAGTAGTCCCAGGGCTGCGTGTCCATGGCGGCCTCGGCGTACAGCGCTTGAAGCGTGTCGTCGGCCGGAAATGCCGCCGCCACGGCCTTCATGGCGTCGGCATAGGCACCGTCCAATCCGCTGCGGTCGGGTTTGGCATCGGCGGCATAGCGCTTCTCGAGTGCGCCGATCAGCATCCGCTCCTTCTCGCTCGCTTGCCCCTTGAGCGCCGACGCCCTGGCAAGCGCGGCCAGCGCCGGCGCGTTGGCCTCCGGCATCATCGGGACGTTGATGTTCGGTCCCAGCACCAGCGCCTCGCCCCAGAAGCACATGGCGCAATCGGGATCGAGCTTCTGCGCGGCCTGGAACGCACGTTGCGCCTCGGCGTGGTTGAAGGCAAAGGACAGGCGCAATCCCTGGTTGAAGTAGGCCTGCGCCTTGGGGTCCCGGGTGCTGATCGGGAAGGCGAGGGCGCCGAGGTTCCGATAGAGCGGCACCGTGCCGTCGGCAGCCTGCATGGGCACGGGCTGAAAGGGTGCCGTCTCGCTCTTGACACGGATAAGCGCCTTGAGCAGCGCGGGCGGCCCGCTCACCACCGGCCCGCAGGTCCGGCCCGGCTCGGACAGGAGAGGATCGAATGTGGATGCCGGCCCCCCGGCGCCGGCGCTGCCGGCCTGCAGCAGGCTGGACGAAGCGACCACGATGGCGGCGGTGGGTGATACCCGTAGGCCGAAGATGCAACGGTGGTGCGATGGCATGGCGTTTCCCTCTCGAAGTGGAGGCGGACCTGCTTTTCGCGTTGGCAGCCGGCCCGTCAGTGGATGAGCCCGACCTGAGCCGAAAATTCTGGCATCGGCCTCCCGCCAGCGCAATAGACCATTGGCATGGTTTCCACCGTTGGGCAGGATGCCGCTGGCGGGCGCTCTTGGGCGCGCTGTACGCCGGCCACGTCACCGTGTCGCCCCTGCCTGCTTGCCGCACTCGGGGGTCTCGTCGGCGTGCCGAAGGTAGGCGATCAGATCGGAGCGGTCCTTTGCTCCCAGCCAGTCGCCCGAACAGACCGCAGTGCCGCGGTCCCACGCGGTCCGCGGCCAGGGCATGACACGCCAGACATCGCGCGCAGATCTGCTCGCCGCGTACTGCGTCGGGCGCAGCGAGCACTGGCGCCAATCGTGCACAACGCCAGCACGCTGGCCATGATAAGCCGGCGGATCATCACGACATGAAGGCCGAGGGGGGCGACGTGCTCGGCTCAAACAGCGAAAACTACGTCGCATCGAGCATCTGTTGCGCGTTCTCGGGTGTGAGCGGACCTTCGAGAACGTTGGCCGTCATCATCAGGGACGGTCCAGGCGCACGGTGTCCGCGCGCGCTGTTTCGGCGCTGATCGAATCTTCCGGCTTCACCATCGTGCCAGCGGCCGCGGCGCCCAGTGCGCCGGCAACGCCTCCCAGCGCACCGCCCACCACCACACCGACCGGGCCGGCCACCGCGACGCCGATGGTGGAGCCCGCGGCCGCACCGACGATTGCGCCGCCACCCACAAGCACCGAATTGGCCTCGCGCTGGGCTTCCTCGGGCTCCAGAGGAAACTGCGCCGCGGGCCTCGGATCCTGCGACGGAATGCCGTAGCCGGGACGGGCCTGTTCGACCAGGTCTTCGTCAGGAGGTACGGGGTTCGACGGCGAGGTGGCGGATGGGTTCATGTGCCTCTCCTTAGGAATTCGACGATGAAACGAGCGGGAGACTCGCCGCAAACTTTTCTAACGCGCATACCGCACCGGCCCCGCCATCCTGCAGGCCTTGAGGCTGTCAGACAAAGTCCAGCGATGTGCCCCGCTGGCTCGCATCGAGGATGACGCCGGCGCAAGCCACCGATCGGTCGCGTCGATCTGGCTGTTTGAGGACTGAACCAGGGCAAGCCCGATCGATATAAACAAGGTCAGCGAGTTCTGGCTTGAGCGGCTCGGCGTCAGCGAACAAGCCCTGCGCCAAACAGCGGCGGAATTCGGCGTTTCGGCCGAGCAGGGCATCGATCTCACCAGACTTCTGGCGCGCAGTCTGAGGCGACCGCGTCTGCGGGGCTTTTTTGGGACAAGCGCGGCCGGCCCACTGTGAGTGAGCGTGGAGGGATTGTTCCTACAGCGAGACGCGCGAGCGGACCGCAGAAGGAAGTTTCATCGGTCTCCATGATCTTTGGATACGCCTGCTTCGGAAATCATGAGCGAGGATGTTGTGTCGTGTTTCGAAGATGAAGCGGCTGAGAGCGCGATGGACAAGATGGAGCATTACCGGATTCGCCGTTTGCCGGTGGTCGATCGCGAACAGTTTCTCGTGGGCATGCTGTCATTGGGTGACCTTTCTGCTAAAGGCGACGCCCAGAAGGCGGGCCAGACGCTCAACGTCATCTCCCAGCCGGGCGAGCGAAGCCTTGCGGGCGTTTCGGTGGCCGACGACCAGGACATCGTTCCACCGGCAGATCAGAATCGCGATCCGCTCACCACGGTGACCTTGGGGAACACCCGGTTGGTACTGGCCTCGGCGCGGCGAGCGGCGGCGCTGCAGGGGCAGCAGCGGGCGCCAGAGCGCAGGCTCGGGAGCGCACCTTGGTTTTTGACGCGTCCCGGCGGAGCGGCTCTCAGCTCGTCAGGGAAGCCAGCGCCTGAATGGCGCGAGCCCGTCTCCACGTAATCCGCGATGCCTATTCTGGTCGGCACTGCCTCCTGGACTGACAAGACGCTGATCGAGTGCGGGCGCTTCTATCCGAAGGAGGCGAAAACGCCTGAGGCGCGCCTGCGCTTCTACTCGTCGATCTTTCCGCTGGTCGAGGTCGATTCGAGCTACTACGGGATCCCGACGCCGACCAACGCCAACAATTGGGTCGAGCGCACGCCGGAGCAGTTCGTCTTCAACGTCAAGGCCTTCCGGCTGTTCACCGGTCATCAGACCGATCCCAAGGTGCTGCACAAGGACATCAGGCTGGCGTTGGGCACCTCGAAGACGCTCTACTACCGCAGTACGCCGCCCGAGATCCGCGCCGAGCTGTGGCGACGGTTCATTGACGCGCTGGCACCGCTGAAGAACGCCCGTAAGCTGGGGCTGGTCCACTTCCAGTTTCCACCTTGGCTGATGTGCAATCAGGAAGGTCATGCCCACCTCGAGCATTGCGTCGAGGTGATGGGCGGCCACGCGGTCAGCGTCGAGTTTCGGCACCAGTCCTGGTTCGACGAGGCGAACCGACTTGCCACCCTGAACTTGCTGCGCGAATTGCGCGCGGTGCACACCGTCGTCGACGGCCCGCAGGGCTTCGCCAACAGCGTGCCGATGCTGGCCGAGGCCACGAACCCGGACTACGCGCTGGTGCGCCTCCACGGCCGCAACGTTGACACCTACAACCTCAAGGGCGCTGCGTCGGCGGCCGAGCGCTTCGACTATGACTATCCGGATCAGGAACTGAAGGAAATCATGGTCGAGGTGGTGCGCCTGGCGTACAAAGTGCGCAACACGCACTTGATCTTCAACAACTGCGACGAGGACAAGGGCCAGCGCAACGGCATCACGTTCATGAAGATGCTGCTGGCACACGGGTGAAGACGAACGCGGCGCCGGCTAAGAGTGGAAGCTTGGCAAACAGGTTCAAGGAGCCGCGCATGGCGCAACTCACTGGCAAAGGGTCGCTGATCGCTGGCGCACTGGCCGCCATCGGCGCGTCCGTGTGCTGCGTTGGGCCGCTTGTGCTGCCGGCGCTCGGCATCGGCGGCACCTGGCTCGGCGGTCTGACGGCGACGGCGCCGTACCGGCCCGTCTTCATCGGGTTCACGCTGCTGTTCCTCGGACTGGCGTTCCGCACGCTCTACCTGGCGCCGCCAGTGTGCGAGCCGGGCACGCCCTGCGCCGATGTGCGCACGTGACGACTTGCGAGGCAAGTACCTCGAATGAACGCGCTTGCCGGTGGTGGGCAGGCCGCGCTCTCAACTCGATACCGCCTTCATGCCACGAACACTGAAGCAGTCGACCGGACGCTGAAACCCCTTCAAGCCGAGCGCCTGCGGCGGCTCCACGTCGAGCAGCGACGCCAGTTGCGCATAGACGGGCCGTGAAATCAGGATCTGGTTTCGCTCGGCCTCTCCGCACAGTCGTGCCGCGAGGTTGGTCACGGTGCCGATCGCGCCGTAGTCCCAGCGCCCCTCGAACCCGATGGCGCCGATCGTGGCGAAACCCTGGGCGATGCCGATGCCCAGGCCGAGCGAATAGCCGCGCCGCAGCCATGTCTCGGCGATCGAGCCGACCCGCTCGCGGATCGCCAGCGACATCCGCACGGCGCGTTCGGCGGCGTCGGGCATGGGAACCGGATCGTTGAAGAAGATCATCATGCCGTCGCCGGTGAAGCGCTCGAGCGTTCCCTCGTACGCGAGGATCAGCTCGCCAGTCGCCGCGTGGTATTGGCGCAGCACGGCCATCACGTCCTCCGGTTCGGCGCTCTCGGCGAAGGCCGTAAAGCCGCGCAGATCCAGAAAGACCACGGTGATTTCCCGTCGATGGCTTTGCAGAGGGTCTTCGGCGCCACCGCTCACGATCAGTTCAGCCAGTTGCGGCGAAAAGAAGCGTCGGAGCCGGCCGACGCGCTCGAGTTCGGCGACCTGGGTGGCGACGCGGCGTTCGAGCGATGCGTTCCAGTCCTTCACCTGCGCGACCAGCGCTTCGACCTGGTCGTGCAGGCGCTTGATTCGCAGCATCGAACGCACCCGAGCGGCGAGCGCTGCATGGTCCACCGGCTTCGTCAGGTACTCGTCGCCGCCCGCCTCGAGGCCGGCGACGACGTCCTTCAGGTCGGCCATGGCCGTCACCATGATGATGGGCGTGAAGGGAAAGTCGGGGTCAGCCCGCAAGCGCCGGCAAACTTCGATGCCGTCCAGCTTGGGCATCATCAGGTCGAGCAGGATCAGGTCCGGTGTGAGGTCGCGTGCCGCGGTCAGGCCTTCCAGGCCGTCGGCCGCCGAGACCACCTCGTAGCCCTCGCTGCCCAGGCGCGCCTGCAGAATCTTGACGTTGGTCGCGTTGTCGTCGACGATGAGGATGCGTGGAGGGGTTCTCACCGTCAATTCTCCCGAGACAAAAAATGTAGCGGCTTCGTGGTGGTTCCACAAGGTCGCTCGCTCGTGGCTCGTGGCTCGCGGTGGCGAAGCGCTCCATTCGGTCCTTGACGGGAGCCTGGCCATCAAACTTGAACAGCTTGTTACGCAGGTGTTGAAGCGTTCACCGCTTGCCGGTCTGGTGGAAGGGGTGGCGCGCGTTCGCGCCTCGGTGCACACCAAGCTGCTGCTGGCCTTCCTGATCATCACCCTGTTGTTCATCGCGATGGCGGTCGCCAGCCTGCTCATTCTCGTGAACACCACCGGGCAGAGCCATCTGCTCGACCAGGCCCATGAGCGCGTCAGCTGGGCGCAACAGAGCCAGCATGCGCTGGACAGGCAGATGCATTTCACGGCACTGGCGCTGTTGTCGAAGGATGAGGCCGCCATCGAGCGCATCCTGCGCGAGAACAACCGGTTCAACGAATCGCTGGCCAAGCTGGACACCGCCGCGGCCGCCGGGCAGAAGGGCCTGATCGACCAGATCCGCGCTTCGCAGGACGACGCCATGGGCGTGGTCGCCGACATTGCCAATGCCATCCGCGACGGCAAGCTCGAGGACATCACGACCGACCTGCTCCGGCGCGAGGAGCGCCTCGACGCGCAGATCGCGTTGCGCATGAGCCAACTGGTCGACGTGGAGCAGAGCCGGATGGCACAGCTGCGTGAAAGCGTCGGCGCCGCCAACCGCAGATCGCTGACCCTGACCCTGGTCTTCGCCGTGAGCGCCGTGCTGCTCGCCTGGCTGTGCGGGTTCGTGATCTCGTGGTCTTTCATCCTCCCGGTGCGTGCGGCGGATGTTTTCCTGGACGACGTCGCGGCGGGAAATTTCGGGCGCAAAATCATGGTGCCCAACCGTGACGAATTCGGAGCGCTCGCCGACCGGATGAACCACATGAGCCAGCAACTGCATCGTCTCGACGAATCACAGCGGCAGGCGGCCGCGAAGCTCGTGGATCTCAATGAGCAGCTGTCGCGCGCGAGCAAGGCCAAGTCCGAGTTCCTGGCCAACATGAGCCACGAGCTGCGCACCCCGATGAACGCGATTCTCGGATTCAGCGAAATGATGATCGACGGAATCTACGGCGAGGTTCCGGACGAGTTGAAGGAGCCGCTCACAGACATCCAGGTCAACGGCCGAAATCTGCTGCGGCTGATCAACGATGTGCTCGATCTGTCCAAGATCGAGGCCGGCCGCATGGAGCTGGCGCTCAACGAGTACGCCGTCAGCGATGTGGTCAACACCGTGCGAACGTCCCTGCGTTCCATCGCGGCGGAGAAAGGGCTGGCGTTCACGGCGCACGCGCCGGAGGATCTGCCGGTGGCCTACGGCGACAGCGGGCGGCTCGCCCAGTGCCTGACCAATCTGGCTGGCAATGCATTGAAATTCACGCGGCAGGGCCAGGTCGATATCGCCGTCGAACTCGTGGGTGACGAGCTCATCTACCGCGTCTCCGATACCGGCATCGGCATCGCCCAGGATGAACTCGACAACATCTTCACCGAGTTCCGCCAGGTCGACACGACCATCACGCGGGAATTCGGCGGAACGGGGCTCGGCCTCAGCATCTCGAAGAAGTTCGTCGAAAGGCTGGGCGGCCGCATCTGGGTCGAAAGCGAGCTGGGGAAGGGCTCCACCTTCATGTTTTCCGTGCCGTTGCGCGCGGGCGAAAGAGAGACCGGTTCATGACCGAACGCAAGATCCTCTATGTCGAGGACAACGAGTACAACCGAAAGATCGTTCGGCAGTTGCTCAAGCGCTCGGCCTGCCGCCTGATCGAGGCGGCCGACGGCGAGACCGGCTTCGCACTCGCGCAGCAGGAGTTGCCCGATCTGATCCTGATGGATGTGCAGCTTCCCAAAATGTCCGGGCTCGACGCGACGAGGCTGCTGACCACGCAAGCGGCCACGCGCCACATTCCGATCATCGTGATCACCTCGTACGCATTGAGCGGCGACCGCGAGAAGGCGATCCAGGCCGGCGCCTCCAGCTACCTCGCGAAGCCCTACAGCCCGAGCGAACTGCTCACGATGGTCAAGCAGTTTCTCCCCGATATCTGACCGGAAAACGAAGGGGACCAAGGCAATGACCGTTCGAAACACACAGCGCATCGTGATGGCGACACTGGGTCTGGCGATGGGCTCCGGCGCCATCGCCGCGCAGCCGGAGGAAGAGCAGGCGCAGCAGTTCACGCCGGAATTCCGTGACGTCCACAAGGGCTTCGACGCCAAGCACACGCCCAGGCTCACCGCGCCGGACAGCGTGCGCCGCGGTGCCTGGTTCAACGTGACGATCAGCGTCGGCGCCGACTCGCCGCATCCGTCGCTCTCCGAGCACTTCGTGCGCTATATCGCGCTTTACAAGGACTCGGTGGAGATCGCGCGGGCTTATCTGCACCCGGTCTATTCCGCGCCGACCGTGACCTTCACGATCGCGCTCGACGAAGGCGGGACGCTGCGGGCCGTCGAGGAGCCGACGCATTCCGCCGCCTGGGAGGCGTCAAAGAAGATCAGCGTCGTTCCCTGAGGGCGGCTCCGGGGCCGCGGTTTCACCGGGGCTTCAATTCCACAGTGAGCTGCGCGGGCTGCTGATCGCTCACGTTGACGCTCGCCGGCACCGTGCCGAGCGTTTCATGCCAGACCTGCAACTGGTACTGGCCCGGCGGGAGATTGTCGAACGCAAACGTGCCATCGGCTCCGGTAATCGCATAGAAGCGGTGCGCGGCAACAACCACCCAAGCCGTCATCCAGGCGTGCAGGTCACAGTTGATTCGAACGATCTCGGGCTGGGCGAAAGTGATCGGAATCGTCCGGCCCAGCGGCTGCGTTCGGTTGAAGGAGACGTTGGTTTTCGGGGTGGCGTGAATGTTGTGGAGCAGGCGATCGCTGTTGAGGAAGTCCACTGTTCCGCCGGCCGGAACGATGACCACCCTGGGGATGAACGCGCATCCTTTCTGGTCGACTTCGATCTTCTGGGTCGCTGGCGGCGCGGCGCCGGCCGGCGCGTTCTCGATCCAGACGACGGCATTGCGAATCTCGCGACTCGCGGAAACCTGAAGGTCATCGGCGGGCTTTTCGTTGCCGCACAGGTACTGGTCGATCGTCACAGGCACCTTGGCCGGCGCGGGGGCCGGGCCGCCGAACACGACCTTGCCCTTCAAGCTGCCGGCAAGGCTGTGGCCGGCCAGGCCGCACGTCAAGAGCAGCAACGCCAGGACCTCGAGGATCCGGACGTCCTTCAAGGGAAATTCCACTCGGCGCCGAGTGCGTCGGAATCCGTCGACCTGAATCTGCATGCGGGTCCTTTCGTGCCTGGTGGGCAGGCCTCTAGCATGCGGGCAGTTGGTCTTGCAGATCCAATGTCCACAATGGCCGTGCATTTATTCCAAGGAAATGTCACCCTGGATGTACGGATGTTGTCGCGGGGAGCGCGTTTTGTTGTGCACATTTCTGTCGCCGGACTCACTGCGCCGCCGGCGCTTGGAATTCCCAAACCAATGGCGTGGTGCGCTCATCGACAAGGCACTGCTGCCGAGCGCCTGAATGCGTCGACGTGGTCTCAATTCCTCCTGCCTGGCGTGCGAGCGGCGCCTAGATAGCGGGGTCCGATGCTGGACAGTGCGGCAGGGCGGATACCCAGATCTCCCAGGGACGGCAGCAGTCCGGTGGCAACGTTAGGGGTGCGCATCGACTGAAGGTTGTCGCGCGACATCAGCGCTTCGCCTGGCAAGTGTTCCATCACGAGCGCCTGAAGTGTTCCAACAAGCTGCGGAAGTGAAAGCACGGGTCTTTCGTGGCCTGACCACCGGCCGGCAAGCTTGACCAGCTCCGCCAGCGTGTAGATGTCGGGCCCTGCGCACTCGAAGGTTTGCCCCGACGTCTCCGGTCGCTCGAGGCAGACCAGAATCGCGCGGGCGACGTCCTCGACCCACACGGGCTGGAAGCGGGCTCCCGCACACGCCAGCGGGAACACTGGAGCGAACTCCAGCAGGCGCGCGAACAGGTTCAGGAAACGATCCTTTTCGCCATAGATCACCGATGGACGAAGCAGCGTCGTATCGAGATCCGCATCCTTCAACACCCTCTCGCCTTCGGCCTTGGACCGGAGGTACCGGCTTGGCCGCGGGCCGTTCACGCCGAGCGCGCTGACATGCACGATCCGCCGCACGCCGGCCGTGCGGCAGGCCGAGACCAGCGTACGAGGCAACTCGACGTGAGTTCGATCGAACTGTGCTTCGCTGCCGTGGAGGATGGCGATGAGATTGACCACGGCGTCCTTGCCCTCCACAAGCTTCGTGAGTTGTGCAAGATCGTGAACATCGGCGCTCACGAGATCGACCGATGCCGGCAGGCCCAGTTTCAGCGCCGGCGACTTGTTGCGCGTGGGCACTGTCATGTCACAACCGTGCTCGGCGAGCAACGCACACAGGCTTTGACCAACGAAGCCTGTGCCTCCGAGAATCAGGACATGGTTCATGGGAGCTCCTGCCGTATTCGGCGGCTGGTCGGGCGTCCAAACTTGAGGCTCTTGATTGCCAGCGCATCGTAGCCCAGGCGTCGCCATGAATGACAGCGGGCCCCGCCTTCCAAGCCTATTTGTGCGTCGGTTCGCTGATGCGCATCACCTCGCGCGACAGGCCGTAGCGCTGCATCTTGACATAGAGCGTGCTCTTGGCGATGTGCAATTGGCGCGCCGCGAGCGTGAGGTTGCCTTCGCTGGCAATGATCGCGCGCCGGATAAGCGTTTCCTCACCTTCGGCGATGCTGCGCACTTCGGCGCCCAGCGTTACCGAAGGCGCGGTGCTCGAAGCTTCGAGGCCGGACAGTTCGGGGGGGAGTGCCGAGCAGATCAGTGGATCACCCTCGCTCATCATCACGGCGCCCTGAATCACGTTGCGCAACTCGCGCACGTTCCCAGGCCAGCGGTGCAACTCCAGCCGGGCAAGCACCGCCGCATCGAGGATCTCGGGCTTCATCCCCTGCTCGCCCCGGAACAGATCGAGGAAATGTTGCGCGAGCAGCGCGACGTCGCCCTTGCGCTCGCGCAAGGGCGGGATGCGCAGGCTCGTGACAGCGATGCGGTAGAACAGATCCATGCGGAACCGGCCCGCCGCGATCTCCTCGCGCAGGTCCCTGTGGGTCGCGGCGATCAGCCGGAAGTTCACCCGGCGCGGCGTGTTCTCGCCGAGGCGGTAAATCTCCCCTTGCTCCAGCACCCGCAGCAGATGCGACTGCATGTCCATCGGCATCTCGCCGATCTCGTCAAGGAACAGCGTGCCGCCGTCGGCGGCTTCGATCTTGCCGGCCATACCACCTTTGCGTGCACCGGTGAAGGCGCCGTCTGCGTACCCGAACAACTCGCTCGCCAGCAGTTCGCGCGACAACCCGCCGCAGTTGAGCGCGATGTACGGGCCCGCGCAGGAGCCGTGAATGCCTCGCGCGAATTCTTCCTTGCCAACGCCTGTCTCGCCTTGCAGCAGCACCGGCGTCCTGGACCGCGCCAATTGCCGCGCCTTGCCGATGACCTGCAGCATGGCCGGGTCCGCTGTGATGAGGGCAGCAAAGGCGTCGCCGACTGCTGCACTGTCTCGTTGGCCAGGGCCTGATCCTTGCGACCTCATCGAGGAGGGCAGCGACGTCACGCGGGCGCGTGTCACCGGCACCACCAGGAGCGTCCCCAGTTGCTCTCCCTTGACGATCAGCGGCTCGAGCCACTCGGGCTTGATCCATGGGGGCAACTGGCGTCGATGGCCGCTGCGCCCCAACCGACCCGCAGCGAGTTCGGGCAGCCGGTGCGCGCCGGACAGGTCGATCTGACCGCCCGCGGCCGCGATCGCGATGTGTGCGTGCTCGTTGGCCTTGATCGGATTGCCTCGCCGATCGAACAGGACCAGACCCTCCTGTCGACCCGCGTTCCAGCGGCCCATGCCGTGCTCCAGCAGGTTGTAGCGGCGCTCCATCTCCACCATGGCAAGCCGGCTCTCGATGCGATTCGCAGTCGTGACCACCAGCGCCAGGCTTTGCCGGCTGTACGTCTGCGACAGTCCCGAGACGTCCAGCACGCCGATGATCTCGCCGTCCGTTGGATGTCGCACCACCGTGGCCGAACAGGTCCATCGCTTGATGCCGGCACAGTAGTGCTCGGCAGAGTGGATCTGAACCGGCTGGCCCATGGCGAGCGCTGTGCCGATCGCATTGGTGCCGCACAGCGCCTCGTTCCAGGTCACACCCGGCATCAGGTGGATGGTTTCGCCCGATCCCATGGCCGGCGTGTCGCCTTCCGTCATGAGGATCGTGCCGTGGGCGTCAGCCAACGCCATCATGGTGCCGGTTTCCGAAAGGAAGTCGTGCGCGCAGGCCATGGCCGGTGCGCTGGCCTCCAAAAGCTCGCGCTGGCGTTCGCGCAAGAGGAAGAGATCCTGCTCGGACACCGGCTGCGGTCCGCCACGACGATTCGGATCGACCTGCGCTTCCTGGCAGCGTTGCCATGAAATGTCCACTAATGAACGCAGCGCCTCAGCCGGCCGCGTGTCTCCACTGACGAAGGATTCCCACGCCGCCATGACCGCCGGTTCGTCGCCGGGGATCGAGAAGATCTGTTTGTCCCGTGATGCCATCTTTGTCTCCGCCGGGCCGTGCAATGCGACCTGCTGTCCGTTGGCGCATCCGTGGGTGTGCGGGCGCCGCTTCTTCGAATGATAGTGAAAACGCCGATGGCGGGCCAACCCCGCCATCTGATCTCCTCTGTCTGTGGGGGCCCCGCCGCTGCGCCATGAGCGAGCGGGGGACCCGGTCGGTTCCTGCTCAGTCCACGCGTTCCGGCAGCGGCAGCTTCACCCATTCCCTGTAGAAGGCATCGATGTCAGGCTCGAAGTCGTGAATCACCGGGTACCAGGGCGTGGGCGCTTCGATGTCGTGCATGGTCCCGCACTGGGGGCAGTAGTACTCGCGATAGACCTGCCAGTGGGTGTCCGGCGCCATCAGCTTCGGGTAGACCTCGGTCATTTCCTCCTCGGTCTGGCGCACGTAGAGGTTGGCGTGCAGCTTCCAGTTCTCGCGCCAGCCGCAGAACTCGTGGCCGCAATCGCACTTGGTGACCCATTTCTTGGTCTTGGCCAGCTGCACGATGTGCAGGTGCGGGCCGAGCGGCAAGACAATGCGGTCGTCCCAATCCAGCTTCTGTTGCAACGCGTCGAGGTACTTCTCGAAGCGGTCCGGATCCTTGGGCATCGACAGCATGCGCAAGGTGGTGTCCCAGTCGAGCTTGCCGTCGACCAGGCTCTTGACTTGTTCACGGGTGTAAGTAGTCATTTCAAATCTCCTTGGGGTCTCGTCGACCGTGCTTCATTCTTCGACCAGCACGACGGTCTTCACGTCGGGCATCTTGGACAAGTCCATGCGGAACTTGGAACCATAGGTGGGCACGTCCAGCTCGTCCTCGGTCAGCACCCAGGACTCCGGCAGGTTCCAGAAGTCGCGGAACTGCTGCTCGAACTTCTTGGACAGACCGAAGCTGGTTGCGAACATGTGCTGCACCTGTGGCGACGCGTTCTTGGTCAGGACGTGCTCGCGCTCGAGCTTCATCCATTCCTGCGTCGGGATCGAACGGGCCAGCCGTTGCTTGCGGATCTCGACGCGCTGCAGCGCGGTCTGCCTGGCATCGACAGTCCACACGCCCTGGGCGTCCCGCGTCGCCACGGCACCATAGACCTTCTGTGCATATTCCGGCAGCAGCAGGCTGTTGTTCAGGTCGCTGGCGATCGCCTCGACCTCCCGGTCCAGCGGGTCGCCGAAGCCGGGGCCGCCGCGAAGGTAGTTGAGGTACAGGTCGTAGTTCTCGTAGCAGTCCTCGGTGGTCATGCATTGCTGGTCGCGCTTGACCACCGCGCCGGCATTCAGGTGGTTCTCGTAGTCCGGCAGATCCGGGTTGGCGTCGCCCCCCAGCGGCAGGCTGTCGCCCATCGCGATGCGTTCCTTCAAGCCGGTCTTGTGCGCTTCGAAACGATAGCCGGTGGCCGCGGGGTAGCCGCCCATCAGGCCCCAGTCGCTGTTCATGTAGCCGTTGCCCATGAAGAACATCGTCCAGTCCTGGGCCTTCCACACCATGCGCAAGGTTTCGAAGCCGCAGCCGCCGCGGTACTTCCCGTAGCCACCGGAGTTGGCCTTGACGTTGCGGCCCAGATACAGCAGCGGCTCGGCCATCTCCCAGATCTCCATGTCGCCCATGTCGCCCTCGGGATTCCAGATCGCCGCCGCGTGGTTCAAGCCGTCCTTGATGGCGCCGGCACCCGTGCCGCAGGACGATGCCTCGAAGCTGTTGACCGCGTGGATCTCGCCGTCCTGGTTGATGCCGCCGCCTTGCAGCCAGTTGGAGGTGTTGGCGTTGCCGGCGTTGACTTCCTCCAGGTAGCCGCGGCTGAAGTAGGCCTGGCCCAGGCCGCGCCACATCGTGGTCCAGGCCGAGACCAGGAAGTGCCAGGCATAGGCGTGCCCGGTGCGGCGATCGTCCGGGTTCATCCACGTGCCCTTCGGCATGTGGAACTCGGTGCCGTAGTACGCGCCGTCGTTGATGCGCTGCGTGGGCACCAGGGTCTGCGTCATCATCACCCAGATGCCGCTGGTGAAGGCCACGTGGTGCGCGTTGTACGAATGCCATCCCCAGCGGCTCGCGCCCTCGAAGTCGAGCCGCCACGAGCCGTCGGCCCGGATCTCCATCTCGACCGGCGCATGCATGATGGAGTCGAGCTTGGCGAAGGCATTCGAGGTTTGCACATCCTCGTGCTTGTAGGGCACGTCGACGAACGCAACCTTGCGGTACTTGCCCGGCAGCGTCATCGCCTTGATGCGCGTGAGCAGGCCGCGCCGGCCCTCCTCGATCACCTCGTAGGCGAACTTCTCGTAGGCCTCCAGCCCTTCGTCCTCGATCACTTCCTCGATCAGGTCACGGATCATGTGGCAGCCGGCGATGCGGGTGCGCTCGTCGAGGATCCAGTACTTCGGCGTGCGCACCGAGCGCTGGCTTTCGTGCAGCCAGTCCCGCAGCGGGGTGTCGTTCACGCCCGTCTTGCGGCAGGTGATCATGTAGCCGTCGCCGAAGCGCTGGGTCTGGCCGGTGGACATCGAGCCCGGCGTGACAGCGCCGGTGTCGATCACGTGGGTCACGCCGCCGACCCAGCCGATCAGCTTGCCGTGCGCGAAGATCGGCACGATGGTGGCGATGTCGCAAGGATGGACGTTGCCGATCGCGCAGTCATTGTTGGTGAACATGTCACCGGGATGGATGCCGGGATTGCCTTCCCAGTTGTTCTCGATCATGTACTTGATCGCCGCGCCCATCGTGCCCACATGGATGATGATCCCCGTCGAGGTGAGCACGCAGTCGCCGGCCGCGTTGTAGAGCGTGAAGCACAGCTCGCCTTCCTGCTCGACGATCGGGCTGGCCGCGATCTTCTTGGCGGTTTCGCGCGCATGCACCAGGCCGCCACGCAGCTTGGAGAACATCTTCTCGTAGCGGATCGGGTCCTTCTCGCGCAGCTCCAGGCGCTGCAGGCCGTTGTAGTGGCCGGTCCTGGTGGTGCGCTCGAGAATGCCGTCGCGGAATTCCTTCAGCGTCTGGCCGGTCTTGAGCAGGTCGGCGAAGCCGAGTTCTTTGCTGGACATCATGTTCATGGCGGGTCTCCTTACTTCACTTCCTTGAGGTGGAACAGGCGATGCTTGTCGAGCGTGGTCGAGAAGCCCTTGGGTACGACGAAGGTCGTGGCATCCGATTCGATGATTGCGGGGCCGGCGATGGTGTTGCCCGGCTTGAGCGCTTCCATCTTCCAGAGCACCGCGTCGTGCCAGACCTTGTGGCGGTACAGCGGCCGGGTGCCGATGCGCGCCTCCTTCGGCGGCGTCGGGCCGCCTTCCGGATCCTCGGGCAGCACCGGCTTCTGGGTGATGACCATGCCGCGCATGATCGCGCCGGTGACCGAGAAGCCGAGTTCGGGCGAGCGTGCCGAGCTGGCGTAGACGCGGCTGTAGGTCTGCTCGAAGGCCTCGACGATGCGATCCCAGTCCTGCGCGGTCGACGCGCTGCCGACCGGCGAGCTGATCTCCAGGTCGTTGAGCTGGCCCATGTACTGCATGCGGTAGCCGGGGCGCAGGATCACCTCTTCGGGCTTGAAGCCGTTGATCCGGAATTCCTCGACCACCTTCGCGGCCAGGTCGGACCAGGCCGACTGGATGGTCGTCGCGGCTTGTGCCTTCTCGCTGTCCGACGCGTGCTGCGGCAGCGCCAGGTCGACGCTCTTGTCATAGCGGTACTCGAAGTCCGCGCAGGCACAGCCGAAGGCCGAAAAGCCCGCCGCCCAGGCCGGCACGACGACGTCCTTGAAGCCCAGCCCTTCGGTGTAGCCGTAGGTGTGCACCGGGCCAGCGCCACCGTAGGAGAAGCACACGAAGTCGATCGGGTTGTAGCCCTTGGCGCTGACGTTGGAGCGCAGGTACTCGCGCAACTGCACGTCCAGCAACTCGATCACGCCAGCCGCAGCGTCCTCCACCGACAGGCCGAGCGGGTCCGCGATCTGTGCCTTGATGTGCTGGCGCGCACGCTGCACGTCGAGCTTGATCGCGCCGCCGAGGAAGTTGTCGGGGTTGAGGTAGCCGAGCACCACGTGGCAGTCCGAGACCGACACCGTGTCGAGCCCGCTTTCAGGCCAGCAGGTGCCGACCCGATAGCCGGCGCTGTCGGGGCCCAGCTTGATGGCACCGCTGTACGGATCCAGCCGCACGAAGCTGCCGGCGCCCGCACCCACCGAGTCCATCGCCACCAGCGGCAGCGACAGCACCAGCCTCGCCATGTCGGGGTCCGCCACGATCGCGAAGTTGCCCTTGGTGATGAGCGCCATGTCGAACGACGTGCCGCCGATGTCCGAACAGGCGACGTTGTCGTAGCCGAGCGCCTCGCCCAGCAGCTTGGAGCCGATCACGCCGCCGATCGGCCCGGACACGATGGTGCGCGCCAGCTCCTTCGCCTTCCAGCTGATCGTCCCGCCGTGTGTGGCCATCACGCGCAGGTCGAACTTGGCACCGTGCTTCCTGAATCGGTCGCTGACCTTCTGGAGCGTCTGGCGCGAGGGCTCGGCCGCGTAGGCCTCGAGCACCGTGGTGTTCATGCGGTGGCTCTCCTTGCGTTGCGGGTAGTAGTCGACCGATGCGAACACCGGGATGTCCGCGTCCAACTTCTTCAACTCATCGAGGCAGATGTCGCGGGCACGCTGCTCGCTGCGGCCGTTCTTGTGCGATTGCAGGAGGCAGATCACGATGGCCTTCGAGCCGGCGGTGACCAGCTCGCGTGTCGCCTGGCGCACCTCGCCCTCGCGCAGCGGAATCACCACCTCGCCCTGCACGTCGGTGCGCTCGGTCACGCCGCGCGTGCGCCGCAGCGGTACCAGTGGTTCGTCGTAGCGGTGGGTGTTGAGGTGGATGCGCTCCTCCAGCGCGTAGCCGAGGTAGCTCTGGATCGCGCGGCCCATCGAATGCACGTGCTCGAATCCCTTGTTGACCATCAGGCCGACATCGAGTCCCTTGCGCTGCACGACGCGGTTGAGCATCGCCGTTCCCGAGTACACGCAGGTCAGCAGCTCGGGATAGACCTCATCGACTTCGCGTTGCCAATGCGCCAGCGCATCCTGCGAAGAGTTGAAGATCGCGAGTGATTCATCCTGCGGGTTGCTCTGTGCCTTGCCGACGACAAAGCGTCCGTCCTCGCGGACGAAGAAGGTGTCGGTCATCGTGCCCCCGGCGTCGATGCCCATCACCTGTACCTGTGATTGCAATTCCATGTGTAGATCTCCTTGCGTCCATTGATCGGGCTGCGTGTGTTGGCAACCCACCCGAGCGATTGATTCGCTCGCCTGTTTCTTTGCAGCGGGCATGCCACGACCCAACGGATGTCGACCGGGTCGCGCTAAGTCCTTGATTTTGTTGAGGGGGTTCGGGTTTACGCGGAGCCAGTGGCGACTGAACTCGCGGCGCAGCGAGCGTTCGATTGCCGGACGGAACGACCGGAAATCGGTCGCCGCCGAGGGGTTCCTGAAGCCCAGAACGCAGGCTCGGGTCTCGCGGCAATTTGGGTTGATCTCGGGCCTGTAGCAGGGCGTCTTGCAACCGCACGGCGCCGGTGTCGGCAAGCTATCGGACAAGGTCTCAGTGACCGACCCTCACGAAGCGCGCGGCTGCTTCGCTCCCTCAATGTCTGGTTCTGCGAATCTCGAACGGCACGCGTCGCGGGCGATGCGCAGCCAATTCCCTCGCGGCGAAACTCGGCCGAACTGCGCCGACTTACGCTGCTGATTTGAATCGGGTGTATGGCTCAGCTGAATGGACGTGGCTCATCACTCGCCACCGAACGGGGTCGTCAATCGTCGCTCTCAGGAGGGGCGACCGACTCCCTGCCTCCGTCCGGAAACCGGACGTCCATAGCGCCCGACGCATTGCCAGTCGCAACGGGGCGGGTCCATGAATTCGCAGTCGAATCAATGACGACGTAAAGCGGCCCGCTTTCGCGGGCGGAGCCTTGGCATGGTCGTTGCAGTGAGACAGATGAGCGAATCAAACTGCACGTCCACTGCAAGACCAACAAGGTGCTTCGCTCTTACCGCGTCAATCCTCATGACCTTAGAGAGGAGCACATCATGAATTCGTCACAAATGGCTCCACGCCCGAGCACGCCCTACGAGTTGCGCTTCCGCTCGCTCTTCAATGCGGGGCGCGGGTACGCGTTCCCATGCGACGCCGGCGGGCATGTGAACATGGACACGCTCAGCGACAGGGCCCGCAACAACTACCTATATGCGCGGATCGGCATCGGACGCGAGTTCTCAGTGCCCGCCGTGCAGCTTGCTGCCGTGGCGTGACTGCTGCCACAGGAACCATTTGACTCGCTCAATGTCCCAGAGGAGGTTCTCTTGCTCCGAACTGTGCAAGCCTCGTGTTGCCTGCAGTAGCTGCTCGATGCGCATCGCCCACATCGAGGAGATGATGGCCGAGCGCGGGCGTGTGCGTCGATCACGCCACGGTCCATCGCTGGGCAATGAAGATATTGCCGGTGCTCGCCGCAGCGTTTCGACGGCGCAAACGCCCGGTCGGCACGAGCTGGCGGATGGACGAGACCTATATCAAAGGTCGCTGGCCAGTGGAAGTATCTGTACCGAGCGGTCGACCGCGACGGCGACACCATCGACTTTCTGCTGCGCGCCAAGAGAGCGCAAGCTCAGCGGATAGGCGGCATACCAGCGCACGCAGGTGAGCATCACGTCCAATGGAAAATGCATCCGCTTGATCACCTTGCGGAGAGCGTCGATCATCGCCGGGGCTTTGTTTTTCATTTCGCCGCAGCTTACCGTCCGTCGTTACCGCGACAGAACCTGCAGGACTTCCAGTCCAGAAGATGCCCCGGTTTCCATCTCCGAAGCTTACTTTTCTGCACTGCACACCCCCAAGAAATGGATGGACTCCTGTGAGCGCCCTCAAGCTCACCTCGCCGGCGGATGCTGCAGGCGTTGCCAGCCGATCACCGGCCAGTCGCTTCGTGCCTGGTCAGTGTCACCACCATAGACGACGCTGCCGCCTTCCAGCGCATTGGGGAAGGCGGCCGCGAAACTGCGAAGGCCGCGAAAGTAATCGGTGTTGACTGTCGCGCCAGCCTTGATCTCCACGGCGCGGAGCTTCCGGCCCGAGGGAATCAGCAGATCGACTTCGTTGCCTGTGGCATCGCGAAAGAAGTACATCTCCGCCGACTCGCCCTGATTGAATCGGGTCTTGAGAGCTTCCATGATCACCAGGTTCTCGAACAAGCTGCCGAACAGCGGGTCGCGCACCACCTGGTCGGCGCTGCGCAAGCCCAGCAACCAGCAGGCCAGACCCACATCGCAAAAGTACAGCTTGGGGCTCTTCACGAGCCGCTTCGATGTGTTGGTGAACCAGGGGGGAAGCACGTGCACGATGTAGCTTGTTTGAAGCAGGTCAAGCCATGCCCGCGCGGTGGCGTGCGAAACGCCGGCATCATTGCCAAGGCTCGTGAGATTCACGAGCTGACCGACGCGCCCGGCGCACAGTCGTACGAAGCGTTCGAAGCGCTGCAGGTCATGAACGGCCGCCAGCTGGCGCAGGTCACGCTCTACGTATGTCGTGAAATAGTCGCCGAGCGCCTGCGAGGGGTTGAGGTCGCGGTCGTGAATGCGCGGGTAAAAGCCCGTGAGCAGTGTCTGCGCCAGCGGCGGCACCGGATGCAGCCGTGCGACCTCGGCGAGGGAGAACGGCAGCAGTCGCAAAACAGCCGTGCGGCCGGCCAACGGCTGACTCACTTGGGACATGAGTTCAAACTGCTGACTTCCCGTCAGGATGAAACGCCCCGGAGCGGGGTCGACATCGACCATCGCCTGAAGGTAGGAGGGGATCTGCGGTGCGCGCTGGATCTCGTCGACTATTGCGCCGCCTTCGATCCCTTTCAGGAAGCCTCGCGGATCCTCATTGGCGAAACGCCGGGTGTCGGGGTCTTCCAACGTGACGTAGGGCTTGTCGGGAAAGAGGTTGCGGCACAGCGTCGTCTTGCCACTCTGGCGCGGTCCCGTCAGTGTCAAGACTGGATATTGGCGCGCCAGTTCGGCGGCGAGTGGCGCCACGTCGCGAGGGATCATGTAGGCCATTCTACGCCTTTCGTGCAAAGTGAAGATTTATTCTTGCATTTGCGCAGCGACGTGGTTTTGCTGGGCCATTGGCGATGGCGCTTCTCTGTTTGCTACCAATGAATCTTCGAAGCTGCAGGCGATCCTCGGCTTTGCGCGCGGCGAGCTCGCCCCTCTTGATCATGTTCATCACTTGTCGGCGCCGATTGAACTCGGCCCCACGGGATTCCCCGGGAAGGTCCTGCAATCGTCGTTGAGGGTCCGTGCGGCATTGTCTCGACACGCAGGAGACAAGCATCAGATGCAAGCGAATGCCGCAGACGGACTCATCCGCCTGAAAGTGTCTTTACAGTACATTTACATGCAGATACACTTGTATCAGACTTACGTTGAGCGTGAGCGGCCCCGGAGAAAGCTGGCGCCCGATGCCAAGACGCTGGCCGCACCGAATATCGCTCGTCCCTGGTAGTTCAGGTCCACTTTTCGAGGTGAATGAAACCGGCTATGCAATCCCCAGACCTGGAGACTGTTCAAATGGTCAGAGTCGCGCTGCAGGAGGTGATCTCGGCGCGTGAGCATGGCGTTCAGGCTGTGCCGTACTTCGCTCCTACCGACATTGGAACGCTCCCTCTCTGTGAGCAGGAGAAAGAGTTGAACGTCAAGGAAGAGACCGACTACGGCAATCGTGTGCGCGCCGGCATCCACATGACGCTCTCTGCGGCAGCTTCGGCGCTTGAAGTTGCCGAAGTGCTCATGAAAAACTTCGCCGTCTTGGACGCAAAGGATCGGAAACGCGAGTTGATTCGATGCTCGCTGAATGCCCGTATTGCAAGGGATGCTGCGGCTGAAGCTGCCGCGGTCTTGTCGGGGCAGCAGGCACCAAAGTCTGATGCGATGGTGGAGATCAGACGGCTGAAGTCGGCACTTCTTCAGCGATTCGGGATCGGCGAGTAGGGGGACGCATGCTTGGTCGTCTTTCGGAGGAGCTGATGAATGGACGCGCCTTGGCCCGCTGGATTCTGGGGGCCACCATCGCAAGCGCCATGGTGGCGAGCGCCGGCGCTGCCGACATCGTGGTCGGGCAAGTGGCACCGCTCACGGGGTTGGAAGCCAAGCAGGGGTTGGGCTACGCAGCTGGCCTGCGGCTCGCTTTCGACAGCGTCAACAAGCAAGGCGGCGTGAACGGCAATACCTTCACGCTCGTGCGCGCCGATGATCACAACGAGCCCGCGTCCACCGTCGAGCTGACGCGCAAGCTGGTCGCGGAGCAACGCCCGCTCGTGCTGGCCGGCTACTTCGGCAGCCGCAATCTGGCGGCGCTCCTGGCCTCCGGCATTCTGGACCAGCAGCGCCTGGCGCTCGTGGGCTATCGCACGACCGGGATTCCGCCCTCGCATCCCCTGCTGTTCAACGTGAGGGCCGACGTCCGTGACGAGCTGGCCAAGCTCACCGAGCACCTGGCGACCGTGGGCATCACCCGGCTTGGCCTGCTCCACGAGGCCGGGGCCGACGCAGTGGTCGCCGCGGCCGACGAGGCGGCCGGTCGGGCAAAGGCCGCCTTCGTCATTCGCACCTCTTATGCACCGGACAGCAGGAGCGCCGGGACCTTGGTGGCGGCCTTTCTCAAGACCCCGCCGCAGGCCATCATCATGGTGGCCAACGGCGCCACCACGGCGGCCTTTATCGAGCGCTACCGCATGGAAGGTGGCGCGGCGCAACTGTTCGCGTACTCCGGCGCAGACATCGAGCAGCTGTCCCAGCGGCTGGGCGAGGAGCAGATGAAGGGCGTCGTCATCTCGCAGGTCACGCCAAACCCCTACAAGAACAACAGCCGCCTCGCTCGGGAGTTCGCGGAGATCACCAAGGCAAACAAGCTCGACATGCCGATCAGCTACGTGATGATGGAGGGTTACATCGCCGGCCGCGTGATCATCGAGGCAGCGCGGCGGCAGGGACGCGCACCCACGCGCGAAGCAATGACTGCCGCGCTGAACGCCATGAACGACTACGACCTCGGAGGTTATGTCGTCGGGTTCAGGCCCGGCGCGAGGGCCGGCTCGAAATATGTCGAGCTGTCGATCATCAGCAGCGAGGGCAGGATCCAGCAATAGGGCGCCTCAGCTTGGGGTGCTCCAGGTCTGGGCGCGTTTAAGAATCGCACAGACCGTGTGGATCTGGTGCCTCAGACCCCGTCGAGCATCCGGCTGACCTCTCCGCCGAGCGCGCTTTCGGCGCGGAAGTACGGTCAGCGCGGTGTTGCCGCCGACGTGTAGTCCGGGGACCAGCCGTTGAGTCCGGCAGGGGGACTGCGAACAGCCCAGGCCTCAAGGTCATCCGGCTTACCGGCGGGCATTTATTTACTCCTGCATTCAGTCTTCTTCAAGCTGCAAGGCGCTGACCCCGCACCTCACTCCAGAAGTCAGGGCAGCAGTTCGAAACTCTCCTGCAGTACATCGCGTGAGCCGAGCCCCACCTGCACGTTAAAAGTGCCGGGTTCCGCGACGCGCTTGAGTTGCTGGTTGTAGAAGCTCAGCAGCGTCTCGCCGATCGGGAAGCGCACCACCTGCGTCTCGCCCGGTTGCAGCATCAGCTTGCGGAAGCCCTTGAGCTCCTTGACCGGGCGCACGACCGAAGCGACCACGTCCTGGATGTAGAGCTGCACCACCGCTTCGCCGGCGCGGTCGCCGCTGTTCTTCACGGTGACGCTCGCCTCGACCGTACGGCCCTTTCGCACCGTGCGCGACGACAGGGCCAGATTCGACAGTGCGAAGTCGGTGTAGCTCAGGCCATAGCCGAAGGGGTACAGCGCGCCTTGCGGTTCGTCAAAATACTGCGAGGTGTAGTTGCCGGGCTTGCCCGGCGTGAAAGGCCGGCCGAGGCGCGGGAAGTTGTAGTACGTCGGGATCTGCCCCACCGAGCGAGGCAGCGAGATCGGCAGCTTCCCCGATGGATTGGCGTCGCCGAAGAGCACATCGGCGATGGCATTGCCGGCTTCGGTGCCGGCGAACCAGGTCTCCAGCATCGCGTCGGCATTGGCTTTCTCCCAGCCGAGCGTCAGTGGGCGGCCGTTCATCAACACCAGCACCAATGGCTTGCCCGTTGCCTTGAGCGCTTTCAACAAGGCCTGCTGGCTTTCCGGCAAATCGAGGCGCGTGCGGCTGGACGCCTCATGCGACATGCCGCGCGACTCGCCCACGGCAGCCACGACCACGTCGGCCTGCTTCGCCGCGGCCACGGCCTCGTCGATCATCTCTTGCGGCATGCGGCCATCCTGCACGATCTCCTGCGCCTCCCCGTTCGGGTAATTCATGTAGTCCACAATCGATCTGTCTTCGGTGACGTTCGCGCCGCGTGCGAAGAGGAGCCTCGCCTTGTCGCCGATCACTGCCGCCATGCCTTGACGCAAGGTCACTGCCAAGGCCGGCACGCCCTGGGCCGACCACGCGCCCAGGATGTCGACCTGCGAATCTGCGAGCGGTCCGACCAGCGCGATCGTTCCGGTCTTGCGCAACGGCAGTGTGCGGTTGCGGTTTTCAAGGAGCACCATCGACTTGCGCGCCACGTCACGCGCCGGCGCGCGATTCAGGCGGCTGTCGGCCTTGAGATCTGCCGGGTCGTCCTCGGCCTTGCCGATGCGTAGGAACGGATCACGGAAAAGTCCGATGTCGTACTTGGCGCCCAGCACCTCACGCACTGCGTTGTCGATCTCGCCTTCGCTGACCTCGCCCGACTTCACCAGGCCGGGCAGCTCTTTGATGTAGATCTCGTCGGCCATGCTCATGTCGACGCCGGCCTTGATTGCAAGCCTGGCGGCTTCGGCCTCGTCACGCGCCACCCCGTGGTGTAGCAGTTCGGCGATGGCACCGTGGTCGCTTACCGTCACTCCTTTGAAGCCCCACTCCTTGCGCAGCAGGTCCTGCAGCAGCCAGGTGTTCGCCGCGGCCGGCACGCCGTTGATGGCGTTCAGCGCGATCATCACACCGCCCGAACCCGCGTCGATGGCCGCGCGGTACGGCGGGAGGTAGTCGTTGTACATGCGCATCGGGCTCATGTCGACGATGTTGTAGTCGCGCCCGCCTTCGACGGCGCCGTACAGCGCGAAGTGTTTGACCGACGCCATGAGGCTGTCCGGCTTGGCGACCGAATTGTTCTGGAAGCCCTTGACCATCGCGCGCGCCATCTCCGACACGAGGTACGGGTCTTCACCGAAACCTTCCGAGGTGCGGCCCCAGCGGGGGTCGCGGGCGATGTCGACGGTCGGCGCAAACGTGAAATCGATGCCGTCGGCGCTGGCCTCTTGCGCGGCGACGCGCGCGGTCAGCCGAACCGCTTCCACATCCCAGCTCGACGCGAGGCCGAGGCCGATCGGGAAGGTGGTGCGGTGGCCATGGATCACGTCGTATGCAAAAAGCAACGGGATCTTCATCCGGCTCTGTTGCATCGCCGCTTCCTGAAGTGGACGCTGCTCTGGGCGACTGACGACGCCGAAGGAGCCACCGACGCGGCCGGCGGCCACTTCCTCAGCAAGCTGCGGCGCCGACAACAGCGGGCCGAAGCTGATGAGGCGAAGCTGGCCAATCTTTTCATCAAGTGTCATCTGCCGCAGTACATCGGCGATGAACGCACCCTTGTTGCCCAGCAGGGCGGGGTTGGGCTGAGCCATCGCCATCGGCGTGGCCAAGCCGGCGAGCAGGCCCAGCAACCAAGGCGTCTTCATCGCTGCGGCTTTCGGTGGGCTCTGAGCGGAAACCAAGACTAACGCATCGATGCCCCAGGTGGGGGGCCAAATCTCTTCATCGTGCCGCTTGCAGGTTTGATACGTGAGGATGACGAGCTCCACCCGAAATTCGTCGGATCGGGAACATCTGAAATGGCTCCATCAGGAGCTCGACCGCAAGGGCATGACGCTCATGCTCCTGTGGCAGGAATACGTGGCCGCCCACCCCGAGGGCCGCACCTGGCGCTACACGCAGTTCTGTGCGCACTACAAGTGATGAGAGAACTGGTTGGACTAACGCCCACAAGCCTGCTTTCCGTGCCGGCTGCGCCTTTGAGTTCAAGCCGTCAATTTACTTAGGGCAGGGCGTGCGGATCTCATCGAGGCTGCGGGCATGTTTCGACGCGCCCACCGGCAAGCCGTATTGCTGGCGCACCCGATCAAGCCCTTTCATGCGACTTATTGGTGCGCCCATTGCGCATCCGGAGGGCGTTTTTGTGTCGGATTCAGGGATTTCACCCATGGATGGGTTGGCATGCAACCTGCGTAATGTCACCTGTCTTCTGTCGACAGGCGACAGATATGCAGGAAAAACACCTTGAACGCCATTGCTTCTCCCGTCCGCCCCGGCTCCGCCAACGTGGTCGGATCGCCCATGTCCGCTGCCGAACGCGAGGTCCGCGAAGACTTGGCCGCCGCCTACCGCCTGGTGGCGCTGTACGGCCTGGACGACAGCATCTACACCCACATCTCGGCACGCGTGCCGGGCGCCGACGATCAGTTTCTGATCAACCCGTTTGGCATGTTGTTTCGCGACATCACCGCGTCATCGCTGGTCAAGATTGATCTGGACGGCAACGTCGTGGAGCCCAACGGCCACGATGTGAACCCGGCCGGCTTCACCATCCACAGCGCTGTACACGCGGCGCGGCATGACGCGGTGTGCGTGCTGCACACCCACACCGTGGCTGGCGTGGCCGTGTCGTCGCTGACCGGCGGCCTGCAGCCCTGCAACCAGTGGGCGCTGCAGTTCCACAACCGGGTCACCTACCACAGCTTCGAAGGCATCGCGCTGAACCACGAGGAGCGCGAACGCCTGGTGGCCGATCTGGGGCCCACCTCCTGCGCACTGATCCTGCGCAACCACGGCCTAGTCACGCTGGGTCGCAGCGTGGCCGAGGCCTTCATCCTGATGCACAACCTGGAGCGCGCCTGCCGCGTGCAGGTGGCCATCCAGGGCACGGGTCAGCCCGTGAACCCGGTGCCCGAAGCGGTCTGCGAGCTGACCGCAAGCCAGTACGAAAGCGGCGACACCAACCGGCTGTCCGCTGCGCCCACCGACCCCTACGCGCGTGAATGGCGCGCGCTGCTGCAGCGGCTGGAGCCGCCGACCATCGCTTCATTCCGAGACTGACCGCATCTCCCCCCCCCACCCCACACGAAAAAGTGAAAGGACCTCCTCTCATGCAACGCCGCCATTTGCTTCAAGCCAGCTCCGCCGCCCTCGGCTTGTCCATCGCTGGAGTGCCCCTGCACAGTCTGGCCCAGGCCAAAAAGGGTGTCGTCAACGTGCTGGTGCAGCCCGAGCCGACCGGCCTGATGATGGGCATCGTGCAGAACGGCCCCACGCAGTTGATCTCAGGCAACATCTACGAAGGCCTGCTGCGCTACAACGAAAAGCTGGAGCCGCAGCCTCAGCTGGCCACCTCGTGGACAGTCAGCCCCGATGCCAAGACCTACGTCTTCAAGCTCAAACCCAATGTGAAGTGGCACGACGGCAAGCCCTTCACCTCGGCCGACGTGGTGTTCTCGTGTGATGTGTTCCTGCGCAAGACACACGCGCGCTTCCGCGCCAGCTTGGCGAACGTGGAATCGATCAAGGCGCTGGACACGCTGACGGTGGAGTTCAAGCTCAAGCAGCCGTTCGGCCCCTTCATGGGCATCTTCGAGAACGGCACCATGCCTATGGTGCCCAAGCACATCTATGAAGGCACCGATTTCCTGACCAACCCGGCCAACGCCACACCCATCGGCACCGGCCCGCTGAAGTTCAAGGAATGGGCCCGGGGCAGCTACATCCACCTGGTGGCCAACGAGAACTATCACCAGGCCGGCGTCGTCAGCGTGGAGAGCGTGTACTTTCACGTGATTCCCGACGGCGCCGCGCGCGCTGCGGCCTTCGAATCAGGCAAGGTCGACATCGCGCCGGGCGGCACGGTGGAGTACTTCGACGTGGACCGCTTGTCCAAGCTGCCGGGCGCCGCCGTGACCACCAAGGGCTGGGAGTTCTTCGCGCCGCACAGCTGGCTGTGGCTGAACAACCGCACCGCGCCGATGAACAACGTGAAGTTCCGCCAGGCCGTGTGGACCGCCATCGACCGCGAAGCCATGGCCAAGATCGCCTGGTACGGCTTTGCCAAGCCGGCCACCGGCCCGTTCAACAGCCACATTGCCTTCGCCAGCGACGCGGTGACCAAGTACCCGCGCGACCTGGCCAAGGCCAAGGCGCTGTTAGCCGAGTCGGGCTACAAGGGTGAGACCATCCGCCTTCTGCCGCTGCCTTACGGCGAATCCTGGCAGCGCCAGGCCGAGATCGTGCGCCAGAACCTCACGCAGGCCGGCATCAAGATCGAGATGGTCGCCACCGACGTAGCCGGCTGGAACCAGCGCAACAACGAGTGGGACTTCGACATGGCGTTCACCTACGTCTACCAGTACGGTGACCCGGCCTTGGGCGTGGGCCGCAACTACACCAGCGACAACATCGCCAAGGGCTCGCCGTTCAACAACGTGGGCGGCTACGTGAACCCCAAGGTCGACGAGCTGTTCGCCGCCGGTGCGCGCGAGGGCGACCCGGTCAAGCGCCGTGCCCTGTATCTGGAAGTGCAGAAGATTCTGGTGGATGAAGTGCCCGTGGCATGGCTGCACGAGATCAACTTCCCCACGCTGTACCGCGGCAAGATCCAGAACATCGTCTCCTCCGGCATCGGCCTCAACGACAGCCTCGGTCGCATCAAGGTGGCCTGAACTTTCCGTCCTCCGCATGTGGTGGCCTGGCCAGGCCAGGCCGCTGCATGCCCGATACCCGAGCTTGCAATGAAACGACTCCAGTTCATGTCCGTGCGATTGATGCAAGGCCTATTGGCCCTGCTGGTGATAGCGACCGTCAATTTCATGCTGGTGCGGGCCGCGCCGGGTGACCCGGTGGCCATCATGGCCGGCGAGTCCGGGGCCTCCGACCCGCAGTTCGTGGCGCAGTTGCGCGCGCAGTTCGGGCTGGACCAGTCGCTGCCCGTTCAACTGTTCAACTACCTCGGCCACGTGCTCAAGCTGGATCTGGGCTTCTCGTACCGCCAGCAGCAACCCGTGGTGGACCTGATCCTGGATCGGTTGCCAGCCACGCTGCTGCTGACCGGCACCGCCTTCGTGCTGTCGCTGGCCATGGGCATCGGCCTGGGTGCGCTGGCCAGCCGCCATGCCGGCAAGGGGCTGGACAGTGCCATCACCGTGGTGGCGCTGGTCTTCTACGCCACGCCGCTGTATTGGCTGGCCATGATGGCCGTGCTGCTGTTCACCGTGCAGCTGGACCTGCTGCCAGCCTTTGGCTTCTTCACCGTCGGCGCTGACCTGAAAGGCGTGGCCAAGGTGCTCGACATCGCCAAGCACCTGATCCTTCCCGCCGGGACGCTGGGCCTGTTTTACATGGCCGTCTATGCCCGCATGACGCGTGCTGCCATGCTGGAGGTGGCGCAGATGGACTTCGTGAAGACCGCACGAGCCAAGGGCGTGCCGCCCGGCCGCATCCAGCGCAAGCACATCCTGCGCAACGCACTGCTGCCGGTGGTCACGCTGGCCGGTATTCAGGCCGGCGGCATGATCGGCGGCGCCGTGCTGACTGAGACCGTCTTCGCCTGGCCTGGCATCGGCCGCCTGATGTTCGACGCGCTGCTGCAGCGCGACTACAACCTGCTACTCGGTTGCTTCCTGTTCACCGCGGCCATGGCCGTGCTGTTCAACCTGATCACCGATTTCATCTACACGCTGGTCGATCCACGCATCGAGCTGAGCTGAGGAACCCCACCCATGAAAAGCAAGTTCTGGCGGCGCTATTGCCGCAACAAGGGCGCCGTGTTCGGACTCATCGTGCTGATGCTGGTGGCAATGCTCACCGCGCTCGGCCCCTTCATTGCCCAGCACGCCCCCTGGGACATGGTCGGCATGCCGTTCGCCAGACCGCTGGCTGCTGAGGGCATGCTGCTGGGCACCGACACCATGGGCCGCGACATCCTGTCCGGCATCGTGGCCGGCGCTCGCGTCTCGCTGTTGATCGGGGTGGTGTCCACCGTGGTCTCGCTGCTGATCGGCGTCTCCATCGGTGCCATTTCCGGTTACTTCGGCGGCTGGGTCGACACCACGCTGATGCGCTTCACCGAGTTGTTCCAGGCGATCCCCAGCTTCGCGTTGGCCATTGTGCTGGTCGCGATCTTCGAACCCTCGGTGCAGTCCATCGTGGTGGCCATCGCGGTGGTGTCGTGGCCGCCGGTGGCGCGCCTCGTGCGCAGCGAATTCCTGACGCTGCGACAGCGCGACTTCGTGGCCGCGGCTCAGCTCGCGGGCCAGTCCACGCCGCGCATCATCCTCACGCAAATTCTGCCAAATGCCGCATCGCCCATCGTGGTGATGGCCTCGCTGATGGTGGCCACGGCCATCCTGCTCGAATCGTCGTTGAGCTTCCTGGGCCTGGGCGACCCGAACCAGATGAGTTGGGGCTACATGGTCGGCTCGGCGCGCACGGTGCTGCGCCAGGCCTGGTGGATGGCGGTGTTCCCCGGCATCGCCATCCTGCTCACGGTACTGGCGCTGAATCTGGTCGGCGAAGGCTTGAACGATGGACTCAACGCACGCGCCGATGGGAGGGGAAAATGAAGATGGAAAAGATCACGCCCCCGGTGCTCGACGTTCAGGACCTGGACATCCGGCTGCCCGCTGGCGGCGACCGCGAACTGGCAGTGCAGGGTGCTTCGCTTCAATTGCTGCCGGGCCAGACGCTGTGCGTGGTGGGCGAGTCCGGCTCGGGCAAATCCATGGTCGCCAACGCCATCATGGGCCTGCTGCCACGCCCGAATGTGGAGCCGGTGGCCGGCCGCATCCTGTTCGACGGGCAAGACCTGCTGCAACTCAATGAAGCCCAGTTGCGCACGCTGCGCGGCCGGCGCATCGGCATGGTGTTCCAGGAACCCATGACGGCGCTCAACCCGGTCATGCGCATCGGCGACCAGATCGCCGAGGTGTTCGACGCGCACGTGAACCTCTCGGGCGCCGAGAAGCGCCAGCGCATCCTTGCGGCCCTGGCCGACGTGGGGCTGCCCGAACCCGAACTGCTGATCGACAGCTACCCGTTTCGCCTCTCGGGCGGCCAGCGCCAGCGCGTGATGATCGCTTGCGCGCTGGTGCTGGAGCCGATCCTGCTGATCTGCGACGAGCCCACCACCGCGCTGGACGTGACCACGCAGGCGCAGATCCTCAAGCTTGTCCGTGAGCTGCAGCAGCGCAGGGGCACGGCGGTGCTGTTTATCACGCA
This sequence comes from Variovorax sp. P4_B11, assembly GCF_056402355.1. NCBI lineage: Bacteria > Pseudomonadati > Pseudomonadota > Betaproteobacteria > Burkholderiales > Comamonadaceae > Variovorax > Variovorax sp. P4_B11. Next base: position 33,200 of record NZ_JBFUHO010000040.1, read on the forward strand.
CGACTTCGGCGTGGTGTCCGAAATCGCCGACCATGTGGTTGTGATGCAGACCGGCCAGGTGGTCGAAGCCGGCCCTGCTGCCGCCGTGCTGGCGCGCCCGCAGCACGCCTACACGCGCAAGCTGATCGCCGCCATCCCGAACGGCCAGGTGCGCCAGCCGACACAAGACCGGCCGGTGGACCACGTGCTGCAGGTGCAGGACCTGCGCAAGACCTATGTGACCGGCGGCAGTCTCTTCAAGAAGGGGCGTCGCGTCGAGGCGGCCAAGGGCCTGAACTTCGACCTGCGCAAGGGCGAGACGCTGGGTCTGGTTGGCGAGTCTGGCTCGGGCAAATCCACCGTGGGCCGCTGCATCGTGGGTCTGGAGCCGTTCGACAGTGGGCGCGTGCTGTTCAAGGGCCGTGTGCTGCAGTCGGGCGCGCGGTTTCGCGCCGAGGCGCAGGGCAAGATCCAGATGGTGTTCCAGGACCCATACGCCTCGCTGAACCCACGCCACCGCGTCGGCGCGGCCATCGCGCAGGGTCCCATGGCGCAAGGCTTGTCAAAGGAAAAGGCGATGGCCCATGCGGCCGATCTGCTGCAACTGGTCGGCCTGGGCCCGGAGGCGCTGGACCGTTTTCCGCACGAGTTGTCGGGCGGGCAGCGCCAGCGCATCGGCATCGCCCGCGCGCTGGCCATGGAGCCGCAGTTGTTGGTGGCCGACGAGCCGGTGTCGGCGCTCGACGTGTCCGTGCAGGCCCAGGTGCTCAAGCTGTTTGCCGAGGTGCGCGAGCGCTTCCAGCTGGCCATGGTCTTTATCACGCACGATCTGCGCGTGGCTGGCGAGATGTGCGACCACATCGCCGTGATGCAGCGCGGCCAGATTGTCGAATACGGCGAGACCGCCAAGGTGCTGGCCAACCCGCAGCATGCCTACACGCGCACGCTGATCGAAGCGCAGCCGAGGTTGTCGGCAGCGGCCGTGGAGGCAGCCACAGCATGAGCTTGAACATCGCCCTGGTCTCAGACCAGATCGCCATGGCTTACCTGCAGCCCGCCTTGCGCGCGCGCTTTCCGCACGCCCGGTTGCTCCGCATCGACACCGAGGTGCAGGAGCTGGACGCGCTGACACAGATCGACGCCGTGGTCTGCTGGTCGCCCCCGCCCGGCCTGCTGGCGCGCATGCCGCGCCTGCGGCTGGTGCAGTCCGTCGGCGCCGGCACCGACCACATCACGCGCGACCCGGCCCTGCCTGACGTGCCGATCTGCCGCATCGTCGATGCCGACATGGCCGACGGCATGAACGCTTATGTGGCCTGGGCCGTGGTGCATGGCCAGCGGCACATGGGCGGCTACCTGGAGAGCCAGCGCCGCGCCGCGTGGCAGGAGGCGCCGGTCGTGCCGCCTGGCCTGCACTGCGTGGGCATTGCCGGCCTGGGTGTGCTCGGGCAGTCGGCCGCTCGCGCGCTGGCCGCCATCGGCTACCGCGTGCGCGGCTGGAGCCGCACGCCCAAGAGCGGTCTGCCCGAGGGCGTGGAGGCTTTCCACGGCGACGCGGACCGCGCGAAGTTCCTGGCCGGCTGCGACACGCTGGTCTGCCTGCTGCCGCTGACCGAGGACACGCGCGGCATCCTGAACGCCGATCTGTTCGCACAACTGCCGCGAGGCGCGCGGCTGATCAATGCCGGCCGGGGCGCGCACCTCGTGCAGGCGGATCTGCTGGACGCGCTGGAGAGCGGCCAGATCATTTCGGCCGTGCTGGACGCCTTCGTGGAAGAGCCGCTGCCCGGCAGCCACCCGTTCTGGCACCACCCGCGCATCACCGTCACGCCCCACATCGCCACGCGCACCGGCCCCGAAACCATCGCGCGCCAGACCCATGACAACCTGGCGCGCCTGAGCGCCCGAGCACACCAACAACAGCCCATGACCGACACCCTGAGCACCGGCGACAAGGACGTCGCCACGCATCTGCACTCCTACACCAACCTCGCCGCGCTGCCGCAGACGCCGCCCGTGGTCATCGTGAGGGGCGACGGCATCCACGTGATCGACGACCAGGGCAAGCGCTACCTGGAGGCCATGTCGGGCCTGTGGTGCGCCTCGCTGGGTTTTTCCAACCAGCGTCTGGCCGAGGCGGGCACGCAGGCGCTCAAGACCCTGCCCTACTACCACACGTTCAACCAGCGAACCAACGTGGCCGTGGCCGATCTGGCCGAGCGCCTGCTGGCCGTGGCGCCCGTGCCCATGGCCCGCGTGTTCTTCGCCAACTCGGGATCGGAGGCGAACGACAGCGCGGCCAAGATGGTCTGGTACTACCACAACGCCATTGGCCAACCGCAGCGCAAGAAGATCATCGCGCGGCGCAATGCCTACCACGGTGTGACGGTGGCCGCCGCCAGCATGGGCGGGCTGGAGGGCAACCACCGCGACTTCGACCTGCCCCTGGCGACCGCGCCCGCCCGCTTCCTGCACGTGGACTGCCCGCACCACTACCGCCATGCCCAACCCGGCGAGACCGAGCAGGACTTCTCCACACGCCTGGCCGCGCAACTGGAGCAGACCATCCTGGCCGAAGGCCCCGAGACCGTGGCCGCCTTCATCGCCGAGCCCGTGATGGGTGCGGGCGGGGTGCTGGTGCCGCCGGCCGGCTATTTCGAGAAGGTGCAGGCGGTGCTGCGCAAGCACGGCGTGCTGATGATCGTTGACGAGGTGATCTGCGGTTTCGGCCGCACCGGCAACATGTTCGGCAGCACCACCTTCGGCATCCAGCCCGACATCCTGACCTGTGCCAAGGCGCTATCGTCGGGCTACGTGCCGATCTCGGCCGTAATGGTCAACGACAAGGTGCACAGCGCGATTGCCGCCAACAGCGGCAAGCTCGGCACCTTCGGCCACGGCTACACCTACTCAGGCCACCCGGTGGCCTGCGCCGTGGCGCTGGAGACCCTGAAGGTCTACGAGGACGACGGCATCGTCGACCGCGTGCGCGCACTGGCGCCGGCTTTCCAGGCCGGGCTGCGCGCATTGGCCGATCGGCCATGGGTTGGCAACGTGCGCGGCGTGGGCCTGATCGGCGCCATCGAACTGATGGCCGACAAGGCCGCGCGCACGCCGTTCGCGCTCGAGCGCAAGGCCGGCTACCGCTTCGCGGCGCTGGCGCTGGAAGAAGGCCTGATCGTGCGCGCCATGGGCGACAGCATCGGCCTGTGCCCGCCACTGATCATCAGCGATGCGGAAATGGCTGACCTGTTCGCGCGCCTCACGCGTGCGATGGACCGCTTCGACGCCGAACTGAAAGGTTGACCATGCAAGCCTTCTTCTCCGACGACCAGTTGCTGCACGACCCGCAGCAGTACATGCGTCTGGGCCGCATCTGCAAACCGACCGATCTGCCCACGCGGGCGGAGGCGCTGAAGGGTGCGCTGGACGCGCGCGGCATCGCGGTCAGCGTACCGCCCGAGGCCGGCCGCGCCGCGCTGGAGCTCGTACACAGCAGTGACTACCTGGACTACCTGGAAACCGCGTTCGCGCGCTGGCAGAAGGCCGGCGCCTGGGGGCTCGAGCCCGGCATCGAAGTGCTGCCCAACATGTCGCCGCACGGCCCACGCCGGGGGGCCTGCCCATCGCCCTCGGTGTTGGCACAGACGGGCTGGTATATCGGCGACCTGTCCTGCCCCATCGGCCCGAACACCTGGCGATCGGTGCTGCGTTCGGCCCACGCCGCGCTGGCCGCCGCCGAGACCGTGCGCGATGCGGGCGGCATCGCCTACGCGCTGTGCCGGCCTTCGGGCCACCACGCCCAGCATGCGCGCGCGGCAGGCTTCTGCTACGTGAACAACAGCGCCATTGCCGCCGCCACGCTGCGCCAGCGCCACGCCCGCGTGGCCGTTCTCGACATCGACGCCCACCACGGCGACGGCACGCAGCAGATCTTCTACGACCGTGGCGACGTGCTGACCGCCTCCATCCACGCCGACCCGGCCGGCTATTACCCCTGGTACACCGGCTATGCGCACGAATGCGGCGCGGGGGAGGGCGAAGGCTGCAACCTCAACCTGCCGCTGGCCCACGGCAGCGGCAACGCCGAATTCGCACAGGCGCTGGGTAAGGCCGTGGCCGCTATCGAGCGCTTCCAGCCGCAGGCGCTGGTGATGCCGCTGGGCTTCGACACCTACAAAGATGACCCCCTCAGCGTGCTCAAGCTCGACATGGAGGCGTTCCGGCTGGCCGGCGCTCGCGTGCGCACACTGGACCTGCCCACGGTGGTGGTGCAGGAGGGTGGCTACATGGTCGAGGCCATCGGCGCCGCGCTCGATGCTTTCCTGGAAGGGCTGCAGGCATGACGATGAGCGTGAACGGCGACCGCCTCTGGCAGAGCCTGATGGACCTGGCCCGCATCGGTGCCACGCCCAAGGGAGGCAACTGCCGGCTGGCGCTGAGCGCGCTCGACGGCCAGGGCCGCGACCTGGTGGTGGGCTGGATGCGCGAGGCCGGCCTGACGATCACGGTCGACCAGGTGGGCAACATCTTCGGCGTGCGTCCGGGGCGTGACCCGTCGCGCCAGCCGGTCATGACCGGCAGCCACATCGACACCCAGCCCACGGGCGGGCGCTTCGACGGCTGCTACGGCGTGATGGCCGGCCTGGAAGTCATGCGCACGCTGAACGACCACGGCATCGACACCGAGGCCCCGCTGGCGCTGGCGATCTGGACCAACGAGGAAGGCTCGCGCTTCGTGCCGGTGATGATGGGCTCGGGCGTGCACTGCGGCGTCTTCCCGCTGGAGACGGCGCTGGCCGCCACCGACGGGGACGGCCTGGCCGTGCGTGACGAACTCGCCGCCATCGGCTACGCCGGCAGCGCGCCCATCGGAACGGTGCAGGCTGCCTGCTACCTGGAAGCGCACATCGAACAAGGCCCCATCCTGGAGGCCGAGCAGACCGTTGTTGGCGTGGTCACCGGCTCGCTGGGCCTGCGCTGGTACGACGTGACGGTGACCGGCATGGAGGCCCACGCCGGCCCCACGCCCATGGCGCTGCGGCGCGACGCGCTTTACGCCGCCACGCACCTGATGCAGACGGTGGTGGACATCGCAAACGAACCGGCCTTCGCACCGCTGGGCCGTGGCACGGTGGGCGTGGTCAACTTGCACCCCGCCTCGCGCAACGTGATCCCGGGGCGCGTGAACTTCACGGTGGACCTGCGCCATGAAGACGCCGACCTGCTGCACCAGATGGAACAGCGCTTTCGCGCCGCCGCCGACGCGCTGGCCGCAGGCCTGACCACCGGCACGCCGGTGCAGGTGGGCATCGTGGACGTGCAGCAGTTCCCACCCACACCGTTCGATGGCGCACTCGTCGAACGCGTGCGCAGCGAAGCCGTCGCGCGTGGCATCACGCAGCGCGACATCGTGACCGGCGCCGGCCATGACGCGGTCTACATGGCGCGTTGCGTGCCAACCGCCATGATCTTCGTGCCCTGCAAGGACGGCATCAGCCACAACGAGGTGGAAGACGCCGATCCGCGCCACCTGGAGGCGGGCGCCAACGTGCTGCTGGCGACGATGCTCGCGCAAGCACGATGAGCGCCATCCCAACCACGGCCCGCCTGCCGCGCGGCGACACCACGTTCGCCGGCATCGGCATCTTCCTGTGCGCGCTGGTGCTGTTCGCCGGCTATGACGCGTTTGCCAAGCAGATGGTGGCCAGCTACCCGCCCACGGTGGTGAACCTGGCGCGCTACATCGCTGTCAGCGCCGTGGCGTTGGTGTTGCTGCTGCGCCATGGCGACTTGCGCGTGTGGCGCCAGCCGCACCAGAAGCTGCTGGCACTGCGCAGCGGGGCGCTGGCCGTCGTCGCCACCTGCTTCATGGCGGCTCTGGTCACCATGCCGCTGGCCGAGGCCACGGCCATTTACTTCACGGCGCCGCTCATCATGGTGGCGATGTCGCCCTGGCTGCTGGGCGAGCGCGTGAGCCGCGCGCAGTGGACGGCCCTGCTGCTGGGCTTTGCGGGCATGTTGTGCATCGTGCGTCCGGGCGGCAGCCTGCCGCTGGCGGGCACGCTGCTGATGGCCGTGTCGGCGGTCTGCTACGCGCTGTTCCAGGTGCTCACGCGCCGCCTCTCGGGCCTGGTGCCGGGGCCTGCGCAGTACGCCCACATGGCCCTGGTGTGCCTGGTGGTGACCAGCCTACCGGCGCTGTTCCAGCCCCATGTCGCGCTGCCGAGTTGGCCCGCCATGGCCCTGCTCATTGCCGGCGGCGCCATCAGCGCGGGCGCTCAGCTTTTGCTGCTGGCCGCGTTCAGCCGCGCCGGAGCCGCCACATTGGGACCGCTGAACTATGTGCAGCTGCTGCTGGCCGTGCTGATCAGCACGCTGTGGTTCCAGCGTCCGCCGGACGCCCTGGCGCTGGGCGGCATGGCGCTGATCGCCGTGGCCGGGGGGTACTTGGCGCGCGCGCGGCGCACGGCATGATGCGCAACAGCGCAAGCAACAAAGGAAGCCATTCATGAACACCAGCCGTGCCGAAGCAGCGTCTGCGCCCGCTTTTTCCTCGATCCAGGTGCCCGACCTGGTGGGTGTGGTCGAGGCGCAGTTGCAGGAGGCCATCCTGGCGGGGCGCATTGCGCCCGGCGACCGCATCGTCGAGGCCGAGCTGGCCCGCCAGATGGGCGTGAGCCGCGCGCCTGTGCGTGAGGCCGCGCGACGGCTGGAGAGCCTGGGCCTGCTGGTCTCCCGCCCGCGCCACGGCTTCGCTGTGCGCACGGTCTCGTCCAAGCAGGTCAACGATCTATACGAAGTGCGCATCCAGCTGGAGCTGCTGGGCTCCGAACTGGCCTGCGCGCACGCCAGCGACGCCGAGCTGGCGGGGCTGAATGCTCGCGTGGACGACATGGTGGCCCGCGCCGAGACGCTGGCCACGGCCGAGCGCGTGGCGCTGGACCTGGACTTCCACTTCGCGATCAGCGCGCTGTCGGGCAACCACTACCTGCACCGGCTGTTCGACAACATGCAGACCGAGGTGCGCATGTTCCTGGCGCTCAGCGAAGACAGCTACGGTGACCTCAAAGCCCTGGCCGAGACGCACCGACCCATCGCGCAGGCACTGATCCAGCGCGACGTGAAAGCCGTGCAGCACGCGCTGCTCTTCCACCTCGAAGACGCCAAGGCGCATGCCTGCGGCTTGTTCAAGAACTGATCCAGACCACCCGCATGAAAGTCATTTACAGCGACCAGCACACCGGCCACGACCCGCAACAGTTCATCGTGCGCGGGCGCATGAAGCGCAGCAACGAGCAACCCGAACGCGGCACGCTGCTGCTCAACGCGGCGCGCGAGCAAGGCCATGAAGTTGTGGCGCCCGATGACCACGGCCCCGGCCCACGCGCCGCCATCCACACGCCGCAGTACCTGCGCTTTCTGGAGACCGCTTGGGAACGCTGGCAGCGGCTCGAAGGCGCCTCCGAGGAGGTGATGCCCAACGTGCATCCGTTCCCGGGCCAACCCTTCACTTACCCCGACAGCCTGGTCGGCCAGGCCGGCTATCACATGGGCGACATGGCTTGCTCCATCGGCCGACACACCTGGCATGCGGCGACCTGGTCGGCCCACGTGGCCACCCACGCGGCCCAACTGGTGCTGGACGGCGAGCGCGCCGCCTATGCCCTGTGCCGCCCCCCCGGCCACCACGCCTACGCCGACCGCGCCAACGGATTCACCTACCTCAACAACGCGGCCATCGCGGCCCAGCACCTGCGCCACCGGCACGACCGCGTGGCCATCCTCGACATCGACGTGCACCATGGCAACGGCACGCAGGGCATCTTCTGGCGCCGCAAGGACGTGTTGACCATCTCGCTGCACGGCGATCCGCATTTCTGCACGCCTTTCTTCACGGGTCATGCGCACGAGGTGGGTGAGGGCGAGGGCCTGGGCTACAACCTGAACCTGCCGCTGCCGCGCGGCACGCAGGACGAGGGCTTTCTGGCGGCATTGACCATGGGCCTGTCCACCATCCGCGCCTATGCGCCGGGTGCACTCGTCGTGGCGCTGGGCCTGGACGCGCACGAGAACGATCCCTACCAGATGCTGGCCGTCAGCACGCCGGGCTTTGGCCGCATCCTCGGCGAGATCGCGCGGCTGGGGCTGCCGACGGTGCTGGTGCAGGAAGGCGGGTATCTGTCCGAGGACCTCGGGCTCAACCTGGCCAGCGCGCTGCGTGGATTCGAGGCCGCCGCATGAACGATCTGGACGCAGCCATCTGCGCGGCATTGCCGGAAGCCGCCGTGCTGACGGCGCCGCCGGCCCCCGTTGCCACCGACTGGGCGGCCGACCTGCTGCACAGCCTCTACGGCCTGCACGGGCAGCTCAAGCCGCTCACCGGTGAACGCGACGCCAACTTCCTGCTGGAGCCAACCGACGGCGGCGCGCGGTGCATGTTCAAGCTCTCGCACCCGATCGAGGCGCCGCTGGTGGCCGACTTCCAGACCCAGGCGCTGCTGCACGTCGCCCGATCCGACCCCAGCCTGCCCGTGCAGCGCCTGCTGCCCGATCTGCACGGCGCGGCTTCGGTGCAGATCAAGGACGCCGAGGGCCGCACGCGCGTGGCCCGCGTGTTCAGCTACCTCGAAGGCATGCCCATGCCGCAGGCGCCACGCTCGGCCGCCCAGCGCAGCAGCGTGGCCAGCATGCTGGCGCGGCTCGACCGTGCCCTGGCCCGCCTGAGCCACCCGGCCGGCGAGCGCGAATTGCCCTGGGACATCCAGCGCGCCGAGCGCGTGCGCCCGCTGCTCGTGCACGTGGCCGACCCGGCGCGCCGCGCCTTGGCCGAGGCCGCTCTGGACAGCTTCGAGCAGCGCGCCAAGCCACGGCTCACCGCGCTGCGCCGCCAGCCCATCCACAACGACTTCAACCTGTACAACCTGCTGGTCGACCCCGATGAACCGGCGCGTGTGGCCGGCATCCTGGACTTTGGCGACATGGTGCATGCGCCACTGGTGGACGACCTGGCCGTGGCCGCGTCGTACCACATTGATGAGCAGGGCGACGCGCTGGCCACCATCGCGCGCTTCGCGGCAGACTACCAAGCCGTCCTGCCGCTGACCGACGCCGAGACCTTCGTGCTGCTGGACCTCGTGCGCGCCCGCCTGGCCATGGTGGTCGCCATCAGCGGCTGGCGCGCCGCGCGCCAGCCCGACAACGCGGCCTACCTCATGCGCAACAACGCCATCTCGTGGGCGCGGCTGGCGGCCTGCCAATCACTCACCGCCGAACAGGTGCAAGACGCCATTGCCGCCTGCTGCCCACCGGAGACTTCACATGGCTGACCACACCACCGCCGACATGCTGGCCCGCCGGGCCCGCCTGCTGGGACCGGCCTACCGCCTGTTCTACGACGAGCCCTTCCACCCCGTGCGTGGCGAGGGCGTGTGGCTGTTTGATGCCGCCGGCACGCCCTGGTTGGACGCCTACAACAACGTGGTCTGCGTCGGCCATGCGCAACCGCGCGTGGTGGAAGCCATTGCGCGCCAGGCGTCCGTGCTCAACACACACACACGCTATCTGCACGACAGCATCCTCGACTACGCAGAACGGCTGCTGGCCACCATGCCACCCGAGCTGGGCCACGCCACCTTCACCTGCACCGGCAGCGAGGCCAACGATCTGGCCATGCGCATCGCCACCGCACACACGGGCGGCACCGGGCTGATCGTGACGCGCTTCGCCTACCACGGCGTCACCTCGGCCATTGCCTGCGCCTCGCCTTCGCTGGGGCAGTACGTGCGCATCGGCGACAACGTGCGGCTGGTGGATGCTCCCACGGGCGGCGATGCCGAGACCGGCAAACGTTTCGCCGACGGCGTGCGCGCGGCCATCGCCGACCTGCAGGCCCACGGGCTCAAGCCCGCGGCGCTGCTCGTTGACACCGTGTTCTCCAGCGACGGCGTGTTCACCGCCCCAGCCGGTTTTCTGCGCGAGGCGGTGGACGCCATCCACGCGGCTGGCGGCGTGTTCATCGCCGACGAAGTGCAGCCCGGCTTTGGCCGAACGGGCGAGGCTTTCTGGGGCTTTATGCGTCACGGCGTGGTGCCCGACATGGTGACCATGGGCAAACCCATGGGCAACGGTCACCCGGTGGCCGGACTGGCGGTGCGGCCCGAGGTGATGAAGGCCTTTGGCGAGGCCAGCCGCTACTTCAACACCTTCGGCGGCAACGCGGTCTCGATGGCCGCGGCCGCCGCCGTGCTGGATGTGCTCGAGCAGCAGCAACTGCAGCGCAACGCATTGGAGGTCGGCAACTACCTGCGCGATCGCCTGGCCGCGCTGAGGCAGCGCCACGCCCTTGTGGGCGAGGCTCGCGGTGTCGGCCTGTTCATCGGCTTGGAACTGGTGGTCGACCGCGCCACGCGCGCACCAGCCACGACGCAGGCGGCGAAGGTCGTCAACGGCCTTCGACAGCGCCAGGTGCTGCTGAGCGCAACCGGCCCCCAGGCCAATGTGCTGAAGATCCGACCGCCGCTGGTGTTCCAGCGTGAGCATGCGGACCTGCTGGTGGAGCGCCTGGACGAAGTGCTGGCCGCCGTTGGTTGATCGGGGGCGCGATCTCGGACATGCCCGTGATGCTTCACTGCACAAGGCCTGTGCGGGGCGAGAGAGCGTTCGATTTGGCGGGGTGAGCAGGCGCTGACATTTGCGTCACGGTCAATGCGGCCCCAGCGGCCGCAGAGAATCGTCTTCCTTGCTTGCTCGGAGGTTGGCCCATGCAGATCAAGGCTCTGGTGCGAATTTTCCACGCAGGTGGACAAATTCATGAATGCGTTGCGCCGGTCAGGCCGAAAGTACCGCGTTCCAGATCGCGGGCGCGGCTTGGCCTTTGAGGCGCACACGAGCGAGATTGAACTGGCCCTTTCGGATGCGATGCAGCAGCTCGACGCCGGCGATAGTCACGGCCGCGCAATCGAAGACCTTGAAGCCGAGCATGGGCTTGATGCGCGACTTCACGCCTCGATGGTCCTGCTCGACCATGTTGTTCAGATAGCGCGACGATCGCAGCCGAGTGTCTTTCCACCGAGGGTTCTGCTCGGGCAGTTCCCGCACCGCGCGGTGCGAGGCGGCGTAGCCATCCAGCGTGACGCTCACCGGCGCGCGGCCTTGGGTCTTCAACGCCTTGCGAAAGAAGGCCTTGGCCGCCTTCACGTCGCGCTTGGCGCTCAGGCGGAAGTCGACGGTCTTGCCTTGCCGATCGACAGCACGGTACAGGCAGGTCCACCTGCCGCGGATCTTCACGTAGGTTTCGTCAACGCGCCACGAGCGACCGGCCTGGCGAGCGAATCGATTCCAGCGCTTCTCGAACTCGGGCACGAAGCGCTGCACCCAGCGCATGATCGTCGCGTGGGCCAACGCCAGGCCGCGCTCGGCCATCATCTCCACCAGGTCGCGCAAGCTCAACTTGTAGCGCAGGTACCAGCGAACGCACAGAACGATGATTTCCCGCTCGAAGTGCCGGCCTTTGAACAGCTCGTCCATGCTTTGCAACTTCTTCGCCACTGTCCACCTTCACTTCACAAAGATGGGTAGCCTACCCGAGCCCGAGGCTCGGCTTGCACCAGAGCCAAGCGCCGATCCCTCGGTAGTCGATGGCGACGATGCGATGGCTGCGGGAAAGCCCATCGACGATACGCGGATCGAAATTGTCTAGGACGGCGCCCCAGTGGTTGAGCAGGACCAGCGGCACGCCACTGCGCGGCCCCAGGTCGCGGTACGCGAATTCAGTCCCATCGACATCGATCGATCGGTTGGGAGTGTCGATGTAGGGCAAGTGCGACCCTGGGTCGTTGTCGGTAGGGGTCATCGTCTTTTCAAGGTGCTTCATGTGACGCCGGGAATCGAGGGAGTCAAGCGCCACCGCGTTGGCGGTCACGCGTTCACATCGACGATGGTGCGCCCCTGGACCTTCCCTGCCAGTACTTGGCTGGCGACTTCAGGAACCTCTGCCAGGCCAATCACCTTGGTGGTCCGTGCCAGCTTGTCCAGATCCAGGTCGCTGGCCAGACGCGACCACGCCTGCAGCCGCACAGGCTGTGGCGCATTGACCGAGTCGATACCGGCGAGGGTGACGTTGCGCAGGATGAAGGGCAGGACGGATGCCGGCAGATCGGCGCCTTGTGCGAGGCCGAAGGCCGCGACCACGCCGCGATACCGGGTCTGGGCCAGGACGTTCGCCAATGTATGGCTGCCGACCGAATCGATGGCCCCGGCCCATCGCTCCTTGGCGATCGGCGCGCCCGCTTCGGACAGGGTGTGGCGGTCGATCACGTCCGCCGCGCCCAGCGCACGCAGGTAGGCCGCTTCGTCGAGGCGGCCGGTCGAGGCGATCACGCGATAGCCCAGGCCCGACAGCAGCGCGATCGCCACGGAGCCGGCGCCGCCATTGGCGCCGGTCACGAGGATGTCGCCGCGCTCGGGCGTCAGGCCGCCATGCTCCAGTGCGAGCACGGACAACATGGCGGTGAACCCGGCGGTGCCGATGGCCATGGCATCCCGGGTCGAAAAGACCTCCGGGACCTTGACCAGCCAATCGCCGCTCACTCGCGCCTTCTGCGCGAAGCCACCGTGGTGCGTCTGGCTCAGTCCCCAGCCGGTCGCCAGCACACGGTCGCCAGCGACAAGGCCAGGATAGGTCGAGGCCTCGACGACACCGGCAAAGTCGATGCCCGGGATCAGCGGAAACTGGCGGATGACCGGTGACCGGCCACCGAGCGCCATCGCGTCCTTGTAGTTCACCGTCGAGTACTCGACCGCGACGGTGACGTCGCCCGGCATCAGATCCTCGTCCTTGAAGTCGACCAGGTTGGTTGAAATCGTGTCGCCCGGCTTGTCGGCGAGCAATGCCTTGAATGTCATTGTCTTCTCCTGGTTAGGTGATCATCATGTGTTGTGCTGGATCAACGGACCTAACTGAAAAACCTTGGGCTCACCCGCCAGCAACTGCGGTGCCTTCGCAAAGAAGGCCTGGACATTGGGCTTCTGCCGGTGGGCATCGGAATCTGCCTTGCTCTCCCAGATCTCGTAGAGGATCCAGGTCGTCTCTCCGACTACTTGGTGGCAGTTGAAGGTGACGACGCCCTTGTCCTTGCGCGTCCCGGCGACGTTTTCCTGGACTAGGGCCGCGAACTCGTCGGCATGTTCCGGCTTCACAGGCAGGATGACGCACAGAGCATATGGCTTCGACATGAAGTTCTCCATTGATTTGAATTGATGGGTGTCCGTGGGGTTCCGGTCGAAGGTGTACGGCTCGGCGTTTCAAGGCGCCGCCCGATAGCGTTCGGCCGCATGTGCCTGCCGGAGTTCCGAGAGCAGGCCTAGCCGCGCGGTATCCAGTGCATCCCAGCGTTCGGCGTCGTGCAGGGGTGGGATGGACACGAGCTCGCGGCGATCGAAGCCGACCAGCGCGGCATCCACCAGCTCATCCACCTCCATCAAATCAGGCATCGCACTGATATCGATGCCCGCGCGCTGCCAAATCTCGGTACGAGTCCCCGCAGGCAGTACCGCCTGCACGTAGACGCCCTTGGGCGAGAGCTCCAGGCTCAATCCTTGGGATAGGAACAGCACGAAAGCCTTCGTCGCGCCGTAGATCGACTGGCCGAACTCCGGTGAGAGGCCAACGACCGACCCGATGTTGACGATTGCGCCTTCGCCTGCCTGCACCAGCCGCGGGGCGATGGCACCGGCCAGTCGAACCAGCGCCGTGGTATTGAGTGTGACCAGTCGGTGGATGCTGTCGGCTGTCTGCTCGATGAAGCTGCCGGATTGGGCAGCCCCCGCATTGTTGATGAGGATGCCGATCCTGGCGTCGTCACGAAGGCGGGTCTCGACTGCGACCAGGTCGCCGGGCTGCGTAAGGTCGGCCTGGAGCACGTCAACAGTGACATTGCTTTCGTGGCGCAGGCGAGCGGCCAGCGCATCCAGTCTCGCCTTGTCGCGAGCAACCAGCACGAGATGGTGGCCGCGGCTGGCAAAGCGCTCGGCGTAGGCAGCACCAATACCTGACGACGCGCCGGTGATGAGAACAGTGGAACGCTTGGTCATATGTTTCTTCTCTTGATCAATTAAGGGTGCCGCCGCCGCGCCTCGCGACGTCGGCAAAGCACTACTGAATGCTGGATTCAGCGAGCGCCGGGTAGTCGATGTAGCCCACGGCGCCACCGCCATAGAGCGTGGCCGGGTTGAGCGCGGTGAGGGGTGCGCCGATCTCCAGTCTTTCGACCAGATCGGGGTTGCTGATGAAGGGGCGGCCGAAGGCGAACAGGTCGGCCTTGCCGTCGATCAGGCGGGCTTTGGCCAGTTCGAGGCCGTACCCGTTGTTGGCCAGGTAGGTGTTCTTGAAGCGAGTGCGCAGCGAATCGAAATCGAACGGCACGGCATCGCGTGCACCACCGGTGGTGCCTTCGACGACATGCAGATAGATGATGCCCAGGCCACTGAGTTGCTCGGCGATGTAGTCGTACTGCGGCTGCGGGTCGCTGCAGGAAATGGCACCGGCCGCCGACACCGGCGAGAGGCGCACGCCCGTGCGTTCGGCACCGATCTCCTTTGCCACGGCAGCGGTGACTTCAAGCAGCAGGCGCGCGCGGTTCTCGACGGAGCCGCCGTACGCGTCGGTGCGGGTATTGGCGCCATCCTTGATGAACTGCTCCAGCAGGTAGCCGTTGGCACCGTGGACCTCGACGCCATCGAACCCGGCGGCGATCGCATGGGCCGCAGCCTGGCGGAAATCCTCGACGATGCCCGGAATCTCATCCAGCGTCAGCGCACGTGGCTCGGAGACATCGTGAAAACCATTGTTGACGAAGGTCTTGGTCGCGGCGCGGATGGCGGAGGGCGCCACCGGCGCAGTGCCACCAAGCCGCAGATCGACGTGAGAGATGCGCCCCACGTGCCACAACTGGACGAAGATACGCCCGCCCTTGGCGTGAACGGCGTCGGTCACCTTGCGCCAGCCGTCGATCTGCGGCCGCGTGTAGAGGCCCGGGGTGTCTTGGTAGCCCTGGGCATCGGCCGAGATCTGGGTGGCCTCGGTGATGATCAGGCCCGCTGAGGCGCGTTGACTGTAGTAGGTGGCGGCATACTCGCTGGGCACCAGACCCGGACCGGCACGATTGCGCGTCAACGGCGCCATCACGATGCGATTGGACAGTTTGAGGGAGCCAAGTGTGTAGGGCTCGAAGAGCGCGTTGTCAGTCATGTTTGTCTGCTGTGTCGTCGTTGGTAAGGCGGGAAATGCGGATGCGCGGCGGCATCACTCCTCCAGGAACTGGATTGCGTGTTGGAGGAAGCGCTCGGGAAACTGGAACTGGGCGCCGTGCCCGGCGCCGGGGTAGATCAACAGCTGTGCGTTGGGAATGTTCTGCGACAGATGCCAGGAGTTGATCGTGGGGATCATGATGTCGTTGACGCCGTTGAGCACCAGCGTCGGCTGCGTGACGCGGTTCAGGAAGGCATAGGGGTTCGCACCCGGCAGTGGTTGCAGGTAGGCGGCGTGCGCTTCGGCCTGGGCTTGAGCGACCGCCATCGAGCTGGGCGGATCCTGGTCGACGCGCTGGTGGCGGCGCTCCCAGAACGCCAAACCCGCCTGCTTCGCAGCGTCCGAGCGGCCGAAGAACAGGTAGAGGAAGTCTTCTGCGGTGGGCACGGGATTCGGCGCGACTTCCAGCACCTTGGGCTCCATCTTCGGATCTCCGCCCCGCAGTCCGGTGCCGAGCAGAAGAAGCTTGCGAACCAGTTGCGGGTGACGCAGTGCTGCCTCCTGCACCTGGAAGCCCCCGATCGAGAAACCAAGCAGATCGACCTGGGACAGACCCAGCGCCCGGATCACCAGGGCGATGTCGTCTGCCATGTCTTCGATCCGGTTGCGGGGCGTGCCGGTCGAGGAGGCAATGCCGCGTCCGTTGTAGAGGATGACCTCGCGGCTCGCGGCCAGGCCATCGGTCAACAGGGGATCCCAGTGGTCCAGGCCACCGCGGAAATGCTGGACGAAGAACAGCGGGGGCTGTCCGCTGGAGGTGTTGCCCCAGCGGCGATAGGCGAACTTGTCGCCGTCCACTTCGATGAAGCGGGTGGGGGCCGTCAGGTGGGTGTCGCTCATGTCCAGAATCCTTTCGAGGTAAGTTCACATAATGATGTCGATCATCATCTTTAATGTCAAGGACTTTGATGATGATCGACATCAATGTATATTCACGGCTTCACTGATAGGCATATCTGGAGAGATCCTGGACATGAAGGTCACCAAAGCGCAGGCGCAGGCGAACCGGGCGCACATCGTCGAAACGGCCTCTACGCTGTTTCGCGAGCGTGGCTACGACGGGGTGGGGATTGCGGACTTGATGGCGGCCGCCGGCTTCACCCATGGTGGGTTCTACAAGCACTTCCCGTCCAAGGCCGACCTGATGGCGGAAGCGGCGACCTGTGGTTTTGCGCAGACGGCGGCTAAAGCCGAAGGCCTCGATGCGAAGGAGTTCGTCAAGCAGTACTTGTCCCGCGAGCACCGGGACGCTCCTGGTGAAGGTTGCACGATGGCCGCGCTATGCGCAGACGCTGCGCGTCAGCCGGAGTCGATCAAGACGGCTTTTGCGACTGGCGTTGAAAGCCTGCTGGCGACCCTGGCAAACCAGTTCGGCGCGCCGAAGAACGACAAACGGGAAGGCGACGTGCGCGCCAGGCGCATCGAAGTGATTGCGCAGGTGATCGGTGCATTGGTGCTGTCGCGGGCGTGTCCTGACGACTCGCCACTCGCCGATGAAATCCTGGATGTCTGCCGCGCGGCAGTTCTATCGAGGCTGGCCGCGCCCCTTGAGGCGTAGCTGACACCCAGGGGCGCGAGCGTTCGTGAGCGGGCGCAAGGGCGGTTGGGGCGAACTCCGTTCCGAGATCAAGCTCCAATCAGGGCTTCGGCTTGACGTGCAGGGACTGTCCCGGCGCTTGGCAGTCGAGCACTCGTCAGCCCGATGCCGGGAACCCAACAGCGCGTATCGCCAGGACGGGCCGAAAGCGGCCCGCCTGGGGTCTCCCAGAACGCGGTCATGTCGGGGATTGCGGTAGGGACGGAGGTTGCCCTTGCGCCAACATGTTGCATAAAACGGGTACGAAGGCAGTCGAGTCCGAGGGACTGACGACGCAGCAGTGGGCGGTGCTCGGCGCGCTGTCCAGGCCGGCCGTGAGCGGTGGCATGAGCGTGGGCGATCTGGCGCGCTACCTCAAGGTCAGCAGGCAGAACCTCTCCGGACTGCTCAGCCGCATGGAGAGAGATGGGCGAATCCAGACTGCGGCCGATGAGCGCGACCGCCGCTCGCGTCTTGTGTCCATGACGAGCGCAGGACTGCACGTATGGCAGGACGAGGCCTTGCCGAAGATCCGCGGCTACTACGCGCAGGTACTTGATGGGTTTTCAGTGAACGACGTCACTCATACCTTGCACTATCTGCTCAGGATTCTGGACAACATGCAAGTGGTCGACGATCGTCAAGGAGGCGGCGATGAGGGTTTTCAAGATCGCTGACTGGCTGCTTTTTTGAAGCAGCGCTATTGCGGCAGAACCCGCTTTACCGCTGATGCCGTCAGCCCGCATCCGGCTGCGCCGCCGGCGCCGCGTCGCGAAACGCTGTCATCCGTTGGCACGCCAAGTCGACCGCGCTGATAAGCGGCCAACGGCCCATGTCGACCTGGAAGCGGCGCGCGCTTTCGACCTGCGGCACAAGGTAGACATCGGCCAGCGTCGGTGCATACCCGAAGCAGAAGTCGCGGCGCCGTTTGTCCGCCGCAAGCATCGCCTCGATGGCATCGAAGCCGGCTGTGATCCAGGTGGCACACCAGCGATTCACCGTCGCCTCGTCGGCGCCGAAGTCATGGCGCAGCGCTTCGAGGATGCGCCGGTTGTTTACCGGGTGAATGTCGCAGCCGACGACGGCGGCCAGCGCGCGCACCCGCGCGCGGCCCGCCGGGTCGGCCGGCAGCAGCGGCGGCTGGGGGTGGCGCTCTTCCAGCCATTCGATGATCGCCGGCGACTGGATCAGCAGGCCGTCGCCGTCGGTCTGCAGCGCCGGCAACAGGGCCTGCGGATGGATCGCTTTGTAGGCGGAGCCCAGGTGTTGCTCGCGGCGCAGGTCGACCGCCTCGTAGTCGTAGGGCAGGCCCTTGAGATGGAGTGCGATGCGCAGCCGGTGTGAGGTGCCGCTGCGGAAAAAGCTGTAGAGCTTCATGCCAAGTCCTGAGTCTTGAGTCCGGGTGCGGTCGGCCACATCAGGCCGCGCGCCGTACCGACACGACCGGGGCGGGCATGTGCTCGGCGCGCGTCGAGCGTTGAGCGAACTGCGCTCGCGCCATGGGCACCAGCAGGGTCAGCAGGACCCCCAGCACGCCCAGCCCGGCCAGCACGTAGAAGATCGAATCCAGTTGGAAACCGGCGCCGATCATCGTGCTGCCCAGCATCGGGCCACCGATGCCGCCCAGGCGACCGAACCCGGCACACCAGGCCACGCCGGCTGCGCGCACGTTGGTGCGGTAGTAGTTGGCGACAAATCCGTAGATCAGCGTCTGCGTGCCGCTGGTGCCCAGCCCGACGACCGCGACGATGGCCAGCAAGCCGGCGAGCGGAAACCCCATGGTCAGCAGCACGAGCGCTACGGCGCCAGTTGCGAAGCAGGCCGCCACCACCGGCTTGGGCCCGTAGCGGTCCGCCGCCCGTGACGCCGCGAGTGCGCCGAACAGCGAACCGCCGTTCAGCACCGCCAGGAATGACAGCGAGCCCTTGGCGTTGAAACCGGCGCGCAACATGATCTCGGGCAACCAGGTGTTGAGGGAATACACGAGGACCAGACCGGTGGCGCTCATCAGGCCGAGCACGATGGTCGGGAACAGGTAATGCGCGCTGAAGAGTCCGGCGAAGCCGACCTTGCCGACGCCGACAGGGGTGGACGCACCGGGCTTGACGGACACCGGTTCGGGCATGGGCACGCCGGTGCGCTCGGACATCCTGCGAGCCTCGTCCATGCGGCCGCGTGACGCCAGCCAGGCCACCGATTCGGGCATCTTGACGTACGCCAGCGGCAACAGCGTGACGATGGGCAGCGCGCCGATCCAGAACATGCCGCGCCAGCCGATGTGCTGCATCAGCACGATGGCCAGCAAGGCCGCCAGCAGGCTGCCCAGCGGGATGCCGCCGTTGGTGATGGCGTTGATCAGGTTCTTCTTGCCCGCGGGCGCGTACTCGGACACCAGCGCCGCAGTGGTGGCCACCAGCGAACCGATGCCCAGGCCGGTGGCGAAGCGCAGCCAGCCGAAGGCGGAAGCCGTGGTGGCCATCGCGGTGAACCCCATGCCGACCGAAAACCATGTGTACGACATCAGCATGACCTTGCGGCGTCCGAGAATGTCGCCGACGGCGCCGGCGAGCAGCGCGCCCGCCATCACGCCGACCAGCGCGTAGCTGCCCAACAGCCCGGCAATGGCCGGGGAGACGTTGCCAATCTGCGTCGGGTCGCGCAGAAAGGTCGAGACGACCGCGCCGTAGACCACCAGGTCGTAGCCGTCGAAGATGAGTCCTACCGTGGCCAAGGCCACGATCCAGATCACGGTGCTCAGGCGCCGGGCTTCGGCGCTCGGCGGTTGGGGCGATGTCATGTCTTGTCTCCGGGATGGAATGTCGGGCGGGGGTGCCTACTCGGCGGCGCCGACGTGCAGCACGATCTCGCCCACGCCCTCGATGCGGCCGTCGACGCGGTCGCCGGGTTGCAGCGCGCCGACACCTTCGGGCGTGCCGGTGAAGATGAGGTCACCGGGTTGCAGGTGGTAGAAGAGCGACAGGTCGGCGATCAACTCGGGGATGCTCCAGATCAACTTGTCGATGTCCGATTTCTGGCGCGGCTCGCCGTTGACGGTCAGCGCGAGCTCGCCCTGACTGATCACTTGGCCTGTCATGGGCACGATCTCGGCCACCACCGAGGATTGCTCGACATCCTTACCCAGGTCCCAGGGCCGGCCCTTGTCGCGGGCCACCAGTTGCAGATCTCGGCGCGTCATGTCCAGGCCGCAGGCGTAGCCATAGATGAGCGCCGCGGCATCGGATTGCTGGACACGAAAGCCCGGCTTGCCGATGGCAACCACCAGTTCCATCTCGTGGTGGTAGTTCTGCGTCTCGGGCGGGTAGGCCACGGTGGCGCCGGATTCGACCAGCGTCGACGGTGACTTGGTGAAGTAGAAAGGCCGCTCGACGCTCTTGTCGACGGGCCGGCCCATCTCGACTGCATGCGCGTGGTAGTTGCGGCCGACGAAGAACAGGCGATTGACGGGCAGGCGCTGGTCGCTGCCGCGCACCGGCAGCGAGTAAACGGGCGGCGGGGTCCAGAGGTAGCGGGTGGTCATGGTGTGCTTTCTTGAGTTCGCTGAATTCAGGTTCGGATTTCGAAGACGCCCAGCTTCTGGTGCAGTGGCGTCTCGTCGGCGATGAAGAGGAAGGCGGGCCGGATGCTCGATGCATTGGCAAGCGCCACCGCGGAGTAGCCGGGGGCGCAGCAAGTGTCGGCCGAGGCGAGCTCGAAGCGCTGGTCTTCGACCTCCACCGTGGCACCGCCCTCGATGACGTGGAACACGGCGGCCGGACTGCGCACCGGCAGCTTCAGCGTCTGGCCAGGGCGCAGCATCAGCGCGTAGAAGCCGAGGATGTTCTCGGCGTCACCGCCGGTCTCGGGATTGACATAGGTGACCTGTACGGCTTCCAGCCCTGGCTGGTCGGCGGCCAGCGATTCCAGTGCCGCGCGGGCGTCCGCCCAGGGGTAGCGCAGCATCGGGTAGGCCTTGCGCGAGCGCTCGAACACGGGGGTCGGTACCACGCCGCCGCGTGCATAGGCACGCTCGCCATGGTGCGGGCTGACGCTCTGGCGGCCGCCATCGACGTGGTAGCTCGCCTCCATGTAGTACACCAGCGGCAGGTCCAGCACGTCCAGCCAGACCACGGGTTCATCGCCGTCGTGGCCATGCTCGTGCCACAGGCCGGTGGGCGTCAGGATGAGGTCGCCACGGTGCATGGGGCACTTCTCGCCGTCGACCGTGGACCACGCGCCTTCGCCCTCGACGACCATGCGCACGGCATTCGGCGTGTGGCGGTGGGCCGGCGCCCATTCTCCGGGCAGCAGCAACTGCATGCCCAGGTACATCGCGGCGCTGGCCTGCATCTTCTCCAGGCCGTGGCCGGGGTTGGCGAGCACCAGCACGCGGCGCTCGGCCTTTTCGATCGGCGTCAGCTCGCCCGCCTGCAACAGCAGCGGGCGCAGTGCTTCGTAGGACCAATGGGTGGCGCGTGTGCGTGGCTGAGGCTTGCCCGGCGGCAGCACGGCGCGCAGGCTGGGCCACAGCGGCACCAGGTTCTGCTTCGTCAGCGCTTCGCGGTAGTCGGCGGGCAGGTCTTCGAGTCGTCCGAGTTCGTTCATGGTGGTGTTCCGTGGTCCAAGGGGTCAGGCGGCCAGGCAGTTCTCGACCTTCCAGCCGTAGAGCCATTCCATGGCGTCGTAGAAGCGGTCCTGCGAACGGCCCTTCCACAGTTCGTTGCGAACCAGACGTTCGACGCCCTTGGCGTGGAAAATGCGGCCCATCTCGCGCGCCGACAGCACGATGCGCGCGGTGCGGGCGACACGCGAGCGCTGGTAGTGCGCGAAGGCGCGTACGAAGTCGTTGTCGTGCACTCGCAGCGCTTCGCCCAGCGTCACGGCGTCTTCCAGCGCCATGCAGGCGCCCTGGGCCAGGTATTGCAGCGTCGGGTGAGCAGCGTCGCCCAGCAGCGTGGCGCGGCCGAACGTCCACTGGCCGATGGGCTCGCGGTCGGCGGTGGCCCAGCGTTTCCAGTCCTTGGGCAGGTCGATGAGTTGACGCGCCTCGGCGCAGATGCCCTCGAAGTAGCTCTGCACCTCTTCGCGGCTGCCCTCTCGCACGCTCCACTCTTCCTGATCACGACTGTGGAAGGTGACGACCACGTTGTACTGTTCGCCGCCGCGCAGCGGGTAATGCACCAGGTGGCAGTTCGGCCCCACCCAGATGCTGGCGGCGTTCCACTGCAAGTCTTGCGGGAAGTCCTTCTTGTCCACCACCGCGCGGTAGACCACATGGCCCGAGACGCGCGCCTCGTCCCCCACGTACTGACGGCGCACTGCCGACTTGACGCCATCGGCGCCGATCAACGCGCAGCCGCGGTGCTCGCCGCCCTTGGTGTCGTGCACCGTGACGCCGTGCTCGTCCTGGTCGATGCGCTGCACCGTGGTCGAGGTCAGCACCTGGATGCGGTCGGATTCCTGCGCGCCTTCCAGCAGCGACATGTGGACGTCGGCCCGGTGGATCACCGCGTAGGGATTGCCGAAGCGTTCGCGGAAGGCGGCGCCAGTGGGGATGCGCCCGACCAGGGTGGCGTCCAGCGCATCGTGCATCACCATCTCGTCGGTGTAGACGGCGCGGGCGCGCGCCTTCTCGCCGATACCCAGGGCGTCGAAGGCGGCAAAGGCGTTCGGGCCGAGTTGGATGCCGGCGCCGATCTCGCCGAGTTGAGGTGCCTGTTCAAGCACCTTGACCGAAAGACCGCGGCGCGTCAGCGCCAGCGCGGCAGCCAGGCCACCGATCCCACCACCGGCCACCAGTACGGGAAGGCCCGATTGCATTGCGTTCACCTGTCATCTCCTTATGTTTGTGTGCTTATCATCAGTACACTGAGCGTAAGTGTAGTGATAGACTGAATGGCCAAATATTAGGGTGAACCCTTAAGTCAGGAGACGAATGAAGACTGAGACGACGACAACCCTGGACCTGGATGAACTGCCGGGCCACTACATCCGCCGCCTGCAACAGATTGCGGTGGCCATCTTCCTGCAGGAGACCGAGGCGCATGGCCTTACGCCGGTGCAATACGCGGCGCTTAGCAAAGTTGGCCTGACGCCGGGCGTCGATCAGCGCACGCTGGCGCGCTCGATCGGGCTCGACACTTCCACGACCGCCGGCGTCATCGACCGCCTGGAGACGCGTGGCCTGATGCAGCGCACGGCCTCACCGGAGGACCGGCGCGTTCGGCTACTCGGCCTGACCGAACAGGGGCAGGAAGTACTGCAAGCGGTAGAGCCCGACATGTTGAAGGCCCAGCAACGCATCCTGAAACCACTGTCCGCGGTCGAGCGGGACGAATTCATGCGCATGCTGCGCAAACTGGTGACTGCGAACAACGAGTTGAGCCGGGCGCCCAGCGAGGCTTGAGTCTCTCTGAGGCCGTATTGGGAAAGCACAGAGAAGACGGATCTCGATCCAAGGAACGCCGAAGGCGGGTACTCCCCGATCGGTTTCAGGCTTCATGGGGCCCGCGCTCTCCCGAATCCATCATCCGGGCCACCGCGCTCACTTGAGCCGCACCCGCCCGGAAATACCCCGCCACCGTGTCCGTGCTGCGATGCCCCGTCATCGCCATCGTCTCCTGCAGCGGCATGTTCTGCCGCCCGGCTTCCGTTACGAAGCCCGAGCGCAGTGAGTGCGCCGAAAAGTCCTCCCCCCATGTCACCTTCCGGCACATAGGAGCCAGTTCGTTTTCGGCGTAATGGAGCCAGTGGGTTTCCGCCGTAATGGAGCCACTGGGTTTCCGGCATATAGGAGCCGCTGGGGTTGAAGGACACCTCGACCGAGCGCGTGAAGTTCGGTGTTGTTCCTTGCTGCAGCGATCATGTGTTCGGCGCAGGCTCAGGCGGTGGTCAACGCGAAGCGTTGTCCACGGCCGTTTGTCCCGAATAGCTTTTTTATTTATCTGTTGCCAGGCGCGCAGCGCCTGGCCCACTTTTAGGCCGCCGCTGCCTTTGCCGAGGGAGATGTACTCGTTTGCGTCTCTACGCGGCATTAATCGATCCACTGTCGGATCGCATCTGCACGCCATGTTGCGAGTGCACGTTGAACCGTTCTCAAGTGCGTGTCCGTGAACGTTCCTGCGGGTGCAAGTTCTCGTAGCCGGTCGAGGATCTCCACGGCCGTCATTCCGGGTTGCCGCTGCAGCCAGCGGCGTGTTTGGTCTTCATAGGCGTCCAACATGCGCGGCTTTCGTGGCACGGGCTTGAGTCGCCGATAGGGTCGACGATGAATCGCTCGCTGCTCTCCGCTTTGGGTGGACGTCACAGGAACGGCGACGTTGATGATTTCGTCGGCGCTTCCACGCGCCCCGGCCACCCCGCGTTGGTCTACCCGGCGTCCCAGGTCCTCCTGAGCAGACCGGATCTCGCTCAGAAGTACGACGGGGTCGGCCGTTGCCAGCATTTGCGTCAACCTGCTCTTGGGCTCCGCGCCGATCGCACCATGTGCAAGCGCACGGTTGGCCGGCGGCACAGGCGGGTGGTATCGCTTGACGACCTTAGCGCCGATGCGCGACTTGCTGCGCAGCTTGAACGACGGTTGCAATACGTTCGCGTGGATGCGGGCCGCGGCGTACAACCTGGTCAGTGCGCGCAGGGACTCCAAGCTTTCGAAGCGCCCATAGCCAACCAATCTGCGCACGATCGCCCCATTCTTCTGCTCGACCCAGGCTTGATCGTTCTTGCGATAGGCACGAGCTCGCGTGACCTCGAGTCCCTGCGCCCGACACCATCCCACCACGCGCTCGTTCATGAAGACGCTGTCGTTGTCGAAGTCCACGCCGCGCATCGGGAATGGGAACAGCGCGCGTGCCCTGGCGATGGCATCGATGACCAGGGTGCTGTCGCGCGTCAGCGCCGGCACGCGCTCCGTCCAGCCGGTGGCAACGTCCGTTAGCACCAGCGTCTGGACTGAAGCACGCGTTCGAGCCTTGACCTCAAACTAGCTAGACTAGAGCTGTCGACCCAGGACCGCCGGCCGCCCATCCGCTTTCTATGATCGCTTCAGATCCAAGCCGACATCCGACACGCAGGCGCCCGGAGCCGTTGCGCGAGGCCCAGTGGGCGGACGCCGTCGGCATCATCAGGGCTGAGTTCCTTTCGCTAGCCATCCTCGCGGATGCTTACTACTTTTCGCGCACCGTGTCGAGCCGCCCCTGGACGCGCAGTGCCGCACGGCGCAACTGATCCGCAATGCGTTGGGGCGCCACATCCGGCGCGTTGCGGGACAGAACGACGCTCATGCTGCCAAGCAGATGATTTCCGTGCCGGATCGCGATGGCCCATCCCATGGCCTCGATGTCGACCGCGCCTTCGGTGTACACGACATCCTGGTCTCTTAACGCGCGCAGGTACTCCAGCAGTGCATCAGGCGCGGACGGGAGTCCCGCCCTCTTCAGGACTGCGGCATCCTTCATGGCGATGTCGCGCAGCGTGTCACGGTCCATCTGCGCGAGGATGGCGGTCGACGTCGCGCCCCGATATAGCGGCATGGCGCGTCCGCGCTCGTAACTGACGGATCGGGGACCGTGCCGCCCCGGGACCTGGTCGACGCAGACGACCTTACGCCCATGCAGACGCGCCAGGATGGTGGTGCCGCCGGTACGTTCGGACAACGTCCGCAAGATGTCCGATGCGCTGCCGATCAACGGGTCGTGCATGCGGATCTGACGGTCCAGCTCGACGATCGTCGGCCCCAGGACGTATTGGCCCGGCGCGGCGCCTTCGACGAACCCCGCCTGCTCCAGATCCGCGACATAGCGATAGGCAGTGGCGCTGGAGACCTTCAGCATCGTGGCGATGTCCTCGACGCGGATCTGATGTCGCTGCTCGGAAAAAAGCCGTAGCACCTGGAGGACGTTGCCGGTCTTCGTCATCTGCTCGCTCCAAGGGGTTATTACCTATATGGTGCGGCATTTTCTCAAAAATTGAGAAAGCTCTTTGATTCGATCCGCGACCCGGACGATCCTTCGTCTCCTCGAAAGCACACCAGGAGACACGCATGGAACAGTCCGCAGGCCCGATCAACGTGGCCAGATTCATCGACGATCGCCCCATCTCGGGCCTGCAGTGGCGCATCCTGGCCCTGTGCTTCCTGATCGTCCTGCTCGACGGTTGGGACACCGCCGCCATCGGCTTCGTCGCGCCGTCGATCATGAGCGAATGGGGCTTGGCAAAGGCCTTGTTCGGCCCCGTGCTCAGCGCCGCGATGTTCGGCCTGGCGGCTGGCGCGCTGCTCGGCGGCCCGATCTCGGACCGCATCGGGCGCAAGGCGGTGCTGGTGGCATCGGTGATCGCGTTCGGCGGCTTCAGCGTGCTGTGCGGCTACGCCCACAACGCGGTCGAACTGACGGTGCTGCGCTTCCTGACCGGGCTCGGACTTGGCGCCGCAATGCCCAACACCACCACATTGGTGTCGGAGTACGTTCCAGCGCGCTCCAAGGCCTTCCTGCTCACGTTGATGTTCACAGGCTTTACGTTGGGCTCTGGACTCGGCGGCTTCGCGGCCTCGTGGCTGATCCCGAACCTCGGCTGGCGTTCGGTGCTCATCGTGGGCGGCGTCCTGCCACTGCTGCTGGTGCCTTTGCTGATCAGCGTACTGCCAGAATCTGTTCGCTTCCTGGTGCTGCGCGGTGGACAGGGCAAGCGCATCGCCCGGACGCTGTCGCGCATTGGCGGTACCACCCTCTCCGCACAGTCCTCCTTCGTGCTGGCCGAGCCGCGCGTCGAAGCTCGGCGTTCGGTGCGCAGACTGTTCTCCGTCGGATTCTCCGCGTTGACGTCGCGCCTGTGGCTCACCTATTTCATGGGCCTGCTGATCATCTACCTGCTGACGGGCTGGTTGCCGACGCTGATGCGCGACGCCGGTTTCTCGATCGAACGCGCCGCCTTGATCACAGGGATTTTTCAGATCGGTGGCTCGATCGGCTCCGTCGGCATCGGCTGGGTCATGGATCGCGTCGACCGCCGGCTGGTCGTGGGGCTTTCGTATGCGATCGGCGCAGCCTGCGTGCTGACGCTGGGGTTCATCTCGATCGCTCCGGGGCTGTTCTCGATGGTGCTTCTGCTCAGCGGCCTCTTCCTCAGCGGCGCGCAAACGGGCATGAACGCGCTGGCACCCATGAGCTACCCGACGGCAATGCGCGCGACCGGTGCCAGCTGGATGCTCGGCATCGGCCGCTGCGGAGGCATCACCGGATCGCTGATCGGCGGCCCCCTGCTCGCCATGGGCTTGTCGACGGGCAACCTGTTCAGTCTCTTGGCGGTTCCGGCGGCCATCGCTGCGGCCGGGATGCTGTATCGCCGGTCGCAACTCGTCATCCAGGAAGACCGCGGTGCCGCCGTTGCGCTGCATTGATCGATAGCGTCTTTCCGCTCATTCAACTCAAAGTCACAGGAGCACATCATGGAAATCGGAGCCTCGCTCGCCCAACTCGAAATATTCGCCAATGACCCACAGGCTTCGGCCTCGTTCTATGCCTCGACCTTCGGCCTGACACCGTCGAGCGTAGACGGCGCCATCGCCTGCGCCGCACTTCGCCGCGAAGTCGTGCTCGTGCCTGGCGAAGGCGGTCAGCTGCGTCGTGCGAGCTTTCGCTTCGCCCAGCGGTCAAAATTCGAAGCGCATCGTGCGATGTTGGCCTCGCGCGGCGTACCCCTTGTCGCAGACGAACCAGACGGCTTCACGCTGCGCGACCCCGAAGGTCGCTTGATCCACTTTCTTCCGCCGACCGGGGTCGATCGCATCGCGCGCGCCCCTGGAGCGCTCGAAGCCCGCCTGCAGCACTTCGGCGTGCGTTCACCGACGCCTGCGGTCCTCATGGACTACTACGTCGGCACGCTCGGGTTCGTCCTGTCGGACCGGGTGCTGGACGAACGCGGTGAACTCACGGCCGCCTTCCTGCGCACGGATGCCGAACACCATTCGATGGCGATCTTCAGGGCCCCGGCGATCCGCTTCGATCATTTCTCCTGCGAGGCGGCCGGGTGGCAGGAACTGCGCGAATGGGCCGACCACATGGCCGAAGTCGGCGTCGACCTGGCCTGGGGCGTCGGCCGCCACGGGCCGGGCAACGACACCTTCCTGATGGTGAAGGACCCTGACGGCAACCTGGCGGAAATCTCGTCCGATCTCGAAGTCTGCGCGCCCAACCGTCCCTGCGGCGTCTGGCCACACCGGCCGCAGACCCTCAACCGATGGGGCGTCGCGCTGATGCGCAGCTGAGCCCGAATTCAAGGAGACACGACATGAGTCAAGTTCAGGCATACGACGTCGTCATCGTCGGCGCCGGCCCGGTCGGGCTGACGCTGGCCAACCTCCTCGGTGTGCAGGGCGTTCGGACCCTGGTCATCGAGCGCAACGCCGGCCTCGAAGGCGAACCCCGAGCGGTCACGCTGGACGACGAGAGCCTGCGCACCATGCAAGGCGCCGGCCTCGTCGCACAGGTGCTGAAGGACGTGGTGCAAGGGTATGGCGTCCAGTACATCGACTGGCGCGGCAAGCCGTTCGCCGCCATCCAGCCGACGCGCCAGGAATATGGCTACGCAAAACGCAATGCCTTCCGCCAGCCCATGCTCGTGCGCACCTTGCATGAAGGGCTCGCGCGTTTCGAGCACATCGACATGCGCTTCGGCCACGAACTCGTGTCGTTCGAGCAGAATTCGGGCGACGTGCAATGCACGGTGAAGGCGGCCGATGGCGTTCATCAGGTCATCACGGCATCCTGGCTGGTCGCATGCGATGGCGGACGCAGCCCGGTTCGCGAGCTTTGCGGCATCAAGCTGGACGGCAACACCTTCCCCGAGCGCTGGCTCATCGTCGACCTGGCCGAGCGCACGATGCCGCTGCGGCACACGCGCACCTACTGCGACCCGCGCCGGCCCGCCATCCGTCTTCCGGGTCCGCAGGCTTCCGTGCGCTATGAATTCATGCTGCGTCCTGGCGACCGCGACGAGGATGTGCTCGACGAAAAGATCTTCCGCTCATGGATCGCCCATCGCGTTCCCGAGGATGCGCAACTTCCGCTCGTGCGCAAGGCGATCTACGGCTTTCACGCCAGGGTGGCGACGCGATGGAAGGAACGCCGCGTGCTGCTCGCCGGCGATGCGGCCCACCTGACGCCGCCGTTCGCCGGACAGGGCTTGAACAGCGGCATCCGCGACGCCACCAACCTCGCATGGAAGCTGGCCGCGGTCACGCGTTGGGGCGCAAGCGCAGACCTGATCGACAGCTACGAGAAGGAGCGCCGCCCGCACGCGACCGCATTGATTCGCATGGCGCTGCGCATTGGCTCCTTCATGCAGCCCAAGACATTGCCCGGCGCGGCATTGACGCAGGCCGCCCTGCGGCTCGCCTGCCTGGTGCCGGCCTGCCGCGACTACATCCTGCAGTTGCGCTTCAAGCCCAAGCCGCAACTGCAGGCCGGCTACTTCCAGCCTTCGCGTCAGCAGCCGCGATCGGAGCTGCTTCCGCAGCCGCTGGTAGAGCATCGCGAACGTGGACTGCTCCGGTTCGACGAGTTGCTGGGCGACGGCTTTGCAGTCATCGGTTACGACTCCCCGGCGTTCCGGGCCGCCGCGTATCGGCTGTTGCCGGCGGGCATGCCGGGCCGGACCCTGGCGCTCGTACATCGCGACGACGATTTTCTTGGCGGCGGTTCGAGTGACATCGAGATCGCCAGGGACGTCAGCGGAGAGCTCGGCGCCGTCCTCGACCGATGCGGCGCCGTGGCAATCGTCGTGCGGCCCGACAGATACGGCTATCGCTTCATTGACGGGATCGAGCTGGGCAAATCGGCGCGGAGCGCTTCGAACTCTGAACCCGCGAACCCTCGAATTCTTGAAACCGTCCTTGTTGCCGAGCATTGAACCGGCTTCGATTCACCTCGTCCATTCACAAAGGCAAACCATGAAATTCCTCAGCTTTGAAATCGAAGGCCGCGCTTCGTACGGTCTTCTTCGCGGCGACGAAATCGTCGATCTCGGCCGACGCCTCGGCGGCCATGCGTCGGATTTGAAGGCCTTGATCGCCACCGGACAGATGCAGGCGCTGGCCGGCGAGTATGCAAACGCCAAGGCGGACCATCGCCTCGCTGACGTCAGGCTGCTGCCGGTCATTCCGCAACCGGCCGTCATCGCCTGCGTCGGGCACAACTACGAGGAGCATCGGGTCGAGACGCAACGCGACCCGACCGAGCACCCGTCGATCTTCTTCCGCCATCCCGAATCGCTGCAGGGCTCCGGCGATACGCTGGTCCGCCCGCCCGAGTCCACGCAGTTGGACTACGAAGGCGAACTGGCCGTCGTGATCGGCAAGGCCGGACGCCGCATCGCCGAAGCCGATGCCTGGGACCACGTGGCAGGCGTCTCGTGCTTCAACGACGGCAGCGTGCGTGACTTCCAGCACCACACCCGCCAGTTCGGACCGGGCAAGAACTTCTCGAAGACGGCCGGTTTCGGTCCATTCCTCGTGACGCTCGACGAGCTGCCCGATGACCGCACCGTCGAACTCTGGACCCGCGTCAATGACGTGGTCGTCCAGCATGCGACGACGGATCAGATGATTTTTCCGATTCCAACGCTGATCGCCTATGTCTCGACCTTCATGACGCTGAATCCGGGCGATGTGATCGTGACCGGCACGCCGGGCGGTGTCGGCGTCAAGCGCAATCCGCCGCTGTGGCTCAAGCCGAACGACCGGGTAGAGGTCGAGATTTCGTCGGTCGGACTCTTGCGTAACACCGTGGTCCAGGAGGACTGACGAGGGCTCGAGACGGATTTTCTACATCCCAGAAGGCGACCGGCGACGCCTGATTGATCAGCGACAGGCCGAGCGTCGCGGCGACCGTGTAGAACATGATGCCGAGGTCGGCGCCCACGAACGATATGCATGCGACCATCCTCTGGCTCAGGCCGCGGCTGATCGCCAGGATGTTTTCCGGGCCCGGTGGGACAACCGCCACCAGGCAGGCTAGCCTGGATATTTCGCAAGCAAACAGGTAGGCGGCCCCGCATCACGGAGCGTTTTCATAGGTATTCGAAGTCCATGAAACCGCCAGAAGTGAGGAGGCCGCCCAATGCCAAAGTGAATGAGATGGACCCTGCGCCGCCCTATAGGAAACTGAGCGGCTCATCAACCACTTTGGCATCGGAGGTCTGCGATGGACATCGACATTCTGGGTATTGACCTTGGCCAAGCGCGTGTTTCAGCTTCATGGCGCAGACAGAGCCGGCCACGCCTTGCATCGCTCCAAGGTCACTCGCAACGGCTTCGTGGAGGCGGTGCGCTCATTGCGTCCGCGCATCGTGGCGATGGAGGCGTGCAGCTCGGCGCATCACTGGGCCCGATGCTTTCGGGACATGGGCATTGAGGTGCGTTTGATCAGCCCGCAATTCGTCGCACCATTCGTGAAGACCAACAAGAACGATCGCAACGATGCGCAGGCCATCGTCGAGGCTGCCAGCCGCCCGACGATGAACTTCGTGACCGTGAAGTCGGTCGAGCAGCAGGACATGCAAGCCGTGCATCGGGTGCGCGATCTGCTGATCCGTCAGCGCACCGCATTGACCAACCAGGCTAGAGGTTTGCCGGGTGAACGAGGCGTGACGATGGCAAAGTCGCCCGAAGCATTCAAGCGCGAAGTCCCGCAGGTCCTGAGCTCTTGCGAAGGCGAGGTCACCAGCATCTGCCAAGCGATGGTCCTTGACCCTGCCTCGGTTTCACGTACAGCAAGAAAGTTGGAAACTTGAGCTGTATGGAGAATCGAGATGCGAGATAGCAAGCTGCCGAAACGGCAGTACACGGCTGAATTCAAGGTCGAAGCGATCAGGCTGGCGGAATCGGTCGGCAGCCACGAAGCGGCACGCCGGCTGGGCGTGCCGGTGGCGACGGTGGGCAACTGGAAGCGGCGGCGAGCGGCGACAGGCATTGCAGCGCCCGAAGCCATTGGAGGTACTGCAGCAGTGCCCATGCGTCGCCCGGTGAGCGAACTGGAGGCGGAGAACAGCCGGCTGCGCCGGGTGCTGTCGGTGTCCCGCACGGGATACTGCCAGTGGCGCGTGCGAGCGCCCAGTGCTCGGGCCCTGGCGAACAAGGCTCTGGATGCCAAAGTTCGGGTCGCACACCGCGACAGTCGAGGCAGCTATGGCCGCCCCCGCATCACGCAGCAGCTTCGCCAAGAAGGCGAGCGCGTGAGCGCTGAGCGGGTGCGCCGAAGCCTCAAGCGTCCAGGGCTGCGTCCGGTGTATCGGCGGGCATGGGTGGTCACCACCGACTCGAGGCATCGCTTGCCGGTGGCACCCAACCTCCTGGATCGTCGCTTCGATGGCTGGCAGCCGAACCGGGCCTGGGTGCCCGACATCACGTATGTTGCAACCGACGAGGGCTGGCTCTACCTGGCCGCGGTGATGGACTTGGCGAGCCGCCGGATCGTGGGTTGGTCGATGTCCGAGACGATCGATGCGAAACTGGTCTGTGCGGCACTGAGGTCGGCATACTGGCAGAGAAAGCCGGGCGCCGGGCTGCTTGTACACACGGATCGTGGAAGCCAATACGCAAGCCACGAGTACCGGCGGCTGGCGGCGGACTTCGCCATCACGATGTCGATGAGCAGGAAGGCAGACTGCTGGGACAACGCGGCCATGGAGAGTTTCTTCAAGACGCTGAAAGTCGAGAGGATCTACCAGGTACGCTACGACACTCGGGCGCAGGCTCGCCTGGACATCGTGGACTTGATCGAGGGCTTCTACAACCGCGTGCGCATGCACACGGCGATCGGATACCTTGCCCCTGTCGAAAGGGAACTCAGCCTCCTGGCTGCGTGACTTGGTGTACGTGGAAACGAGGCAGGGTCACGACCTGCGCCCACGCGTGCACATCGGCGGCCGCGACTGGTCCACTTGGTGGGCGCAACACGGCGGACAGTTGGGCAGAAAGCTGTGCGCGGAGATCGAGCGTGAACTCGCACGGCTGCAGCTCGTCAAGGAGCAAGTTCTCCAGATCGAGGCTGCACGCCGCAACGCGCTTCAACAGCGAGAAAAGCCGATGGTCGCGCAGCTGATGCGCCTATGCGGGATCGGTGAGCAGGGAGCCTGGGTGCTCGTGCACGAGATATTTGGCTGGCGTCGGTTCGCCAACCGACGGGAACTCGCTGGCTGCCTGGGCCTGGCACCCACACCGTATGCCAGTGGCGATAGCCAGATCGAACAGGGCATCAGCAAGGCTGGCAACCGAAGGGCCCGAACTCTGCTGGTGGAACTGGCATGGGGCTGGTTGCGCCTGCAACCAGGCAGTGCGATCGTCCGCTGGTTCAACAAGCGCTTCGCGGGCGAGGGTGCACGCATGCGTCGGGTGGCACCCTGCGCGGCTTCTGCGAGCGTGGTGGCGCGCGGCGCATCGGCTTCGGCGCGTGCAGCGCCACTGTGTTACCCGCGCCCGCCCGCGAACGCCTAGAGGAATGAGATGCTCTCCTTTCTGCAAAGGACAGCCAAGCCTCGTCCGCAGCAGACCAGTTCAACTCCCTGGCATTCTGATCGGCAGCCCACGGCACGGCTTCGCACGCGCTGCTATTGCAACAGAGCCAGATCCTCCAGATCCTGCTTGCGTTGCCCCGCCCGTCTGTCATAGCTGGCCTGGTTCTTGGTGCACACCAGGCTGTACGGGCGCCCGCGTTTGTCGGTCGCGCAGTCCACGTCGCACCCGTCGCGTCGGATCGTTTCCTCTACATGCCGGCGATCCGATTCAGCTGCCTTGAAGGCCCAGATCCGCTGGCTGGGATTGACCAGGAACTGGCTCAGTTCACCGCAGCGGCGACATTGGCAACCGGGCGCGCCAGCGCGAGTCCAATCGCCGGGTGCTTCGAGGGCAAGCGCTATTCGCGCGCGGAGATGTTCCAGGCAGACGGTGCGCAATCGCTGAACGGCCGCGAGCGTCCGGGTTTCGGTCTTCTCCGTCAATTGACGGACGGCAGGCAGGATGACAGCGTCCATGCCATAGGTCTTCGGCCAAGCCAGGAGATGACTCACCGTGGAGTCCGCCAGCTTCGAGTCGATCCGCGAAAGCGCCGACACGGTGTCGACGACAAAGCCGACATCGATGTGCTGCCTCTGCCATGCAAAACCAGCCTGCAGCACTTGCGCCGGATCGCCCGGCAGAGCCTGGACCAAGGCCTTCCCGGCAGGGACGAGGCCGTCTGCCAGCGAGTCGACCCGCGCGCTGCGAGCCAGCAAGTCAGCGCAGCTGCGAAGGCACATCTCGGCGTTGGAGGCGACGATGCGCTCGATCAATTCTCCGGCTCGCCGCGCGGGCAGCAGGCCCAGGGCCATCAGCACCGCCTCGTTGTCGCTCTTGCCATGGCCGCCCGCGGCGATGATGTCGACCATGATCGCATCGATGCGCTCTGTGTCCTTCAATCGGGCCATCAACGCGAGCATTCTGGCGCCTTCACTCTCGCCGTCCCGCTGCGAATAGTAGGTGGCCTTGCGCCAGGTGCGCAGCACGTGGCCGGAGAGTTGATGCGCCTCGCGCCACAGGGGCGATTCGCGATCGTCACCGCTCGCGACCCAGCGTCCGGCCAACTCGCCCAAGTAAGGCAAGGTGACCGGCAAGCCGGCCTGATTGAGAACCGCGAGGCGTCGCTCCTTTGGCCACAGCACCAGCGCCGCCCGACGGTAAGTCCGCTCGAAGGAAGCACCCTCGTTGCCGGTCGCCTCCTGAAAATACTGCTCGTCGGGTTCCATTTCCGCCAAGGCGTCGGGCGGGGAAAGTTCTGCATCGTAGATCGGAAAGTGACTCATTGCCGCCGGGCTGCCATCGGGGCGGCCCCAGTTGGAGAGAGTCCGACCGCAGTCAATGATTTCGCCGATCTCGAATTCTTCGTCGCTTTCACCATCGTCGCTCCCCCAACGGCGCGACCGGGAATAGCCGGTGTGCTCGGCCGAGCCGCTTTCTTCGATTGTCAGCAGCGCGACATGAAGATCGCAGCCGGACTGCTGGGCCGCCGCGGTGAGCACAGCGGCCGCGGCGGCGTCGGCGCCCTTCAGCGTCGGAAACGACAGTTCGGCCGGCGTGTAGGCGTGCTCGAGCGGGAAGACCAGCTTCTCGGGTGTATCGTCGTCAGGCGCTGTCTTGCTAGCAGACCAGCGCTGCAGCAGCGCCTCGAGGCCGGCTTGCTCCGTTTCATAGTTCGGCGGCAGAGGCAAGCGGCCTCGCCCCTTGCGCAGCAGGTTGTAGACCAGCACCATCCGGCAACCCAAGCTCACCGGCAAAACCTCGTGCACGCAATCGGCATAGAAGGCGGCGAAGGCCACTTCCGAGGGATCTTCGCAGCGCACATCCAGCCGCACTTCGCGGCCCTTGTGACGCACCAGCAGCTCGCCGCCAGCGTGCAGTGAGGGCAGCGTGATGATGAGCGTGGCGAACATGCCGGGGGCCTTCTCGGTGTCGCGGTGGCTGACGAAATGACTGCCCTGATCGTAGATCAGGAGCTTGTATAACTCGGCCGCCACTGGTTCGGTCACTCCGAGCCCCGCGGTGGCTCGCGCCACGACGGCCGCCAGGGTCCGTGCCCAGCTCTTGCCTTCGATCCGAATCCGATCGGCGCCGATCTGCCAGGTGCGCCGGACAGTGGTGTCGAGCAGGGTCTCTCCACCGCGGCCGTAGGGAGCGCGCTCCGCGACGGCGATGAGTTGCTCGGCCTGGGTTGGCAACAAGGGCAGGGCAATCGGACCGACGCCTTTGACTTCCAAACGGGGCAGCAGCAGTTCGGTCGCGCCCGCGGCATAGAAGTCCCCGGGTCTACGGACCGTGCTCAGCAGCGCGGCCAGTTCGTCAGCGATGGAAGACATGTCGTGCTCTCTCAGGGACTTTCAGCACCGGCGAATGGGGGGTGCCAGGGCAATGGTACAAGCGCCCCTTGCACCAATTGCCATGCGGCTGCTCGTTCGCCTCCCCGCGGATGTTGGCCTTCGCTCTGAACACATCAGGAGAGATCCGATGAGTCGCGAGCGACGATCTCTCGTTTCGAATCCGGAAGCATTTCGTGACCGCCAGGAGCTGAATAGCGGGCGTCGCGAACAGGCTTGCCGCCCACTCCGCTCAGGCCCGCATGCCCTGAGCCAAGTCCGGCATCGGCCCCACATAGCGCCCGCGCGGGCGGATCACTTGCGCCACGCCGAGTTGCTCCAAGCTGTGCGCCAACAGCCCGACGCTGCGCGCCGTTGCGAACAGGCCGAAGGCCGCATCGGCGGGCAGTCGGTGTTGCGCCACCAGGGCGGCCAGGGCGACGTCGATGTTGGGCTGCAAGCCGGTCAGCTTAGTCACCTTCCGGATGAAGCGCGAGATCGCCTCCGGGGGCTCGAACAAGGCTAGCAAGGCGGCCGCGCGCGGATCGCCGTCGGGATAGAGGTGGTGACCGAATCCTGGCAATGGCAAACCGGTCGACAGGTAGTGGGCCACCACCTGCTCCTCGCCCAGTCGCTCCACTTCGCTGAACAGCGCCTGGACGCGGCCAGAGGCATCGCCATGCAAGGGGCCCGAGAGCGTGGTCAATCCGGCCAGCAGGCAGGCCGGCAACGAGGCGCCTGTCGACGCCGCAATACGTGCCACGAACGCTGAACTGGTCAGTTCGTGGTCGACCAGCAAGACCATGGCCGTCCGCAGCAACTCAGCAACCTGGGGCGTTTGTTTCCACCCTTGTGCAAAGCGCCGGTGCAGCGCTTGCTTCCCTGGCTGGGCGCCGAACGCATTGGCCAACTGACCCACCAGGCCCTGGCCCTCGCTGTGCAGCACCCGGGTCAGGCGTCCACGCGTGGAATGTCCTGACGCGGCCAGGCTGGCCAAGGTGGTGAAGGCCGCTGCGCGTCCCGGCTGGCCCGAGCGCATCGGCGTCGCGCACGAGAAGTCGACGGCTTGCTCGGCGTCCCACAACAGCCGAGCCACATCTTCCAGGGTGGCTGATGCGGCGAGGCGCACGGCATCCTGGCCCCGGTAGTACGGACGTCCGCGAACGAAGGCGCAGAGGGCAGTCGGAATGCTGGGCTCCGAGCCGAACAGCGTATTGGCGGCCAGCGTCTCGTGCTTGCGGCCTGCCTGCTTGCGCTTGGCCAGGCCGGTGACGTCCTCGGCGCGGTAGAGGCTGCGGCGCGTGTCGGCCGGATCGGGCATGACGTCGAGCTTGCCGCGGCTCACGTAGGCGTAGACCGTTTGCGGTTGCACGCCGAGAAGATCGCATGCCTCGCTCATCGAAATCCAGGAAGCCATGGTCGGGGAACAAAGAATTTATGTTGATTTTATACATCAATATTGACGCTACGATCAATCGTTAACTAGCATGCAGGCATGAAGCCCCAGGTCCTGCAACTCAATCCGATCCTGATTCCTGCGATCAACGAAGAACTCGCATCGCTCTACGCCGTCCACAAGTACTTCGAGACCAGCGACCGCGAGGCCTGGTTGCGCGAACACGGCGCCTCCATCGACGCCGTCATCACCGGCGGGCACACCGGCATCTCGCGGGCCATGCTGGAACAGCTGCCTGGCTTGAGGGTCGTGGCAGTCAACGGCGTCGGCACCGACGCCGTCGATCTGGCGTACTGCCGGGAACGTGGCCTGCCCGTCACCGCGACACTTGGCGCGCTGACCGAAGACGTGGCCGATCTGGCCATCGGCTTGCTGATCGCCGCATGTCGAAACCTGTGTGCCGGCGACCGCTTCGTGCGCGACGGCCAGTGGGAACGCTTCCCCCAGCCCAGCGCCATCCCGCTGGCCCGCCGGTTCAGCGGCATGCGCCTCGGC